>CAIWTJ010000106.1 GCA_903915535.1 Enhydrobacter aerosaccus
CTGCCTGTAAAGTTCCACGCCCTTCATCCCCCCGCCCTCTGCACGCCGTGCAAAGAGCTATCTGCCGAGGTATTTTTGCTCCGGCGCAACCAGACTTTCCGGCCGCTTCAGTGAGGGATTTTGTCTCCGGCGCTTACACTACACAATGAAATTGTCGCGCGACGACGTGCGCGGCCAGCTCGAGCACTACAAGCTGGTCGGCAAGGATTGGTCCGATCTCTTCGCGCGCGATCAGGCCATGATGAACGAGTCCGGCTTAGTCTAACCGAGACGCTGGCCAAGCTCTACGACGCGACGGTGGCGCAGGAGCATGTGCCGCTGGCCTGGTATGAGGGCATTTCCCCGCTGCTGGCCGAGATCAAAGGGCCGGCTGAGAACGACGCGCTTTTTGAAACAGCAAAGTGGCCCGCCGAAGCCGAGTGTTATTTGCGGCTTCGATATACGGATAGGGCGCTACTATCATTAGATTGCTTTAGTCTTGCTGAAAAGGAAGTAGGCAATGCAGGACAATCAGCTGCGCCGGTTCGGCGTTCTGATCTGGGTGTTCGTAGCGTTGGTGCTGTTCAGCACGATGGCCAAGGCGCAAACCGCTACAGAGCAGGAAGAATGGTCAAGGGAGAACAGCGCCTGTCTTGGCGGCGCTAACACGCCAGAAACGTGGAAACACTGCGAGCGGCGCGAAGAGTTACGCAAGAAATTAAAGGGGGAAGACAAGGCCAAGGCGCAAACCGGAATGTGGGATTTATTGTTGGTCGCCACTGGCGACATCATCCCCATGAACTTTCCTAGCCTAGAAGCGTGCCAGCAATACCTTGCTAACAACTACGATCATGCGCGCACCGAGAAGTGCGTTCCAGCTTCAGGCTACGGTGTTTGGGGACGAGCGGCGCAGATCGGTTGGGGTGTCTTTGAGGACGGTACCGGGCAACCATTGGATAATAACGTTTGGGCCTCGCAATCTGAATGCGAGCGGTATCGACATGTTCGACTTAATTTTCAACTGCCAGGTGCGTGGTCCTGCAAACCAGCTACGTTGTATAAGAAATAAGGTTTAGACCTAATTCGTTGCTGGCCTTGTATGTGACGCGCTGGAAAAGGCAGGCAAGTAATGACGACAGGGGGCACGCTGCTGCGGCCGCGTTAGGATGGCTAGAGGGGCGAGGCCCAGAGGAAGAGCGGTATCAAGGCGTCCTGTGCGCAGTTAAACTCGAATTTGGGCCGGAGCTACTAGACACGGATATGCCCCGTCGAGAGCCCCCAGATGATGCCGTGCTGGCGTAGGGCGGCCTCGGCATAGCGGACGGCGACGGGGCAGGGATGGCGGCGCATTTCGGACAGTTGTCTCTCGTGGCGCCACCGGCGTAGCTTGCGGTTGAGCTCGTCGGCCTTCTCGCGCGTGTCGAAGGCTACGACCGTGGCGGCCCAACCCCTCGAGCGCCGCCCGTAGCCCATGATGCCGGCGATCCGCGTCGCTTCCTCCCAGATCCATGCCTGGTCGACTTCGGCGCAAAGGACGGTCACGTCGTGCGGATATTCGGGTCTGGGCTTCGGCGGGGTGCAGGTGATGCGGCCCATGCGGGCAGCCTTCGGCAATCGGGAGCGGCCCCTGTCGCCGCTCGGTGACCCCACGTCGACTAGACTCGTAGCCGCAAAGGCAATCGATTGGCGAGTCGATTCCGCCTAAATGCGTTCTCGACCCGCCAGCACGCCAGAACTGACGCGCCACGGCGCTCGAAATTGACCCTGAGAGGGTTGGGTTGCCAATACTGGCCGCGATGATTGAGGCTGCGATTTCCCAGATTTTTCTGCAAATTTTTCCAGAGAACGACAAGGACGCTGTGACAGGACCGAGGAGTCCCGTCGTCCGAGGGCCACCCCACCTCGCCAAGTCGATTTGAAGGCCTCGGCAAATTGACGCTTTTGGTCAGACGCGAGTAGGGCGCTCCGTTACCCGAATTGTTACCCAAAGATCAGTAGCGGCCTTTATTTCCTGCTTGATTCGCATTTAGGCCGGAAAAGCGCGCCGTAGGTAGGGGAGCGTGGCTGGCCTGTCAAACAACAAGGGGGGAGTGTGACGGGACCGCGGGCCTGGGTGATGCAGCAGCTAGATGCCGAGCGAGGCCGCTGGATGCTGTGGCTTCCGGCGGCGCTGGGCCTGGGCATCGCCATTTACTTCGAGCTGCCGGTCGAGCCGCCGTTGTGGCTCGGGCTGGCGTGCGGCTTCGGGGGCGTCGTCCAGGTCTTGCTCACGCCAGCAGGCGGCTACGCGCGCGCGCTGGCGATCGGCCTCGTGGCAGCGTCCTTCGGCTTCGGCCTGGCGACCTGGCGCACCGCCAACCTTGCCGCGCCGACGCTCACTCGGCCGCTGTTCAGCATCAACGTCGAAGGCCGCATCGCCGATATCCAGCGCCTGCCCGAAAGCCAGCGCGTGGTGCTCGAGACGGTACGATTGAAAGGCAATGGCGCGCCCCGGCTCGAAATGACCCCGGAGCGCGTGCGTATCTCTCTCGGCAAAAGTGCACCGCCGCTGACAGTGGGTGACAGGCTGCTGGTGCTGGCCAACATCTCCCCGCCAGCGGGACCTGCCGCGCCCGGTGCTTTCGATTTCCAGCGAGTCGCCTGGTACCAGCAGATCGGTGCGGTCGGCTATGCGCTGGCGCCCGCCGCTGTCGTCGAGCATGGCAAGCCGAACGGCATCGTGCGCGCCATCGATGGCCTGCGCGCCGACATCACGGCGCGCATCCTGAAGGCACTGCCCAATCCCGAAGGAGGAGTCGCGGCAGCCCTGCTGACCGGCGAGCAGACAGCCGTGACCAAGGAAGTCACCCAGCAAATGCGCGACTCGGGCCTAGCGCACATCCTGTCGATCTCCGGCCTCCATATCGTATTCGTGGTGGCGCTGGTGATGGGCTTCTTCCGTTACGGCATCGCCCTGATCCCGCCGCTGGCACTCAGGGTCGACGCCAAGAAGATCGCGGCCGTGATCGCGTTGCTGGTCGCGCTGTTCTACACGGCTTTGGCCGGCGCCCCGGTGCCGGCGCAGCGCTCGTGCGCGATGGCTGCGTTCGCGCTGCTCGCCATCCTGCTCGACCGGGCGGCGCTGTCGCTGCGGCTGGTGGCGTGGTCCGCGGTCGTCGTGCTGGTCGCCGCCCCCGATGCGCTGGTCGGCGCCTCGTTCCAGATGTCGTTCGCCGCCGTCATCGCCCTGATCGCCGCCTGGGAGATGGGCAGTGGGTGGCGGCGGCGCCTGCACGAGCGCGCCGAGCTCTCGAAACACCGCCTGCTATGGCGCGTCACAACGGCGATAGGAGCGAGTCTTGCTACCAGCCTGATCGCATCAATCGCGACCGGTGCGTTCGCGGCCTACCACTTCAATCGCATATCCTTGCTTGGAATCGTCGCCAACATGCTGGGCGTGCCGCTCACCGGCTTCTGGATCATGCCCTTTGGCCTGCTCGCCATGCTGCTGATGCCGTTCGGACTGGAGAAGGTCGCGCTGGTGCCGATGGGCTGGGGCGTGACCGCGCTCGATGCCATCGCAGCCTACGTCGCGTCTTGGCCGCAGACGGCGACACTCGTGCCATCCTTGCCGGGCGCCAGCCTGTGGCTGCTGACGATCGGCGGATTGTGGCTCTGCTTCTGGCGGCGCAAATGGCGCTTCGCCGGACTACCAGTCGCGATTGCGGGACTGTTGCTCAGCCACGGGCCGCCACCCGACCTGCTGATGAGCGAGGATGGCCGCGTGCTGGGCCTGCGGGACGAAGGTGGCACCATTCATGTTGCCTCAACGCGCACCGACCGCTTTGTCGCCGATGCCTGGGCCCGGCGCAGCGGCCAGGAGGGTGCCGGCAAGTGGACCGTCAGCGCCGATCAGCAGGCGGCCGGCATCGGCTGCAACACGGGTCTCTGCAGCTGGCGCAAGGGCCCGTGGAAAGTGGCGATGGTGAGCGATGAGCGTCGCCTGGCAGAAGCCTGCGCGCGCGCCGATATCGTGCTCTCGACGGTCGATGCGAAGGGCCTCTGCCGTGGCCCGCGGCTGGTCCTCGACAGGCGCGATGCGTGGCGTGAAGGCGCGCAAGCGCTGTGGCTCGATGAGCGGGGCCTGCGGCGCGAGACCGGCAATGGCTGGCGCGGCGACCGGCCGTGGGTCCCCAACAGCGCCGCTCGCCAAGCGATGCCGGTGAAGCCACCGGGAGCGTGATAGTCTCCCCGAAACGGAGGGGACAACATGACACCGACACGCCGCGCTGCACTCAAGCTGCTGGGAGCAGGAGCCGTCGCCGTGTCGACACGCGCCTGGGCGCAGGCGGCGCCGCCGCTGCTGATGGACGGGCATGTGCACGCGATCAACCGCGTCTATTGGGAGCAAGCCGATCTCTGGCAGGACGTGCCGGACGTAGGCTGGGACTTCAAGCGCGCGCGTTCGGCCGGCGTCAATTGCGTGATCGATAACCTCGGCACCTACGGCTACTGGAACTATAACTACACGCCCAAGCAGGCACTGCGCCTGCTCGAGACGGCGAACCGCTACGCCGAGCAGCATGCCGACAAGATGGCGATCGCCACCACGAGCGCACAGGCGCGGCAGATCGTGGCCAGCGGGCGCATGGCCGTGTTCCTCGGCAGCGAATCGGGCTGGGATCACGAGGGCGATCTCGACGTGCTGGGCGCCTTCTACCGCCTCGGCCTGCGCACCATCCAGTTCGCGTCCCAGTCGGGCTACAACAATTTCGCCGACAGCGCCTTGGCGATGAGCCAGGGTGGCCAGAGCCCCGACCATTTCCACGGCATCACCGATCGCGGCCGAGCGCTGGTCGCGGAGATGAACCGGCTGGGCATCCTGATCGACATCACCCACGGCACCGAGACCGTACACAAACAGCTGATCGAAGCGAGCAGGACACCGGTCGTGGCGAGTCACGAGACCATCCGCGCCGTGTCGGGCGTCGGCATCTCCGACGAGACGATCAAGGCGTTGGCGGCCAAGGGTGGGCTGGTCGGCATCCACTCGAGCGCGCAAGTCGTGAGCAAGCGCTTCCGCCAATGGATGGTGGAGCACAAGGAGCAGGTTGCGGCCGCCAATAAGGACGTGGCCAACATGCTGGGTTATGAGCCCAGCTTCCCCCGCAAACCCGGCGACCACGGCGAGTATGTCGAGCGCTTCGACAAGGAGTTCCGCGAGGCGTGGCTGTCGCGCGCCAAGTGGAAGGAGATCCCCGAACTGGTGCCGCTGATCCCTACCGCCGATGAATGGGCACAGCATGTAGACCACGTGATCAAGCTGGTCGGCGCCGATAACGTGGCCATCGGCCTCGACATGGCGGGCGGCCGCAGCTCGGTGCCGCGCAATCCTGCAGGGTACGGTGAGATTGTTGCCGCCCTGAACAGGATCACCACACCCGCGAACGTGAAGAAGATCACGGGTGAAAACTGGTTCCGGGTGCTGGACGCGGCCAAAGCCTGATCTTTGGCACGGTCTTGGCTTGCAACGGTTCGCCTTATTGGGGGAACCGCAATGAACAGCCGTCTCAAGCCTATTCTCGCTCTTGCCGCCGTGCTGGTCGCGTCGCCCGCCTTCGCGCAGGGCACTCTGCGCGTCGGCATGACCGCGTCCGACATCCCGCTCACCACGGGGCAGACCGACAATGGCGGCGAAGGCATGCGGTTCATGGGCTACACGGTCTACAACTCCCTGATCGAGTGGGATCTGTCGAAAGCCGACAAGGCGTCGAGCCTGGTGCCGTCGCTTGCAACGTCGTGGAAGGTCGACGATGCGGACAAGAACCGCTGGGTGTTCATCCTGCGCCAGGGCGTGAAGTTCCACGATGGCTCGGACTTCAAGGCCGATGCCGTGGTCTGGAACATCGACAAGCTGCTCAACGACAAGTCGCCGCAGTACGACACCAAGCAGTCGGCGCAGGGCCGCTCGCGCATTCCGGCGGTGGCTTCCTACAAGGCGCTCGACGACTACACGTTGGAAGTCCGCACCAAGTCGCCGGATGCCTTCCTGCCGTACCAGATGTCCTGGGTCATGATCTCGAGCCCCGCCCAGTGGGAGAAGGTGGGCAAGGACTGGAACGCCTTTGCCAAGACGCCGTCCGGCACGGGTCCGTGGAAGCTCACCAGCTTCGTGCCTCAGACGCGCGCCGAACTCGTTCCCAACAAGGACTACTGGGACAAGGCGCGAGTGCCGAAACTCGACAAGATGTTGCTGCTGCCAATTCCGGAGGCCTCGACCCGCACGGCCGCGCTGCGGTCGGGACAGGTCGACTGGATCGAGACGCCGGCGCCCGATGCCGTCGACAGCCTGAACAAGGCGGGCTTCAAGCTGATCGACGGTCCGTACCCGCATAATTGGACATGGCACCTCAGCATGGCAGAAGGCTCGCCGTGGAAGGACATCCGCGTCCGCAAGGCCGCGAACCTCGCCGTCGACCGCGATGGGCTGAAGGTCCTGCTGCACGGCCTGATGCTGCCCGCCAAGGGCTTCGTCACGCCCAGCAGCCCGTGGTTCGGCCACCCGAAGTTCGAGGTGAAGTACGATCCGGCGGCGGCCAAGAAGCTGCTGGCGGAGGCGGGCTTCAGCCCGTCGAACCCGGTCAAGGTTAAGGTGCTGATCTCGAGCTCGGGTTCGGGCCAGATGCAGCCGCTGCCGATGAACGAGTACATCCAGCAGAACCTGGCCGAGGTCGGCATCAAGGTCGACTTCGAGGTCGTGGAATGGAACACCATGATCAACATGTGGCGCGCCGGCACCAAGTCGGAGCAGGTGAAGGGATCGAACGCGATCAACTTCTCCTATTTCATCCAGGACCCGTTCACCGCCTTCATCCGCCACGTCGACTCCAAGCTGGTGGCGCCCAACGGCACCAACTGGGGCTACTACCAGGACCCGGCGATGGACGCGCTACTCGACAAGGCGCGCAACACCTTCGTGGCCGCCGACCAGGACAAGGTGCTGGCCGAGATCCACGAGAAGATGGTGGACGAGGCGCTGTTCCTGTTCGTCGCCCACGACGTCAACTCGCGCGAGGTGTCGCCCAAGGTCACGGGCTTCATCCAGGCGCAGAACTGGTTCCAGGACTTCTCGCCGATAACGATGAAGTAGTCAGTGGTAGCGGCGGTACAGTCCCGCCAGGCGCCCCTGTATCTTGACGCGATCTGGTCCGAAGATCCGGGTCTCGTAGGCGGCGTTGGCGGGCTCGAGCGCCACCGACGCACCCTTGCGGCGCAGCCGCTTCAGGGTCGCTTCGGTGTCGTCGATCAGCGCCACGACGATCTCGCCGTTCTCGGCGGTGTCGGAACTCTTGATGATCGCGATGTCGCCATTCTGGATGCCGGCTTCGACCATCGAGTCGCCCTGAACTTCGAGGCAGTAGTGCGCGCCCGAGCCGAGCAACGACACCGGCACGTCCACCGTCGTCGAATTGTCGCGCAAGGCTTCGATCGGCGTACCGGCGGCGATCCGCCCGTACAGAGGCAGACTGAGCGCCTGCGCCTCGTTCGCGGCCTGGATGGCGCCTGCCAGCGGCACGCGGTCGCCGCGAACGATCTGGGGCACGAAACTCTCGCGGGCCTCGGCCATGCCGCCGCGGGCGAGCATGGGGGTGACGTTAGGGTTCGGCATCGCGGCGGCTTCGGGCAACTTGAGAACCTGCAGGGCCCGCGCACGATGGGGCAGGCGGCGCAGGAAGCCGCGCTCCTCCAGACCCGTGATCAGGCGATGAATGCCGGACTTGGACTTGAGACGCAGCGCTTCCTTCATTTCGTCGAAGGAGGGCGACACGCCGCCGTCATTGAGCCGCTTGTTGATGAACAGCAGCAGTTCGTTTTGTTTGCGGGTTAACACCGTCTTCTCCCCGGGCACTTGATGCACAGTGCCTACCAGATTTCGGAACAAATCCTGAAACTCGCCACATGTTCTAGTTTAGTTCTTTCAAATTGTCAACTTATCCCACGTTTGCCGGGGAAAGGGCGGGTTTTGCTCGCCTTGGAGGAACGTCCGGAGCACAAGGGCTGCGCCATGCCGTCGCCGTCGCAAATCGCCAAGAAGCTCCTGCCCAAGCAGGTGAAGCGCTTCATCCTGCTGAACTTCCTGGGAGTGCGGCGACGCTACGATCATCTGCGCTCCCATCCCAGCCGGCGGTTCCTCGAGCACGAGATCCTGCCGTGGCTGGCCAGGCACCAGGCGCGGGTGCTCTTCGTCGGGACGGGCCCCTACACATGGCAGTTCGAGCGCCTGTTCCGCCGCTCGCGCGATCAGTACACGACGATCGATCCGGAGAGCGCGACGGCCGTATGGGGCGCGCGCAATCACATCGTGGCGCCCATCCAGCAGATCGAGCGCTTTCGCCCGAAAGGCTACTTCGACTGCATCGTGTTCAACGGCGTCTTCGGCTTCGGAATCGACGACCTGGACAGCCAGCGCGAGACGATCAAGGTGCTGCATGAGGCACTGGCGCCAGGCGGGCTGTTGCTGGTCGGCTGGAACACCAACCTGCTGCCCGACCTCGAGGCGCTGGGCCTCTTCAGGCCTTACTTCGACGACGCTGAGGGTTTGCCGTGGCCGCACCGCACGCCTTTCGGCCTGCCCGAGACGCACGTTTACGATTTCTACAGGAAGCGGCCTCAGTAGCCTCCGGGCAGCGTGGCGAGGTCGATCACCTGCACCGTGTCGCCGGCCTTGCGCGCCGGATCGTGCGGCGGACGGATCATGAAGGCGTCGCACCAGGCGAGCACCGAGAGCATGGAGCTGTCCTGGATCTTGTGCGGATCGACGGTGAGCGTGCCATCGGCGCCGCGCGTCAGCTTGGAGCGGACATAGTCCTCGCGCTGGTCGTTCTGCTTCACGTCGACGGCGAGCGTGGCGGGCACGGTCGATACCATGTCACCCGGCTGGCCCAGCATCCGGTCCATCGCGGGCTTCAGGAAGAGGAGCGAGCACACCATCGTCGAGACCGGATTGCCCGGCAGGCCGAGCACGCGCGCGCGTTCTTTCGCGGCGAACATCAGCGGCTTGCCGGGACGCATGGCGATGCGCCAGAAGTCCATCGCGAAGCCATTGGCCTTCAACGCATCCTGCACGAGATCGTGGTCGCCCACCGACGCGCCGCCCAGGGTGATCAGAATGTCGTGCTGCGCGCCGGCGGCGATGCATTCCTGAATGAGCTGCGGATCGTCGCGGGCGATGTCGAAAAGCGTGGGATCGCCGCCCCAACCGCGCACCAACGCGGCCACGGCGATGCCGGAGGAGGAGACGATCTGGTTTCGGCCGACCGGTTCGCCCGGCATCACAAGCTCGTCGCCGGTCGAAAGGATCGCGACCCGCGGCTTCCGGTAGACCGAGAGCCACGGCAGGTTCATCGCGGCGGCAAGGGCCACATCGCGCGTCGTGAGCGTCCGGCCTGCGGCGAGCGGCACGTCGCCGGCGCTGAAGTCGAGCCCCGCCTTGCGGATGTGGCGGCCGGGCCGCGGCGCATCGAGGATCGTGATCTTGCTGCCGTCGGCCTTGGTGTCTTCCTGGATGACGATCGAGTCGGCGCCCATCGGCAGAGGGCCGCCGGTGAAGATGCGCACCGCTTCGCCGGGCTTCAGGGCGTGATCGTAGGACCCGCCGGCGGGCGCTTCGCCCACCAGCGTGACGGTCGACGGAACGGCAGGCACGTCCTCGGCGCGCAGGGCGTAGCCGTCCATCGCCGACAGATCGGCGGGCGGCTGGGTGAGTCGTGCCTTGGGCGCGACCGCAAGCGTACGGCCGGCGGCCTCGGCCACCGACACGATTTCGGTCGGCAATGGATCGAAGGCCGCGATCACGCGCGCGTGCGCCTCGCGGACGGGAAGCAGCTTACCGGGCATTGAAGACTCCCGACTTACCGCCCGACTTGTGCACGAGCTTCACGTCGGAGATGACCATGCCGCGATCGACGGCCTTGCACATGTCGTAGACGGTCAGGGCGGCGACGGATGCGGCAGTCAGCGCCTCCATTTCGACGCCCGTGCGGCCCTTCAGCTTGCACGTCGCCTCGATATCGACGGTGCGGCGCCTGGCATCGATCGTGAGCTTGACGTCGACGGACGACAGCGCCAGCGGATGGCAGAGTGGGATCAGGTCGGCGGTCTTCTTCGCCGCCATGATGCCGGCGAGCTGGGCCACGGCCAGCACGTCGCCCTTCTTGGCGGTCTTGGTCTGGATCAGCTTCACGGTCGCTGCCTGCATGGTCACCGTGGCGCGTGCGATCGCCACGCGCTCGGTGATCTCCTTGCCGCCGACATCGACCATGTGGGCGTTGCCGCGCTTGTCGAAGTGGGTGAGGGCCTTCTTCTTCATGCCGCCTTCTTGGCGAGGATCTCGCGCACCGCCGCTTCGACGTCGGGCTTGCGCATGAAGCTCTCGCCGATCAGGAATGCCGACGCGCCGACCTTGGCCATGCGCGCGAGATCGGCCGGCGAGCCGAGACCGCTTTCGGCCACCAGCACGCGGTCTTTCGGCACTTTCGGCGCGAGCTCTTCGGTCGTCGCGAGGTCGACGGCCAGTGTCTTGAGGTTGCGGTTGTTGACGCCGATCAGGTCGCCGTCGATCTTCAGCGCGCGATCGAGTTCCTCGGCGTTGTGCACTTCGACCAGCACGTCCATGCCCCACCGATGGGCAAGTGTCGCCAATTCCGCGGCAAGCTTGTCGTCGAGGCAGGCCATGATCAGAAGCACGCAGTCGGCCGCCAACGCCCGCGCTTCGACGATCTGATAGGGATCGATCATGAAATCCTTGCGCAGCACCGGCAGCTTCGTGGCCGCGCGCGCCTGGACGAGGAACGCGTCCTTGCCCTGGAAGTAGGGCTCGTCCGTCAGGATCGAGAGACAGGTCGCGCCCCCACGCTCGTAGGCGCGGGCGAGGGAAGGCGGATCGAAGTCCGGACGGATCAGCCCTTTGCTTGGCGAAGCCTTCTTGATCTCGGCGATCAGACCGTAGCGGCCCGCGGCGATCGTGGCCTTGAGGGCCTTGGCGAAACCGCGCGGCGGATCGGCCTTCTTGGCCTCCGCCTCGACGACGCCGAGCGGGCGCGCAGCCTTGCACCGGGCCACGTGCCTGGCCGTGTCGGCGGTGATCCTGGTCAGCGTGTCGCTCATGCGCAGAGCCTTTGCAGGGTGGCGAGGGCGGCCGCAGCCTTGCCGCCGTCGATCGACGCGACGGCGAGTTCGGCGCCTTGCTTCAAATTGGTGGCCTTGCCCGCCACCATCAAGGCCGCGGCGCTGTTCAGGATGACGATGTCGCGGAAGGCGCTAGGCTTGCCGGCCAGCACCTGCTTGATCGCCTCTGCGTTGTGCGAGGCGTCGCCGCCCTTGAGCTCGGCCAGGGTCGCGCGCTTGACCCCCACGTCCTCGGGCGCGATCTCGATCTCGCTCACCTTGCCGTTCTCCAGCGACGCGGCCCAGGTCCTGGCCGTCGTCGTGATCTCGTCCATGCCGTCCTGGCCATGCACGACCAGCGCGCGCTCGAGGCCGACCTGGCCCAGCGCCTCGGCAACCGGCTTCAGCCAGCGGCGATCGAACACACCCACGAGCTGGCGCTTCACGAAGGCCGGGTTCGACATCGGCCCCAGCAGATTGAAGATCGTGCGCGAGGGGGCGAGTTCGGCGCGCGCCCCGCCGACGTTGCGCATCGCGCCGTGATGGTGCGGGGCCATCAGGAAACAGACCTTGGCCTCGGCCAACGCCTTCTCCAGCCGCTCGACGGAAATTTCGAGGCCGATGCCCAGCGCCGACAGCACGTCGGCCGCGCCGGACTTTGAGGTGAACGCGCGATTGCCGTGCTTGGCGACCGGCACGCCGGCGCCGGCCACGACGAAGGCCGAGCAGGAGGAGACGTTGTAGGTGCCATGGTGGTCGCCACCGGTGCCGACGATGTCGATCGCGCCATCGGGAGCCCTCACGCGCAACACCTTGGCGCGCAGAGCCCGCGAGCCGCCGGCCAGTTCTTCCGCCGTCTCGCCGCGAACCTTCAGCCCCATGAGGAAGGCGCCCATCTGGGCCGGCGTCGCGTTACCGCTGGTCATGATGTCGAACGCGCGCTCGGCCTCGTCGATGCCGAGCGTTGCGCCGTTGCCCACCTTGGCCAGAAGGCCGCGAAAATCGTCGATGTCGCCACTCACCCGTCGCACTCCAGACTCGTCATTTTGTCCCTTGCCGGCCCGGCCGGAGGGCGGGTAGCTATATCACATGGCACAAGAACACATCCTCAAGGTCACCGGCATGGATTGCGACGGCTGCGTCAAGGCCGTCACCCGTGCCGCCACCGGCGCCGGCACCGCGCCGATCTCCGTCGATCTCAAGAGCGGCGAGATGCGCCTCCCGGAAGGGGCCGATTTGCCCGCCATCATCAAGGCGATCCAGCGCTCCGGGTTCGGCGTCGCCTCCTAGGGGGCGCTCCCATTAAACAAATGGGAATTTAATGGGAGCCCCTTGCGTCAGGGGATCAGTGTTGCGATTATCATGGCGATAATCGCAATGAATGTCAAGGCTTTTGTCAGTCGATCCTGATATCCGCAGCCTTCACCACGCCCCGCCAGCGCTCGATCTCGTCGGCAATGAACTTGCCGTACTGGGCGCGCCGTTCGGGCGCGGGCACGAAGTAGAGGCTCTTCAGCTTCTCGACGACGACGGGTTCGGCCATCATCCGGTCGACCTCGGCCGCGAGCCTGTCGAGGATCGTCGCCGGCGTATTGGGGGGCGCCCCGATGCCGATCGAGCCGACGGCGAGCACGCTCGGATATCCCTGCTCGGCGACGGTCGGAACGTCGGGCAGATACGGTGAGCGCTTGGAGTCGCAGATGCCGATCGCCGTCACGCGGCCACCCTGGATTGGCGCCACAATGGCAGGCACGGCGTCGGACATGAGCTGGATGTCGCCGTTCTGCAATGCCATCTGCGCCTCGGCATTTCCCTTGAAGGGAACGTGGGTCATTCGGATGCCGGCGGCGTAGAGCGTGAGGGCGACGGCAAGATGGCTGGCCGACCCGTTGCCGGACGAGCCGTAGTTGAGATCGCCGCCCTTTGCCTTCGCGATCAGGTCCTTCACCGAAGCGATTCCGCTCTTCGTGCTGGCGATCAGCGTTTGCGGCGTAAGGCCGAGATTGGCGATCGGCGCGAAATCCTTGATCGGGTCGTACGGCAGCTTGGGATAGATCACCGGCGCGATGATGTGCGTGGAGATCGTCGACATCAGCAGCGTGTAGCCGTCGGGTGCCGCCTTGGCAGCGTAGTCGGCGCCGATCGTGCCGCCGGCACCGGGGCGATTATCGACAATGACCTGCTGGCCGAGCGCCTTGGTGAACTGGTCGGCCATCACGCGGCCCAGGATGTCGGTCGACTGGCCGGCCGGATAGGGCACGACGATCTTGATCGGCTTGGTCGGATAGGCCTGCGCGAGCGCCGGGGCCGCCAGCGTCGACGCGGCAGCCGACGCCAGCACCGTGCGGCGGGTCAACATCAGGCGGCTTTCTTCTTCTGCTGCGTCGGGTGCTCGCCCGCGATCTTGAGGAAGTTCTCGAGGATCTTGTGACCGTGCTCCGAAGCGATGCTCTCGGGGTGGAACTGCACGCCATGGATCGGCAGCGACTTGTGACGCAGGCCCATGATGATGTCGCCGGTGCGGGCGGTGACCTCGAGCTCCGTCGGGAAGCCTGCCTTGTCGACGATCAGCGAGTGATACCGCGTGGCCTGGAACGGCGAGGGCACATCCTCGAACACGCTCTGGCCCTTGTGCTCGATGCCCGACAGTTTGCCG
Source organism: Enhydrobacter aerosaccus (assembly GCA_903915535.1). GTDB lineage: Bacteria > Pseudomonadota > Alphaproteobacteria > Reyranellales > Reyranellaceae > Reyranella > Reyranella aerosaccus_C. The sequence continues at coordinate 13,781 of CAIWTJ010000106.1, forward strand.
TGCATCGGCGCGGGCGCGCGCACGACCTTGCCGCCGAACACCTGGCCGATCGCCTGGTGGCCGAGGCAGACGCCGAACAGCGGCACCTGCGCCTTGGTGGCAGCCTTGATGAGATCCATGCAGATGCCGGCCTCGTTCGGCGTGCAGGGGCCCGGCGACAGCACGATGCCGTCGGGCTTCAGCGCCATCGCCTCGTCGACCGTGATCTGGTCGTTGCGGTGGACGGCGCAGCGTGCCCCAAGATCGCCCAGATAGTGGACGAGGTTGTAGGTGAAACTGTCGTAGTTATCGATGAGAAGCAGCAAAATGCACCTGTCACTGCTATGAAGCGTGTGGCGGCTATTTTCGCGGAAACCGACCCCGAAAGATAGGGGCTGGCACAAATGGAGAGCCCGCAGCCATGCGGCTGGCACTGAACAGCATCCTGCGGGAAACCGCCAAGCGCCTCACCGAGCGCGTGCGCGCGACCAGCTGGGGCGATGCCCGGCGCTGGTTCCGGATGCAGGGCCGGCTGCGTTCCCACGAACCCACGCAGATCGTGGTGTGCGCGGCAATGGGCGCCGCGATCGGGGCGCTGATCGCGGGCCTGCACAGGCTCGTCGACTGGGGACATGTACTGGCGTTCAACATCACCGGCGGCCACAGCCTGAGTGCCGGCATGGGCATCGACATGGAGCGCGTGCTCTACGTGCCCGTCGTCGGCGGGCTGCTGCTCGGCCTGTCGGCGGTCGTCATGCGCTATTTCGGCGCGCGCGAGATCGTGGATCCGATCGAAGCCAATGCCTTGCACGGCGGCCGCATGTCGATGCGCGAGAGTTTGCGCCTGGTGGTCGACACCTTCATCTCCAATGTGAGCGGCGTCGCCGTCGGCATGGAAGCGGGCTACAGCCAGCTCGGTGCCAGCGTGCTGTCCAAGGTGGGGCAGTACTTCAAGCTGCGGCGCACCGACCAGCGTGTGTTTGTTGCCGCCGGCGCGGCCGCCGCCATTGCCGCGGCCTTCAACGCGCCCGTGGCCGGCGCCTTCTACGGCTTCGAGCTGATCCTGGGCAGCTACGCGGTGACGGCGCTGGCGCCGATCGCGGCGGCGGCGATGGCCGGCACGCTCATGAATCGCGCGCTCACCCATCCGGATTCGCTGTTCGTCGTGCAGGAGATCTTCGACTTCAGCAACTGGGTCTACGTGCTGTTCGTGCTGCTGGGCATCTTCGCCGCGGGCTTCAGCATCCTGGCCATGCAGTCGGTGACCTGGGTCGAACGCGGCATGCGGCGCCTGCCGTTGCCGCAGTTCCTGCGTCCCGCCATCGGCGGCATCCTCGTGACCTTGCTCGCCTATCCGATCCCGCAGGTGTTGGGCAGCGGCCACGGTGCGATCCAGCTCGTGTTCGACCGCGATCCCGCGCTCACCACGCTCGTGGTCCTGCTTGTCGCCAAGTTGATCGCGTCGGCTCTGTCGCTGGGGTCGGGGTTTCGCGGCGGCATGTTCAGTTCCTCGCTGTTCCTCGGGTGCCTGTTCGGGGCGACCTTCGCCGACATCGCCTCGTTCGTGGCGCCGAGCCTCGCGCCCCAGCATGCCGCGCTGATGATGGTGGGGATGGGGTCCGTCGCGGCCGCGGTGATCGGCGCGCCGCTCACCATGGTGTTTCTGGTCCTGGAAGGCACCGGCAACTTTCCGATGACCGTCGGCGTGATGGTGGGCGTGATCGTGTCGTCGACCATCGTGCGGCTGGTGTTCGGCTATTCCTTCTCGACCTGGCGCTTCCACCAGCGCGGCATCGGCATCCGCGGCGCGCACGACATCGGCTGGCTGGCCGATCTCTCCGTCGGCCGCCTGATGCGCGCCGATCCCAAGATCGTGCAGGAGGGCATGACGGTGCGCGAGATCCAGGCCAAGTATCCTGTCGGCTCGGCCAAGCGCGTCTTCGTGGTCGGCAAGGAGGGCGTGTTCCTGGGCCAGCTCGACATGGCTTCCCTGCATGAGCTGAAGGACGAGGCGGTCCTCGACGGCAAGTACGCGCGCGACTTTGCGGCCAACGACGATCTCTACCTGCTGGCCTACGAGAACGTCCGCACTGCGATCACGCGTTTCGAGGAAAAGGAAGTCGAGGCGCTGCCCGTCCTCGATTCGACGGTCGACAGGATCGTCGTCGGCTACATGACCGAGCACTATGCGCTGCGCCGCTACAACCAGGAACTCGAGCGACGCCGCAGTGCCGATCTGGGCGAGCGCGATCTTTTTTCGATATCGGAGCCGCCGCGTTAGGCTAAAATAGCTGGCATGGTGAAGTTCGCGTCTTTTCTCGCGGCCTGGCTGCTGGCTGTGCCGGCGTTTGCCCAGGTCGATTGCAATGCCGGCATGGAGCCGATCGACGCGGCGGCCGATTTTCCCCTCAGCGCGCGGGACTTCATCAAGGTCGTCGTGGCCAACGAGCGTGACTTCGTGAAGGCTTTGGGAAGTCACGGTTACACCGTGGACATCAAGGTCGAGACGCTCAAGGGCGACGTCGTGGATGGGGTGTTTCACCGCTCCGCCGTCGTCGACTTCGATGCCAGCGGCGCGCGGCGCGAGACCGTGGGGGCCGGCGCGACCAATACGCTCGGCCGCCTCAAGCTTTCCGACAGGGACATCGGCCTGCTGGGCGATCCGATGTCCTTCGCGCTCACGCCGGACAGCTTCGCGGATCGCGACATCGTCTATTCCGGCCGACAGAGATACGACGGGCACAATCTCGCACTCTTCGATGCGCTGCCGCGCACCGACAAATCGACCGATCGTGCCTTCGCCGGCCGCACCTGGGTGCGTGGCAGCAAGGGGGCGATCGTCAAGACCTGCGGCCGGGACATCGACTATCCGATCGCCAACATGCGGTACGAGGCGTTGCGCGCACAGGTCGTGGACGAGAACTACTATCCGATAACCGTCCGCGCCGACGAGGAGATCCCGATCGACGGCACCCCGGTGCACATCCGGCTGACGATCAAGTACTCGGACTACAAGCCCAAGTCCTGAGCTGCATCGGAAATGGTCGTAGCTCCCCTGGTCGTGGCGCTGCTGCTGGCAGCGGCCCTCATGCACGCAAGCTGGAACGCGCTGCTGAAGGCCGACCGCTCCGATCGGCTCGCGACTTTCGGCGTGATCATGACCACCGGCACGCTGATGGGCGTCGTCGCCGTGCCGTTCCTGCCGCCGATCGCCCCGGGCGCGTGGAAGTTCCTGGCGATCTCGGTGATCGTGCACGTCGCCTACTACACGTTCCTGCTGAAGGCCTATTCCTACGGCGATCTCAGCCATACCTATCCGATCGCGCGCGGCCTGGGGCCGTTGCTGGTCGCCCTGGTGTCGGGACAGCTGATCGGCGAGCATCTGCGCGCGCAGGACATGGTGGGCGTGCTGCTGCTGAGCGGCAGCCTGGTGGCGCTCGCGATTCCGCTCAAGTCGGCGATACCGCAACCCGGCGGCCGACATGGTCTTGCGACGCTGTTTGCCGTGCTGACTGGCTTCACCATCGCAGCCTACATCATCGCCGACGGCTTCGGCGTCCGCGCGGCCGGCCCCGACATGGCGCATCGCCTGGCCTACATCGCATGGCTCTGCGTGCTGGAAGGGCCCTGGTTGCTTGTCCTTGCCATCGTCCTGAAGCCGGAGACCGTATGGGCGCATCTCCGGCGCCACTGGTGGAAAGGCATGATCGGCGGCCTGATCGCCAACACCGGCTACGGCATCGCGATCTACGCGCTCGTCCTGGGACCGATGGCCCATGTCGCGGCGCTGCGCGAGACCTCGGTCCTGTTCGGCGCGCTGATGGGAACGCTCCTGCTCGGCGAGCCCTTTGGCCGCCGGCGGGTGATCGCGGCCGCCGTCATCGTGACGGCTCTCATATTGATGAACGGCCCGCGTCTCTTCTAGCTAGAGCGGCGGCACCGGATAGATTTTGGCGGCGTCGGCGTGCAGCTTCGCCCGGGACGCGGCACGCGTGTACATCATGTGACCGCCGGCATAGACGTTCAATGTCACGCGACCCTCCGTCAGCGACGGCGGCAGGCGGTCGATCACGAAGCGGCTGGTCATGTACGGCGTCACCAGGTCCGTCATGCCGTGCGCGATCATCACCTTCAATTGCGGATTGGCGGCCAGCGCTTCGCGCAGCGAATTGGCGCCGCCGACATAGCCGCCGCGGGAGTTGTCTCGCCAAGTCCACTGGCGTCCCACCTCGGGATTCGAGATTCGATAGGGCTGGCTCGTCACGACGCCGAGCTTGTCCCTCAAATGCTCCGTCATGGCCGTGGTGAGCACCGGGATCAGCCCATCGAAGACAGGATCCTGCCGGAAATCCTTGGAGGCGGGATAGGGATCGAGTCCCGCGACCGATATGTCGTAGCGACTGACGAGCTGGTTGTCGGAGCGGCGGGTCTCCTTCGCGAAGAGATCCATGGTTATGAGGCCATCGTGCTGCGCGACCAGCTCTTCCGGCAACCCGGTGTAGCGGGCGACCTCGGCAGTCACCTTTTTCATGGCCGCGGGATCGCGCGGCGTTGCAACCAGCGCGGCGAGATAGGGACCCATCGCGAACCGTTCGACTTCCGCCAGGGCCTCGGGCGTCGCACTTCCGGCGCGCTCGATCTTGCCGGCGGCGTAGGACGGAAGGCGGAGCGCGTAGGGCAGCGGCTCGAACTCGTTGCCGCCGATCAGGCTGAACTCGATCACCGGCGAGATCATGACGACGCCCATCAGGCTGATGCCGTGATCGTTGCTCAGCAACTGCGGCAGGCGTGCCGCGCGAAGTCCGCCGAAGCTTTCGCCGACAAGATATTTGGGCGAGCTGATGCGGCTGTTGCGCCTGACGTAGAAATCGATGAACGAGGCAAGGGAAAATAGATCGTCGCGCACGTTGTAGTACTGCCGACCCGCGTCGCCGGTCGTGCTGTAGCCCGTGCCGATGGGGTCGATGAAGACGAGATCGGTGAGGTCGAGCCAGCTGTCGGGATTGTCGACGAGGTGCACGGGTTGCGCCGGCATCTGGCCGCCGGCGCCGAATTCGACCACCCGGGGCCCGAGCGCCCCGACGTGGAGGTAGGCCGAGCTGGCGCCGGGGCCGCCGTTGAAGATGAAGGTGAGCGGTCGCGCATCGCGCACGCCGCGGTCGCGAATATAGGCGGTGTAGAAGATCGCGGGCTGCTGGTCGCCCTTGGGGGCGCCGATCGGCAATGTCCCCGCGGTGACGGTGAATGCCGCTTCCGAGCGTCCGACCTTGAAACGATGGTGCGTGACCGTTTCGACCGGCACGGTGCTTGCAGCCTCTGCTTGCGCGGGACGTGCCCGTTCCTGCGCGCCGGCAGGGACCGCCGCGGCGCACGAGAGCAGAAGAACCAGCAGGAATCGGGCGATCATGAAGAAACCTCTTGGGGCAGAAACCGAGCCGCTCTTGTCCACACACGGCTTGGCTGGCATGCCTTCGTGCCAATTGTCGGCGAGAGGGCAAGCCTGTGTCCACACGTAACCTCGACGCCCTGGTCGAGCCCAAGTCGGTCGTGGCGATCGGCGCCAGCGACCGCAAAGGCTCGGTCGGCGAAGCCGTCACGCGCAACCTGCTGGCGGGCGGGTTCAAGGGCGAGATCCATCTTGTGAACGTGAAGGGCGGCGAGATCGCGGGCCGTCCGGTCCTGCGTTCGCTGGCCGAGCTCCCGGCGCCGGCCGACCTGGCCATCGTGATGACGCCTCCGGAGACCGTACCGGGCGTCATCGCCGAACTCGGGGCGCGCGGCACCAAGGTCGCCGTCGTCATCACCGCCGGTCCCGGCGCGGGACCGTTCGCGAAGGTCGCCAATGCGCAATGGCGGCAGAGTCTGCTCGATGCGGCCAAGCCGAACCTGCTGCGCATCGTCGGACCCAACTGCATCGGCTACGCCGCGCCCCGCATCGGACTGAACGCGAGCTTCGGGCCGGGCAAGCTGAAAGCCGGAAAAATTGCGGCCGTGGCGCAGTCCGGCGCCGTCCTGGCAGCGCTCGCGGACTGGGGCTCGGCGCAGGGCATCGGCTTCTCGCACCTGGTGTCCATGGGCGACATGGCCGACGTCGATTTCGGCGACGTGCTCGACATCCTCGCGCGCGATCTCGAGACGCGCGCGATCCTGATGTACGTCGAGGGCATTACCCACGCACGCAAGTTCATGTCCGCCGCGCGCGGCATTGCGCGCATGAAGCCGGTGATCGTGCTCAAGGCGGGCCGTCATGCGGCGGCGGCACAGGCCGCGGCCTCGCATACAGGCTCGATGGCGGGCTCGGCCGCCGTCTACGACGCAGCCTTCGCGCGTGCGGGACTCGTGCGGGTGGCGGGGCTGGGGGAACTGTTCGATGCTGCCGAGACGCTGGGCCACAGCATCGTGCCGCGCAACGAGCGGCTGGCGATCCTGACCAACGGTGGCGGCGTCGGTATCGTCGCGACCGATCTGCTGCTCGACGGCGGTGGCGAACTGGCGACGCTCTCGCCGCAGACGATCGAAACCCTCGACAAGGTCATGCCGCGCACCTGGTCGCGTGCCAATCCCGTGGACATCGTGGGCGATGCCGACGGTCCGCGGTATGCCGCCGCGCTCGACGCCCTGGCGGCCGATCGCGGCGTGGGCGCGGTGCTCGTGATGAATGTGCCGACCGCGCTCACCTCGTCGGAGGACGCCGCCCGCGCGGTGGCATCGGCGCCGGGCGGGCGCAACGTGCCGGTGATCGGTTGCTGGGTCGGCGGCCCCGATGCCGAGGCGGGACGCAGGGTACTGCACGAAAAGGGCATCCCGGCCTACGACACGCCGCTGCGCGCCGTGCGCGGCGTCATGCATATCGTCGAGTATCGCCGCGGCCAGCGCGCCTTGCAGCAGACGCCACCCTCGATTCCCGAGGTGCGCGCCGACACCGCCCTCGTGCGGACGATCGTGGCCGCCGCGCTGAAGGAGGGCCGCAACCTTCTGACCGAGCCAGAAGCGAAGAACGTTCTGGCGGCCTATGGCATTCCGGTCGTGCCCACGGATATCGTGACGGATGCCGCCGCCGCCGCTGCTGCCGCGACGAAAATCGGCTTTCCCGTCGCGCTGAAGGTCCTGTCGCGCGAGATCACGCACAAGTCGGATGTCGGCGGGGTCGCGCTAGATCTTGGGTCGGAGCAGGCCGTGATCGATGCAGTGCGCGACATGACCAATCGTGTCTGCACGGCCGCGCCCGGCGCCGTGCTCGACGGTTTCGTCGTCCAGCCGATGATCAGGCGTCACGACGCCATCGAGCTGATCCTGGGCGCGACCGAAGATCCCGTCTTCGGGCCGATCGTGATGGTGGGCCATGGCGGCGTCGCGGCGGAAGTGATCGACGACAAGGCGCTGGCGCTGCCGCCGCTCGACGCGGTGCTGGCGGAGGAGGCGCTCAGCCGCACGCGGGTCGATCGTCTGCTGCGCGGCTATCGCGACCGGCCACCCGCCGCGCGCGAGGCGGTGGGCGAGGCGATGATCCGCCTGTCCCAGCTCATCGCCGACGTCGACGAGATTGCCGAACTCGATATCAATCCGCTGCTGGTCGACGCCAAGGGCGTGATCGCGCTCGATGCCCGGATTGTGGTGCGCAAACCCGCCAGGGAAGAACGGGCCGCGCGGTTTGCGATCAAGCCCTATCCGGTCGAACTCGAGGCTGCCATCGACCACAACGGCGAGAAACTGCGTATCCGGCCTATCAGGCCGCAGGACGAGGGCATGCTGAGCGCGTTCGCGCGCCAGCTCACGCGCGAGGACATCCGGCTGCGCTTCTTCGGTCCGGTCCGCGAACTCACGCACGAAATGGCCGCGCGGCTCACCCAGATCGACTACGACCGCGAGATGGCGTTCCTGTTGCTGGACGGCGAGGAGCTGCTGGGCGTGGGCCGGATCGCGGCCGAACCCAATTTCGAGCAGGCCGAGTTCGCGCTGGTCGTGGCCTCGCACCGGCAGCGCCACGGCTATGGCGAGCTGCTGCTGCGCCATGTGATCTCCTACGCCCGGGCGAAGGGCATCAAGCGGGTGATCGGACATGTGCTGCGCGAGAATCAGAAGATGCTGTCGCTGACCGAGCGACTGGGCTTCGAGAGGCAGCGCGGGACGAGTGGCGGCTACGACTTAAGCGTCCTGAAGTTGCTTTAGCGGATTGTATTGATTGTTTTGTCTCAGACTCTGAACTAAGGCAAAATAGTGGCGTGAGACCAAGGACTTGGAGTCGATCGCTCAGATGGCGTCTAAGAAGAACAGAAGCAGGAAGTCGAACAGAAGGAGTCCGAAAACGCCCGGCTCGCTTCACACATGGTTCACGGTTCGCAGTGCGGCGGTTCGGGCGTGGGTCGAGGGGCATCGCTGGCACTCGATCGTCATCGGAATCGCCGTGCTTTTCATCGGCAGTCTCGTGGGCGGCTACTGGATCGCCCAGCGCCTGGACTCCTCGGATCGCGACCAGCTGGCGCGCGAGACCCTGGAGCAGATGAAGAAGGAGGCGCCGCCGGCGAAGTACGCCTCGATCGACGAAATTCCGGGATTGCCGCGCTACAAGGAGACCGGGCAGCCGGTGGCGACCATCGAGGAGAAGCCGCGCGCCCGTCCGCAGGTCCTGGTTGCGGCGGCCTCGTCGCAGGCGGCCTGGAAACGCAATGCGGTGCCGTTCGGCGACCTCAATGCCAAGCCGTTGGTCGCCATTGTCATCGACGACGTGGGCATCGACCGGCCGCACTCGAAGCGCGCCTGGGAGTTGCCGGGACCGCTTACGATGTCCTTCCTGCCGTACGCCAAGGACCTGCGCGAACAGGCCAAGGCCGCGCGGGGGCGGGGGCAGGAGCTGATGCTGCATCTGCCGATGGAGCCGACAGGCCGCGCCGATCCGGGGCCGGGCGCGCTGCTGGTGTCGCTGGGCGACGCGGAGCTGAAGCAGAGGGTGACGACGGCGCTCGACAGCTTCGACGGCTACGTCGGCGTGAACAATCACATGGGCAGCCGCTTCACCGCCAACAAGCCGGACATGGAAACCGTGCTGAAGCTCTTCAAGGCGCGCGGCCTGATGTTTCTCGACTCGCGCACGACGGCGCAAACGGTGGGCGAGCAGACCGCGCAGGAGCTGGGCGTGCCGAACATGCCGCGCAACGTCTTCCTCGACGACGATGAATCTCCGGAGGCCGTGCGCCGCAAGCTGGCCGAGACCGAGGCGATCGCGCGACGGCAGGGCTTTGTCGTGGCGATCGGCCATCCGCACGAAGCGACCTTGCAGGCGCTGGCCGAATGGCTGCCGGGTCTCCCCGCCAAAGGTCTCGTTCTGGCGCCCGCGACAGCCGTACTGCGCAAGCGCAACGGCTGGGAGTGAGATCGTCCGTTTCAAGCCGGCCAGCGATATGTTGCCAGTAACGACCGTAATAGGCGATCCCGTGCGACACGCCTATGTTGGACGTCCGACGTCATTGCGAGCGTGTTGCATCGACGCCAGGTGTAGAGCGATGTTTGCGACGGTTTAGGAACGGTTTTCGACGGTTTATGCTTTTCAGAAATCGAGAAGGAACAACGACCTGGAGCGGGACGGCTCCCAATGCGGTTTTTAAACCGGGAAAACGGCAAAGGGCGGACTCGCGAGGAGCTCGCGAGTCCTCGCGAGGAATGGCATCGGATGTAGCCTGGCCAATGTTTTAGGCCAATCCTCGCGAGGCGATGTTTTTTGAGAGTGGAGGAAACAGGCGTGCGCTATCACAAGCAGGCGATGATCGTGGCTCCGCAGCCGGAGCCCACGGAAGCGGGCGCGGATGTGCTGCGCGAAGGCGGCAACGCGGTCGACGCGGGCATCGCCTGCGCACTGGTGCAGGGCGTGGTCGATCCGCAGATGTGCGGCATCGCGGGCTTCGGAAGTTGCGGCATCTACATGCCCGGCAAGAAGTTCCACGGCTACATCGATGCGCACGCACCGGCGCCGCTGGCCGCGCGGCCCGACATGTGGGCCAATCTGATCGAAGGCGAGGCGCGCGACGGCTACGGCTTCATCCTGAAGGGAAGGGTGAACGACATCGGCTACAAGTCGATCTGCGCGCCGGCCAATCTCAAGATGTACTACGAAGCCCACAAGGAGCACGGCTCGCTGCCGTGGTCGCGTATCGTCGAGCCTGCCATTCATTGGGCGGAGAACGGCTGGACGGTGCGCCCGCACGTCCATTTCTGGTGGGCCGACGACGGCGCCTTCGGCCGCGCGCCCAATTTCGAGCGCACCGGCTTCACGCCGGCGGCCCGCGCCCTCTATTGCCGACCCGACGGCACGCCCAAGAGGGTGGGCGACGCCGTGCTGAACCGTGACTACGGCCAGACCTTGCGCGCCATCGCCAAAGGCGGCGCCGATGTCTTCTACTCGGGCGAGATCGCGCGTGCGATCGACGAGGACATGAAGAAGAACGACGCGCTGCTGTCGATCGAGGATCTCAAGGCGTGGAAGGCCGCGCGCAACAAGCCGCTGTGGGGCAAGTACCGCGGCTACGACGTCTCGACAAACCAGCCGCCGGGCGGCGGCGTGATGCTGCTCGAGATGCTGAATATCCTCGAGAACTTCGACCTGCGCGGGATGGAGCACAATTCGGCGGAGTACGTCCGCATCGTGTGCGAGGCAATGAAGCGCGCGACGATCGACAAGGACCTCAAGGTCGGCGACCCGAAATTCGTGACCGTGCCGGTCGAGGAACTGACGTCGAAGGCCTACGCCAGGCCGATGGCCGATGAGATAAGGCGCGGCGTGAAGGCCTCGGTGACGCGCTTCAACACGGGAAACGTCTCGAAGGACACGACGCACATCTCCGTGCTCGACAAGGACGGCAACTGCTTCTCCATGACCCATTCGCTCGGCATGCCGTCGGGCGTGATCTCGCCGGGCCTGGGCTTCATGTACAACGGCTGCATGGGCGTGTTCGATCCGCGGCCGGGCCGCGCCGGCTCGATCGCGCCGGGCAAGGCGCGCTTCAGCTCGGTCGTGCCCTCGATCATCTTCAAGGACGGCAAGCCGCACCTGATCATCGGCGCGCCCGGCGCCACGCAGATCGCGATGGGCGTGCTGCACGTGATCCTGAACGCGCTCGACTTCGACATGACCATGGTCGAGGCCGTGAGTGCCGCGCGCTTCTCGTCGACGTCCGACACGATCGACATCTCGAACCGCATCCAGGGCCGGGTCGAGCGGGAGCTGAAGGCGCAGGGATACCCCGTCGTACGCAGCCCCTACGGCTTCGGCTTCGCCGCGGTCCACGGCATCCGCATCCATGAGGACGGTCTCGACGGTGGCGCAGACCCCGGACACGACGGTGTAGTCATCGCCGTGTAGTGGGACGGCTTCAGCCCAGTGCCCTCATCGCCGCGACGCCCTTGTCGAGCACCGGCAGCACCTTGTCCTTCGACTCGGCGGGAACACCGAACACGACCCGGTCGACGCCGGCATCGCGGGCGCGCTTCAGGGAGTCGGCGTCCATGCCGACACCGAACAAGGTAACCGGCACATCCTGGGTCGTGCGGCCTGCTTCCTTCAGCAGCTCGAGGAACGGCGGGATCATCGCCAGCGTGTCGCCGCCGCGGCCGCCGATCGGCATCCAGCCGTTGGCGTAGGCGATGGCGCGCTTCGCGCCGTGCGGGAAGCCGCCGCCGACGATTATCGGGGGGTGCGGCTTCTGCACCGGCTTGGGCCACTGCATCATCTCGTCGAACTTCACCAGGTCGCCCGAATATTTCGGCTTGGACTTGCCCCAGATCTCCTTCATCGCCTCGATGCGCTCGCGCATCAGCTTGAAGCGGCCCTTGAAATCGGTCGTGCCGTGGTCGGCCATCTCCTCGGCGTTCCAGCCGCCCCCGATGCCGAACAGGAATCGACCGTTGCTGATGCGATCGAGCGTCGCCACTTCCTTGGCCGTGTAGATCGGATCGCGCTGCACGACGAGACAGACGCCAGTGCCGAGCTTGATGGTCTTGGTGACGGCGGCGGCCGCCGTAAGCGCCAGGAACTGATCGTAGGTGTCGTAGTACCATTTGGGCAGGTCGGGCCCGCCCGGCCACGGCGACTTGCGGCTGGTCGGGATGTGACTGTGCTCGGGAAACCAGACCGACTCGTAGCCGCGGTTCTCCGCCTCCACCGCCAGCTCGTGCGGCGCGATCGTGTAGTCGGTCGGAAACATCGTGATGCCGAATTTCATTTCGCTCTCCCTCTAAAGCGCCGGCAGTCCCGGCGGCGGACGCCGGAAGTTCGAGGCCTGTTCGAAGGCGTAGGCAAGCCGCAGGAGCTTGGCCTCGCTCCAGGCACGGCCGGCGAAGGTGATGCCGAGCGGATAGTCCGGCGTCTCCTTGTCGCCCACGCCGCTGATCAGGCCGCCGGGTACCTGCACGCTGGGATAGCCGGGCTTGGCAGCGATCCCCGAGCCGCTCGCGCCTGGAAACAGCACGGCGTCGAGCTTGTGCTCCGTCATGTAGGCATCCATGCCGCGCTCCTTGGCGGAGCGGAGATCCATTGCCCGGGCAGACTTGTATTCCAGCTCGGAGAGATCTCCCTTGGTTGCTTGCGCAGCCAGGAAGAGATCCTGCCCGAAGCGCAGCGCCTTTTCGGCATGCGCTTCGTTGAAGGCGATGATGTCTGCCAGCGTCTTCATCTTCGTGCCGACTGCCCAGTCGCGCAGGTACAGATTGAGATCGTGCTTCAGCTCGTACAGGAAGACGATCGGCGGCGTGGCCACCGTGTTCTTCGTTCGGCTGAGGGGATTGCGGTTCAGCACGCCCATGGTCGTGCCCGGTCCGCCAATCCAGCCAGCAGTGGGCATGTTGGCGCGCACGATCGTGGCGCCCGCGTCCTGCAGGACGGTCAGGGCCTGTGCCAGCACGGCAGCGGCTTTTGGAGAGAGCTTGCCCATGTAGACGTCGTTGCCGGGATCGGCCGGGTCGCTGGGCAGACCGATGCGTGCGCCTTTCAAACCGTCCTTGTCGAGGTTCGACGTATAGTCGGCGGGCCGTTGCAGGTGCTGCGTCGCCGGGGCGAGCGGGTCGCGGTCGGCGAGCACGTTCAGCAGAATGGCGGAGTCGCGCACGGTGCGGGTGAGGGGGCCGGCGGTGTCCTGGCTGTGCGAGATCGGCAGGATGCCGGTGCGGCTGATCAGGCCGACGGTAGGCTTCACCGTGACCAGCCCGTTCTGGTTGGCTGGGCTCAGCAGCGAACCCGAGGTTTCGCTGCCGATCGCGGCTGCGCAGAGGCCGGCAGCCACCGAGACCGCCGAACCCGCGCTAGAGCCGCCGGGCAGCACGACCGGTATGCCGCGATCGTCCATGAGATCCGGCGCGTAGGGGTTCTTCACCTGGCCGCCGAGCGAGCTGTAGCCCGAGGGCATGTCGACCGCGAGAATGTTGGCGAACTCGGTGAGGTTGGCCTTGCCCAGAATCACCGCACCCGCCGCGCGCAGTTTCTTCACGACTGTCGAATCGTCCTTGGCGCGCGCGCCTTCGAGCGCGAGCGAGCCGGCGGTCGTGGGCTGCTTGTCGCCGGTCGCGATATTATCCTTCACCAGGATAGGTACGCCCGCGAGCGGCTGAGCCTTGGAAGGCTTCACCTTGTCGAAGCGAGCGGCCGTCGACAACGCGTCTGGATTGACCATGCGTACCGAATTGAGCGCCGGGCCGCCGCGGTCGTAGGCCTCGATGCGGGCGAGATAGGCTTGGGCAAGGGCGGTTGAGGTCGTTGCCCCTCTGGTCAGGCCGTCCAGCACGTCGGTCAGGGAGGCGTTCTCGACGGGAATTGTCATCTGTTGTGCCTTTGCATTTCGAGCGGTGGCGACAGCGAGCGCCAGGGGGAGCAGGGCGATGTCGCGGCGGGTCGGGTTCGGCATGGTCAAACCGGCATCGTGCGCTTCTGGTGCGCGCGGCCGATGCGGGCGACTTCCTGACTGTGGCCGGAAATCACCCGCACACCTTCGTCGAGGCGCTGGGCAATGTTTGCGGGCGTGGCGCCTTCCAGGAAGGCGAGCTTGTTCTTCTTGCAGGCGGCGAAGACCTTGGCGCGCGCCGCTTCCATTTCGGGTGGATAGGGGCTGCGCTGCAGCGTCGTGTAGCCCAGCGATAGGCCCAGATCGCCCGGTCCCAGCTCGGCAAAACCCAATCCAGGCACCGCCAAGATTTCCTCGCAATGCTCGACGCCGGGCGGGCTCTCGATCTTTACACCGAGCAAAAGCTCACCATCCGGCGCAAGCGGCCAAGGCTCGCAGCGGGCAAAATACTCTTGCTGATCAATGCCCCAGATAGGGGCGGCCGTGGGCTCCGAGCCTCTGCCACGCGAGCCAATGCCGAGCTGGTCGGCTCCGGTCTTGTGATGGGGAAAGCGACAGGCGCGCACGAACTCCCGCACGGCGTCCGCCGACTCGGCCTGGCAGAGCAGGATGCCATGGGCGCCGCGCGCCAGGATCTGTCGGAACTGCCAGGCGTTGAACGCGACGTTCGGGCCGTCGGTACCGTTGACCGGCGGCTCGACGATGACCGCCGGTGCGCGGTGGCCGGAGTTGGTCGGCCCGCCGTCGACCAGCCCGCGCATGTAGGCCTCGAAGCCGGTCATGTCGAAGGCGCCGTGCTCCATGCCCACGTTGATGTAATCGGCCCAAGTCTTAGCGTCCTTCAGTCCCTGCTCGTAGGTGAGGACGTGGCCGGTGTGGGGGCCGTCGTAGTAGAGCGCCTGATCGGCTTCCAGCAGCTCGATCGCACGGTTGATTCGTTTGGCCATGCCGAAGCATGCCCCTACGAGCAGAGGGCGCGCCAGACCTTTTCCGGCGTTGCCGGCATCGTAAGCGCGGCACCCGCGGGGCCGGGGATGGCATCGGCTATCGCGTTCATCACGGCTGCAAGCGCGCCTGTGGTACCTGCCTCGCCGGTGCCTTTGACGCCCAGTGGATTGGTGGTGCAGGGCACCGGATGGGCGGCGGTCCCGAACATCGGTAGGTCGTCGGCGCGCGGCATGGTGTAGTCCATGAATGAGCCGGACAGGAGCTGGGCCGACTCGCGCTCGAAGATCACTTCCTCCCACAGGGCCTGTCCGACGCCTTGGGCGATGCCGCCGTGGATCTGTCCTTCGACAAGAACAGGATCGAGAATGTTTCCGCAATCGTCGACAGCGGTGTAGGCGGCGAGGGTGACGAATCCCGTCTCCGGATCGATCTCGACTTCGGCGATGTGGCAGCCGTTCGGGAAAGTCTGCGGCACGGTGGCCTGACCCTTGGTGTCGAGCGTGTCGTTCAGCGTCTTCGCGCGCTCGGCAACCTCGAACAGGGAAAGCTGGCGATCGGTGCCGGCGACTCGGAACGTGCCTTGGGCATAATCGATGTCGGCTTCGGCAGCTTCCATCAACTGCGACGCGAGATTGCGGCCTTTCTCGATCACCAATTCGACCGTGCGCACCAGCGCGCTGCCGGTGGCCGTGGTTGAGCGGGACGCGACGGAGGCGCCGCCCATGATGTTGAGATCGGTGTCACCCTGGCGCACGACCACGCTTGTCTCCTCGATACCCAACAGCTTGGCAGCGAGTCTGCGATAGAGCGAAGCGTGGCCTTGCCCCGACGGATGCATGCCGAGCGCGACCACAAGCGTGTTGCTGCCGGGGAAGCGCACACCCGCTTCGTCACCTGGCATGCCGCCCGCATGTTCGAGGAAGCAGGAAATGCCGAGACCTCGACGCCTGCCGTGGACTTCGGATATTGCGCGACGCTTGGCGAAGCCCTCGTAGTCGGCGTGCGCGAGCGCCTTGTCGAGCACAGTCTCGAAGTCGCCGCTGTCGAACTTGGTGTCGACGGCCGTCGCGTAAGGAATCATTCCGGGCGGGATGAGATTACGGCGTCGAAGCTCGACCGGATCGATGCCGGTCCTCTTGGCGGCCTCTTCCATCAGCCGTTCCATCGCGTAGTTGGCTTCTGGCCGGCCGGCGCCGCGATAGGGGCCCATCTGCACCGTATTGGTGAAGACGCAGCGCACATCCACCGCGATGTGCGGGATGTGATACATCGAGGGGAAGCAGCGCGCGAAATTGTTCGAGGCGATGGACGCGCCATGCGACGACAGGAAGGCGCCGACGGCCGCGATGGCCGAGACCTTCAGTGCGAGAAAGCGGCCATTCGTGTCGATGGCGAGTTTCACCGTCGTGACCGTATCGCGGGCCTGGTTGTCGCTCTGGAAGGATTCGGCGCGGCTCTGCGTCCAGTGTACGGGCCGCCCGACCTGCTTGGCGGCCACAAGCAGCGCCACATACTCGGGATAGGCAGCCGTCTTCATGCCGAAGGCGCCGCCGACATCGCCCGTCAGCAGGCGCAACTTCTCTATCGGCAGATTGAGGCTCGCAGCCAGCTGGTCGCGCAGCATGCGCGCGCCCTGTGACGGGGCACGCAGCAGGTAGGTATCCTTGGCGGAATCGTAGCTGGCCGTGCCGCCGCGCGTTTCCATCGAGGCGACGACGATGCGCTGGTTTATCTCCGTGACGTCTACAACATGCGCTGCGGCGGCGAACGCGCGCTCAACGGCCTGAAGTTGGGCGTCGTAGCTCCCCTGCGGCGCCACGAAGTCGATCGCGACATTGCCGGGCGCTTCGGGCCAGAGCTGCACGGCGTCCGGCGCGATTGCGTCCCTGATGTCGGCGACGGCTTGCAAGGGCTCGTAGTCGATCTCGACCAGTTCGGCGGCATCCTGGGCAATGTCGGACGTGTCCGCGACGACCAGCACGACAGGCTGGCCCACATGCATGACGCGTCCATCGGCAAGCGCAGGACGATATGGCGCGATCAGCGAGGTGCCACCGCGGCCGGGGACCGGGACGGGATAGGTGATCGTCCGGGCGCCGGCCTTCTTGAGTTCTTCGGCGGTAAAGACGCCGATGACGCCGGGCAGGGCGCGCGCTGCGGCCGTGTCGATCCACTTGATGCGGGCATGCGCGTGCGGCGAGCGCAGGAAGTGGGCGGCGGCGGCATTCTTTTCATGGACGTCGTCCATGAAGCGGCCTTCGCCGCGCAGCAATGCCTTGTCCTCGATGCGCGGCAACCAGCCGGCGGGGCGGTGTCCTCCGTCGGCCATCAGCCGGCCAATCCCAGGAAGGGCTTCAGCGTTTGCCAGAAGGCTTCGGGATCCTGGATATGCGGCGAGTGTCCGCAATGCGCCAGTTCGACGAGTTTCGCACCCGGAATGCCTTTGGCCAGTGCATAGGAAAGGGCCGGTGGCGTGGCCGTATCGCGCAGACCGACAACCACGAGGGTCGGATTGCCGATCGAGGCGATCTCGGTGCGATGGTCGAAAAGGGCGAGCGCGCGGCAGGCTGCCGCGAAGTAGCCGGGATTGGCGGCGCGCAGGCTTGCCTTGCGCTCCTCGGCTATCTTCGGGTGCGCGGCGAGGAAATCCTCGGGAAACATGCGCTGAAGCGCAGTGGTGAGGACGGCCTCCATGCCACCGGCCTCGACACGCTCCGCCATCATGGCGAAGGCGCCTTTGCCTTCGGGCGGAATGGCAGCGCCAGTGTCGACGAACATGAGCCTGTTGAACTTCGCGCCATGCCGGACAGCGAGCGCCACCGACACGAAGCCGCCGAAGCCGTTGCCCAGGAGATCGGCTTTGCCCATCAGCCCATGCTTGGGCAGTTCCTCGGCAATCCGGTCGGCGAACTGCTCCAGGCCGGGACCGGCAGGTGCCGACCGGCCGAAACCGGGCAGGTTCACGAGCCAGACGGTCCGTTCGGCCGCGAGGCGCGGAGCGATGCGGTCGAAGGCGGTGCGGTCGGAGAGGAGGGAGTGAAGCAGCACCAGGTCGGGGCCCTGGCCCATCTTCACGACATCGAGAGTGCTCTTGTCTGAGGTCATGTTCATGTCACTCTAGCGCCAAAGAAGCTTCCGGGGGAAAAATCCAATGGCGTCCACGGTGAATGCGGGCCCGCGGCTCGATCGGCTGCCTATTTCTTCATTCCACTACCGTATCTTCTGGCTGATCGGCGCCGGAATGTTCTTCGACGGCTACGACCTCTATGTCGGCGCGTCGGTTCTCGGTGCCGCAGTGCAGACCAAGTTCGCCGTACTCTCTCAGGTGCCGGAGTTCATTTCCTGGACTTTCGTCGGGATGACCATCGGCGCGGTGATTGCGGGCTTCCTGGGCGACAAATACGGCCGGCGCTTCACCTATCAGTTCAATCTCGTGGTCTTCGGGCTGGCCTCGTTCGCGGCGGCCGCCGCGCCGACCATGGACTGGCTGATCGCGGCGCGCTTCGTGATGGGCCTTGGCCTGGGCGCGGAGATCGTCGTCGGCTACTCGACGATGACGGAGTTCGTGCCGCCGGCATCGCGCGGCCGCTGGATGGCGTTCATGGCCTTCATCGTCGTGGCGGGTTTCCCCGCGACCTCGATCATCAGCACGTTTGTCATTCCGAACTTCGGATGGCGGCCGATGTTTGCCATCGCAGGCGTCGGCGCGCTGGTCGTCTGGTACCTGCGCAAGAAGCTGCCGGAGAGCCCGCGTTGGCTGGAAGCCAACGGCAAGACGGCGGAAGCCGAAGCCCTGATGCAGGAGATCGAGCGCGAGGCATCGGGCGGCAAGGCGCTGCCGCCACCGCTCCCAGCCGCGCCGGTGGTGGAATATACCTTCGGCTCGCTGTTCAGCGCGACGCTGTTTCCGCGGCTCATCGTGGGCTGCGTCGTGCTGGTGACCGTTAACACGTTGATCTTCGGTTTCGTGAACTGGTTGCCGACGTTCTTCGGCCAGCAGGGCATCAGCATCACCAAGTCGCTCACCTACACCATGGTGCTGGCGAGTGGCTCACTGGTCGGATGCGCCATCGGCGCATGGACGGCCGATGCGTTGGGTCGCAAGCCCACGATCATCGGCGCATCGCTGCTCAGCATCGCGGCGGGCTGGGCCTATCCCTACATGGTCGATCCGACGATGCTCCTGAGCGTGGGCTTTGTGCTGATCGTCGGCATCTACATCCTCACCGCCGTGCTCTATGGCGTCTACACGACGGAGCTGTTCCCGACCGAAGTGCGGCTGCGCGCCAACGGTCTGTGCAACATGCTGGGCCGGGGCGCCACGGTCGTGTCACCGTTCATCGTGCTGTCGCTGTTCAAGAGCTATGGCGTGCAGGGCGTGCTCGCGCTGATGATCAGCCTGCTGATCGTCCAGATCATCGTCGTGGCGATCTGGGGCATCGAGACCAACAAGCGCGGCCTCGAACAACTCGACGGAAGCAAGGCCTGACCGTCACGATCCACGATCTGCGCGAGCGGCCGCACTATGCGGCCGCCGTCGGCGAGCGGATCTGGCGCGCGTTCTGGAGGAACAAGGCAAAGCCGCTGAAGGCCTTTCAGGACGGCATGCTGAATTTTCTCGAGCCGCAGACGCGTATCCCGTTCGCGCTGGTGGCGGAATGCGATGGCAGGCTGTGCGGCAACACGCTGGTGATCGAGAGCGACGAGTCCTCCCGTCCAAAGCTCACGCCCTGGCTCGCGGCACTGTGGGTTGACGAAGACATGCGCAAACAGGGTGTGGCGGCATCGCTTCTGGACGAGGCCATTCGCCGGAGTGCCGCGCTGGGTGTCGGGCAGCTCTATCTGATCGCCCGTCCGGCGTTACGTGATTTCTACGCCAAGAAAGGATGGGAGCCGATCGAGGACGGTGTCGGCGAGGCGCGCCTCACCGTGCACCGCTACATCATGCCGGGCGCACCCAAATCGGTCCCGTCGATCATCCGCGAGTAGCGGTAGGGGAAGGGATCGACGATCGGCGGGTCGCCGGCCACGATGTCCGCGGCGAGGCGTCCGGCTGCGGGACCGATGCCGAAGCCGTGGCCGGTGAAGCCGGTCGACAGATAGAGGCCGGGCAAGGGATCGACGGCCGAGATCACCGGAATGCCGTCGGGTGTCGAGTCGATGAGGCCGCCCCATGAATGTGCGACCTCGAGCCCCTTCAGCACCGGATAGTGCTGCGCGAGTTTCGTCAGCCCTTCCTGCATCAGCTTGGGGTCGGCGGCGGGGGCGATCGTGCGTTGCCGCTCGAAGGGGGACACGCGGTCGAACGCCCAGGTGGCGAACGACTCAGGCCCGTCGAAGAACGAGCGTCCGATGCCGAGGGTCACGCCGTTCCAGCGTTTCTTCAACGTCGGCAGGAATTGGCGCGCGTAGATCAGGCCTTGCGGCGAGAGTTCGACCAAGCCGCGGCCGCCAAGACCGACAGTGTAACCACCGTCCAGTCGCCGACGGATCGTCACGTCGGGCATCGAAAGGCCGCCGTCGGTGATCTGCGGCGCCGCCTTTGTGAAGAACGAGGTCGAGCGGACGCCGGCTTGCGGCAGGCGAAGGCCGTGGCGGCGGCAGAACAGGGAACTCCACGCGCCGCCCGCGCACAGGACCTTCTGCGCACGGATGCGGCCGCGCTCGGTGATGACACCCGCGACCTTGCCCGCCTCGATGTCGAGGCCGCGCGCGGCACAGTTCTGGTGAATGGTCGCGCCGTAGGCGCGCGCCGCCTCGGCCAGCGCGGGGCCTGCAAGCGCCGGCTCGGCGCGGCCGTCGGTCGGAGAATGGATGCCGCCGATCCAGTCGCCGGTGCTGCCGGGCGTCATCTCCTTTGCCTCAGCCGGCGTCAGGATGCGGCTGTGCATTTGGTAGTCGCGCGCGGCGAGGGTCCAGGCTTCCCACTCCGCGAAATCGGCGGGGCGGGTCGTGACGTAAAGCAGGCCGCTTCGGCGAAAGCCCGTCTCGGCATTCAGTTCGCGATTGAGGTCGCCCCAGATCTCGAGGCTCTTCATGGCGAGCGGCAACTCGCGCAGGTCGCGGTGCTGCTGGCGGCACCAGCCCCAGTTCCGGCTGGTCTGCTCGCCGCCAACCATCCCTTTCTCGATCAGCGCCACGGAGTGGCCTTTCTTGGCGAGATAGTAGGAGGCGGCGCTGCCGGCCATGCCGGCACCGATAACAACGACATCGACGGAAGCCGGCAGCGTGTCGTCACTCACAACCGGTTGAAGAGGTGGCGACATTCAAAGCCTCTGGGTCAAACTGGCCATTGCAGCGATCAAGATGCCACCGAGGATCCACCCTAGGAGACTGATTGCCGAGAAGACCGCGGTTTGAAGTGGTGTCAGGCGCTCACGCATTGGATCGTCAAAGAAGGCGGCAAATTCCTTGTTGATTTCGATAATGGGCAGCAGGCGGCTTAGCGTGGCCCCGCAGCACCAAGGAAGCCCCTTCCAGTGCGCTGTCGGCACACATTTCCAAAGATAAAGGCCACCCAAAACAGTAATTAGCCCGACGGGGATGAGAACACGGAACATCTTGATCCCGTACCCAGCGACTGCCTCTTGAAGGAGGTCGCCAAACCATGCCAGTTTCGAATGTGTCCATTCCTCTTCCCGTTGCCGCTGACGATTCCGGAAGCGAATTTCGTCTGCATCATCACGCCGTCCGGCCGCGGAGAAAGCCGCTGCAAGTTGGTCGTAGATGCCGGGTGTATAATCATCTCGTTCTGCCCAGTCATCGAGCCACCAAGCTAATCTGTAATGGGCAGATGAGGTCCTGGAATTTACGTCGACGCCACCAAGGTGGCCGAAGTTGAATCCGTCGATATGTAAATGACCTTTGAGCGGCCACGCATCGTCGGTGCTGACGAGATAGCCCACGCGCGTTGTGCGTAAAGCGATTTCGTCCGCATGAAATGAAGAACGATCGCCTGGTCTAAGCCGCAGCTCCCCCGAGATCGAGGCCCCGGAAAGGTCAAGCGTGCCAAGCTTGGCTCCGTTCAGCTCGACATTGCCTCCAACGTGAATAAACGTGAGGCCGAGAGAACGATGAACAACCGCATCCTGCATCCGCAGTGAGCCTGCCACCTCCAACGCCCTGCCTTCGACCGTGAGAGCTTCCTTTTCATCCCCAGTGAGGGTTGAGCCGATCAAGTTTACATCGCGTGCTATGACCGCGTTTTTCAGGATGATTCTCTTTGCAGTCGATCCCCGGAAGAGCACGGATTGCCCGGCGCGCGTCGCGTCCATGTCGATGGTTCCGTCGAACGTCGCGCCATCCATGGTCAAGTTGTTCGCAAGGCGGGAACTTCTTAGGCCCACGTTCTTGAAAGCCCCTTTTCTTTTGTCCGTCCGCAAAAACAGCGTGGCGCCAAGCTGTAGGCCATCGGCATGCAAATCCTGCTCGAGAATGGCATCGCTGAGATCGAGATATCCATCGATCTTGGCGAATTGCAAATGCAGATCTTTCTTAAAATTGGTACCGCTCAGATCAAGGACGGAGTCGCTGCGGAAAGCATGAGCATCGAACAAACCGTCGACTCTGCTGTTCATAATCACCAACGGACTATCCGCGCGGGCGAGAGTGAGGTCGATATTGCCATGGAAGACCGAATTCTCGACGATGATCGGTGAACCGAGTTTCAGGTTCGCCATCTCTACGTTGCCGATTATTCGAGAGCCCGCGATGTGAATTCCCTGAATGGGAATGTCACTACGCAGTCTCGTCAGAATATCGTGTAGAAACGCAGCGGAAAGTCCTCTGCAATCCATTTGCGAAACAAGTTGTTCGTCCGAGAGAGGGTCAAAGGCCGCTTGCTTGCAGCGCGCGGAGAAGTCGGTTGCTTCGCCTCTCTTAATTTGCTCCCACGCTAAGGTTTCAGACGCCGTCCATTTAGGTGCGGGCTGTTGAGCAATTGCGATGCGGACGGTCATCAGCAGAGCGGCAGACAGGAGGAATGCCGTCACGCGGCCAAGATGGAGGGAAGGCCAAGGCATCGCTTTAGTCCCGTTTCGGCTGACACAACTTAGCGATGCAGCGGACAGCTGTCTGGAATATTCGTTCGGAGAGCAGCTTTACGTCCTCGAACCCGGCGCGGTACCCTCGCGATCCACAAGGAGCCCCCAATGGACCTGAGTTTCGGCAAAGAGGAAATCGCCTTCCAGCAGGAAGTCCGCGACTGGCTGAAGGACAATCTGACGCCCGAGATCATGGGCGAGATCAAGGCCGGCCGGAACGCCTACATGCCGAAGGAGCGCCTGATCGACTGGCAGAAGCGCCTGGCGAAAAAGGGGTGGCTCTGCACCGGCTGGCCCAAGGAATTCGGCGGACCGGGCTTCACCACGACCCAGAAGTACATCTTCGAAATGGAAATGGCGAAGGCGGGTGCGCCCGGGACCTCGCCTTTCGGCCCCAAGATGTGCGCACCGGTGATCATGAAGTACGGCTCGGAGGCGCAGAAGAAGCAGCACCTGCCGCCGATGCTGAATTCCGACCTGATCTGGTGCCAGGGCTATTCCGAGCCGGGCTCCGGCTCCGATCTCGCATCGCTACGGACCAAGGCCGAGCGTCAGGGTGACTTCTACATCGTGAACGGCCAGAAGACCTGGACGACGCTCGCGCAGACCGCCGACTGGATCTTCTGCCTCGTGCGCACCTCGAACGAGGGCAAGCGCCAGGAAGGCATCTCGTTCCTGCTGATCGACATGAAGACGCCGGGCATCTCGGTCGAGCCGATCATCACTGCCGACGGCAACCGCGCTGGCACGCAGGAAGTGAACTCGGTGTTCTTCACCGACGTGAAGGTGCCGGTCTCCAATCGCGTGGGCGAAGAGAACATGGGCTGGACCTATGCCAAATACCTGCTCGAGTTCGAGCGCGGCGGCAATCCGTACAGCCCGCGGCTGCGCTCGGGCTTCGAGCGGTTGAAGCGGCTCGCCCAGGCGCAGCCCGACGGCGAGGACTCGATCATGGCCGATGCCGCGTGGCGCGAGAAGCTCGCGCGTATGGACATCGAGATCTCCGGCCTCGAGATGTTCGAGCAGGAGTTCTATTCCAAGCTCGCATCCGGCCAGAACCCGGGACCGCTGTCGTCGATGATCAAGCTGCGCGGCACGGAAGTCATGCAGCAGGTCCAGGAGTTCGCGGTCGAGGCGGTCGGCTGGTACTCGATGCCGTTCCCCGAGCAGCGCGCCTGGAACTCGAACGTCGAGCCGATCGGTCCGGAAGGCGCGGACGTTCTCGCGCCGCGTTACTTCAACGGCCGCAAGATGACGATCTACGGCGGCTCGTCCGAAGTGCAACGCGGGATCATGTCCAAGGTGATGCTGGGGCTCTGACCATGGATCTGGCCTTCAACGCCGAGGAACTCGCCTTCCAGAAGGAAGTGCGCGACTGGATCGCCGCCAACATGCCGGAGGAGGTGGCGGAGGAGAGCCGTCGCAGCCGCACCAGCCATGTTTCCAAGGAGCGGCTGCTGCAGTGGCAGAAAAAGCTCGCGGGCAAAGGCTGGCTCTGCCCGAACTGGCCGAAGGAATATGGCGGACCGGGCTGGAACTCGACGCAAAAATTCATCTTCGAGATGGAGATGGCGCGCGCCGACTCGCCTTACCTGTCGTCATTCAGCATCAAGATGGTGGCGCCGGTCCTGATGAAGTACGGAAGCGACGCGCAGAAGAAGCGCTTCCTGCCCAAGATTGCCGCCGCCGAGGAGCTGTGGTGCCAGGGCTATTCCGAGCCGGGCTCGGGATCGGATCTCGCGTCGTTGCGCACCAAGGCCGAGAGGCAGGGCGATCATTACCTCGTCAACGGCCAGAAGATCTGGACGACCAACGCGCATTTCGCCGACTGGATCTTCTGCCTCGTGCGTACCTCGAACGAGGGCAAGCGGCAGGAGGGCATCTCGTTCCTGCTGATCGACATGAAATCGCCGGGCATCAAGATCGATCCGATCTACCTGGTCGACGGCACCCGCACGCCGATGCGGCATGAGGTCAACCAGGTCTTCTTCACCGACGTGAAGGTGCCGGTCGAAAACCTTGTCGGCGAAGAGAACAAGGGCTGGACCTACGCCAAGTACCTGCTCGAATTCGAGCGGGGAGGGCAGGCCTTCGGGCCGCGGCTGCGCAAGGCCTACCGTCACCTGCAGACGCTGTCGAAGAGCCAGATGGATGCGGGCGAGCCGCTGTCGGCCAATCCCAACTGGCGCGAGAAGATGGCCGCGCTCGAGATGGAGATCGACGCCGTCGAGATGAACGAGCTGCTGTTCTATTCGAACATGAAGTCCGGGCAGAACCCGGGCACGCAGGCGTCGATCGTCAAGATGCGCGGCACCGAGGTCGGCCAGAAAGTGACCGAACTCGCGGTCGAGGCGGTCGGCTGGTACGGCCTGCCGTTCACCGAATTGCGCAACTACGACAGCAACATCGTGCCCGTCGGCGGCGAATACGTTGACGATGTCTCGCCGCGCTACTTCAACACGCGAAAGACCACGATCTATGGCGGATCGTCGGAAGTGCAACGCAACGTGCTCGCCAAAGCAATGCTGGAGCTTTGATCATGAAGACCATGCAAAGACTGCTGCTGCTTGCCGCCGGTGTCACTCTCTCGTCGGCGGCCTCCGCGCAGAACGTCGCCGACGCGCGCTATTGCGACAGGCTCGTCGGGCTCTATCGCGCCTACGTCAACAATCCCGAGGATCCGAAGCCTGCCTTCCAGTCGCCGGTCGCGTCCCACGAGTCGGCCATCGCCAACTGCAAGGCCGGCAACACGGCGGCCGGCATTCCAGTGCTGGAGCAGGTGTTGCGCGACAACAAGTTCACGCTGCCCACGCGCGGGGACGGCTGAATGCATTATCGCAATCTCGGCCGGGCGGGACTGCGGGTCTCGGAGATCTGCCTCGGCACGATGACGTTCGGCAATGGCGCCGATCAGGACGGCGCCACGAAGATGGTGAACGCGGCGCTCGACGCCGGGCTGACCTTCTTCGACACCGCCAATTCGTATGTCGGCGGCACGTCGGAGACGATGCTGGGCGTGGCGCTGAAGGGAAAGCGCCACGACGCCATCATTGCCTCGAAGTTCTTCAATCCCATGGGGCACCGGCCCAACGATTCGGGCAATTCGCGGCTGCATATCAAGCAGCAGATCGAAGGCAGCCTGAAGCGCCTGCAGACCGACTATCTAGATATCTATTTCGTCCATCACGTCGATCACACGACGCCGCTCGAGGAAGTGCTGCGCGCGCTCGACGATCTCGTGCGCGACGGCAAGATCCTCTACACCGCCTGCTCGAACTACGAGGCGTGGCGTCTGATGGAGGCGATGTGGATCAGCGACACCAAGGGCTGGGAGCGCTTCGCCTGCTATCAGCCGCAGTACAGCCTGGTCGTGCGCGACATCGACGAGGAGATCGTGCCCGCGATCGAGCTCAAGGGACTGGGCTGCGTGGCGTGGTCGCCGCTCGCCGGCGGCTATCTCACCGGCAAGTACCTGCCGGGCAGCCTCAAGGTCCAGGGCAGCCGCTCGGCCGAAGGCTGGGGCTTCCAGAGCAAGTTCTTCGCTCCCAACCACAGCGAGATTCTCCAGACGCTGCTCGATGTGTCGAAGGAGATCGGCAAGCCGCCGGCGCAGGTTGCCTTGCGCTGGGTGATGGACCAGCCGTTCATGACCTCGGCGATCGTAGGCGCCCGCAACGTCGAGCAGCTGGGCGAGACGCTGAAGTCGGGCGGTTGGCGGTTGCCCGCGGAAGCGCTGGAGAAGCTCAACAAGGTTTCGGCCCAGCCGACGCGCTATCCGCGCGCTTTCGAGGATCCGATGCCGGCGCGTCGCGCTTCCGCCCTCAAAATGCCGGGGATGGACTGAACATTGGGCCGTAGACCGGTCTGATGAGCCTTCCCCGCACAATACCCCAACCGCGCACCTTCCGGGAGCGCTTCGGCGCGCTGCGCACGTTGCGGCCGTTCGTGGCCATGATCTGGCAAACGAGTCCCGGCCTCACCCTAGGCCTGATGCTGCTGCGGTTCGCGCGCGCGCTGCTGCCGGTGGTAAGCCTCTACATCGGCAAGCTGATCATCGACGACGTCGTGAAGCTCGTGGCGCTGCCGAACCGGCCCGTGACGTTCGAGGACTGGCTGGCGAGCGGGCAGTTGAAATGGCTGGCGGCTTTGCTGCTGGCCGAGTTCGGACTTGCGGTGCTGTCGGACGTGCTGGGCCGGGTGGTGTCGCTGGTCGACAGCCTGCTGTCGGAGCGCGTGACCAACCTGTCGAGCGTGCGGCTGATGGAACATGCCGCGACACTCGACCTCGAGGACTTCGAGGACGCCGAATTCCAGGACCAGCTCGAGCGCGCGCGCCGCCAGACCAGCGGCCGCCTCACCCTGATGGGGCAGCTCTTCAGCCAGGCCCAGGACATCGTCACGGTCGCGAGCTTCGCCGCGGGCCTCGTGGTCTACGCGCCGTGGCTGATCGTGCTCCTGCTGGTGGCGCTGATCCCGGCCTTCCTGGGCGAGGCGCATTTCAACGCCCAGACCTATACGCTCGACTACGGCCGCACGCCGGAGCGGCGCGAGCTCGACTATGTGCGCCAGACGGCGGCCAGCGTCGAGACGGCCAAGGAAGTGAAGATCTTCGGGCTGAACGGGTTCCTGATCGCGCAGTACAAGCGATTGGCCGCGTTGTTCTACGACGCCAACCGCGCGCTGGCGGTGCGCCGCGCCGTGTGGGGCGGGATTTTCACCACGCTGGGAACCGTCGGCTACTACGCCGCCTATGCGTACATTGCCTGGCGCACGCTGGAAGGCGAGTTCTCCATCGGCGATCTCACTTTCCTTGCGGGGTCGTTCCTGCGCCTGCGGACATTACTCGAGGGCCTGCTGACCGGATTTTCCTCGACGGCGGGGCAGGCGCTCTACCTCAACGACCTCTTCTCGTTCTTCGAGACGCGGCCCGAGATTCTGTCGCCTGTGAATCCCCTCCCGTTCCCGCACCCGATCCGAGAGGGCTTCGTGTTCGAGGATGTGGGATTCATCTATCCCGGCGCCGAGCGCTGGGCGGTGCGTCATCTCAGCTTCACCCTGCAGGCAGGCGAAGTGGTGGCGCTGGTGGGCGAGAACGGCGCGGGCAAGACCACGCTCGTAAAGCTGCTGACCCGGCTTTACGATCCCGACGAAGGCCGCATCCTGCTCGACGGGCGAGACCTGCGCGACTACGCGCTCGACGACCTGCGCGGCAGCATGGGCGTCATCTTCCAGGATTTCGTACGCTACAACTTCACGGCCGGCGAGAACATCGCGGTCGGCCGTATCGAGGCGCGGGCGGATCATGAACGCATCGTGCGCGCCGCCGAACGCAGTCAGGCCGACCAGGTCATCGAGCGTCTGCCGGGCGGTTACGACCAGCGCATCGGCAAGCGATTCAAGAACGGCGTCGAACTGTCAGGCGGCGAATGGCAGAAGCTCGCCATCGCGCGCGCTTACATGCGGGAGGCCGACGTGCTGATCCTCGACGAGCCGACAGCGGCGCTCGATGCGCGCGCCGAATTCGAGGTCTTTCAGCGCTTCAAGGAGTTGAGCGCGGGCAAGACGGCGGTGCTGATCTCGCACCGCTTCTCGAGCGTGCGCATGGCCGACCGCATCTTCGTGCTGGCCGACGGCAAGGTGGCAGACGCCGGCACGCACGAGGAATTGGTGTCGCGTCCGGGTCTTTACGCAGAACTCTTCGAGCTGCAGGCAGCCGGGTACCGTTAGTCGGCGCGCATCAGGCGCCCATCGCGCACGCGGCAGACGCCGACCGCCGGCGTGATCATGGCGTCGGCGAAGCTCACCATCTTGGGCAGATAGGCCGGCCGGTCGTTCACGATGCCGGTGTTGGCCACGACCCGCACCGGCTTGCCGGCCTCATTCTGCGAGTAGGCGATGGCCATGCCGCTGAACAGGGTCTGTTGGTTCGCCCACGACAGGCGCATGACCGTGACGGCGCGGCCGTTGGCGTCCGTCGCCTGCCAGCGCTCGACGGAAGGCAGGATGTCCTTCTTTTCGCTCGGTGCCGACTCCGCGCCGGCGAGGGCAATGCCAATCCTCGACAGATCCGCGCCGGTCGGGAACCAGACCTCGACCCGAGACGTGCGATCACCCTGGGGATCGTAGACCTGCACAAGGAGCGTGCTGGTCGATTCCGACACGATCCTGATCTCGGCAGCCTTGTCCGCGGCCGCGGGACCGCCGCGCGTGATAAACCCGTTGACGCCCGCGGTCGTCATCGCGGGCACGCAATCGCCGATCGCGACCTTTGTGCCGACGGCTTCCTTGTCGAGGATTGGTGCCGCGACGTCGTAGCCGCCGCGCAGACCCGAGTCCGGCGTCGCGCTGAAGCCCGGCGGCCACGTGGGGCAACCAGCCTTGCCCGGCGCCGTGCTGTCCTTGTCGACCGAGCGTATGACGAGGGAGCCGTAGTCGATGTCGGTTGCGGTGCCATTGGCGGTCCCGCCCTTGCGGTAGGAGCAGCCACGCTCGGAGAGGGCACGCCATGGCGAGAGCGAATAGGTGACGGTCCTCTCCCACGCGACGTCTGATCCTCCCGCGTGCCGGTGCATCAGGCGGTTGGGTCCGACCGTTATCGTGCCGCCGTCCTTGCAGCGTTTGAGCAGGGCGCGTGGCGGCGAGTTTCCCTCGATCAGCCAGTCTTCCGTGCAACCGGCGACGCTCGCCTGCACGACCGACAGCGGTTTGCCGGCATCCAGGGTTTTGGCGATGCTGCAGCCGGCGCGAGCCTGGCAGATCACGGCGGTCTGCGCGGCGGTGGGTGCCGCGTCCGCCGCGGTCGGGAGGGCGATGAGCCCGGCGAGGGCGGCCGTCAGGCCAAGGCGCGCGAGGCTCAACCGGCCAGCACCGGTTCGCCCACGATCTGCGTGCGATGCATCACACGGCGCAGGCTTTCGTCGAAGGCGTCCCGGCGATGCATGACGCAGCGGTTGTCCCACATCAGGAGATCGCCGATCCGCCACTTCTGGTACCAGGCGAAGCGCTCCTGCGTGGCGTGGGCCCAGATCGCGTTCAGAAGTTCTTCACTCTCCTCGACGGAAAGTCCGTGGACATAGGCGCCGGGCCGGCGGCCGAGGAAGAGCGCCTTCTTCTGGGTCACGGGATGCAGGCGGACGAGGGGATGCACAGCGCCGGGAGTCTTGGTGACGTCGTGCGTGGTCTGGAAGCCACGACGCAGTTCGCCCGCGGAGTTGCGGCTGGAATCATGGATGCAGGTCTTGCCTTCGACGGCGCGCTTCAGCTTGTCGGGCAGGGTCTCGTAGGCGGCGTACATGTTGAGGAAGCCGGTGTTGCCGCCGTCCGGCGGCACTTCGAGCGCATAAAGCAGGCTCGCGCGCGGCGGCAGCGGGTTGTAGGACATGTCGGTGTGCCAGACGAGTTCGTAGGAGCCGAGACCGCCCACGGGCTTGCCGTCCTTCTTCAGATTCGAAATGACGGCGATCCAGTCGATCACGTCCGCGGTGGCCGCAGTGTCCTTGTTGTCGCGATCGGCCGCGAGGACCGGGGCACGATCGAGCTCGCCGAACCGCGCGCTGAATTTCATCAAGGTGGGATCGTCCAGCTTCTGGCCGGAGAAGCGCAGGACCAGGTGCTCGCCCCAGGCGTCCAGGATCTTCTGGAAGGTCTCGTCGCTCACCGGCTGCGAGAGATCGACGCCGTAGACGTCGGCGCCCAGCGCTCCACCGGTCGGTTGAACCCACATCGCACACATGGCGTCGCTCCCTGGTTTGACGCACTATATCAGGATGATAGCGCATGTTGTCGGCAAGATCGCGGTGCTGCTGTGCATGACGCTCGCGGCTTGGCCGGCATCCGCCCAGACGCGGTTCATTCCGCTGCAGCTCATCATCGGCGACCGGTGGAACGGCGAAGAGACCATCACCTATCCCTCCGGGCGCTTTGTCGAGGGCGCCCGCGATACCGCGCCCAGTATCTGGGTCGGACCCAAGCAATGGGTTCATCCGAAGACCGGACGAACGCTTACCGTCTACGCGCGCGGACGCGACGGCCGCAATGCCGCGGAACAGGTCTTTGCAGTCCGTGACGATCAGACAGCGATCGGCCGCGTGGCCGATTCGCGCTTCGGCATCACCGCCTGCGACCAGGAAGCCAAGTATCCGCTTGGGCTCTGGAAGCACCGTGAGACCAGGACCTTCGAGAATGTCTGCTGGTACGGCGACAGGGTTCAGCCGAAGGTGACGACGATCGCGATCCAGGAGATCGACTACAGCTGTTACGGGCAGGAGCATTGCCTGCGGATCGAGTGGATACTGCGCGACAAGGGCAATGAAGCCCGAAACATCGATCACCGGATCTACGATTTCGCACCTGGCCTTGGCATGATCCACGAGGTGAAGGGCCCGTAGCTATTCGAACCAATGCGGCACAAAGCGGCTGTTGTTGTGCGTGATCCGGCCATCGTCTTCGCGCATGCCGACACCTGCCGATTCGCCGCCAATCACCCACGACCCGATTAGCGCGTGGTTGCCGTCGAAGACCGGCAGCGGTTGGTAAGCCTGCCAGACGAAGCCTTCGGTGCCGTAGCTCCCGCCCGCAGTGTCGAACAGTCCGGGCCCGACCAGCGTGACGTTGTGCCCTTCGCGACCGAAGATCGGCTTCTTCACGTAGGCGCCACCAAGATCGGGATGCTCACGGTCGAAGGCGGGCAACAGATTGGCATGGTTGGGGAAGCCCTCCCACAGCAGCGGCAGCAGCAGTTTGTTCGACAGCAGCAGCTTCCACACCGGTTCGATGAAGGCGGTGGTGTCACCCGGCACGAAGGCGCCGAACGCCTCGCGCATCATCCACTCCCAGGGATAGAGCTTGGCCAGCACCTGGATTGGCACTTCGTCGGGATCGGTGAAGCGCTTGCCGTTCCAGCCGATCTGCGGCACGGCGAGCGTCTTGGTAGCGAGACCTGCCTGAGTTGCCGTGTCGCGCAAATACTCGGAGGTAGCGAGATCCTCCGGATGATCCTCGAAGCGCGCGAAGTGGACAATGGCGTCGGGCGGCAGCTTGCCGGCCACGCCGCGCCACGCCTCGATCAGTTTCTCGTGGATCGAGTTGAACTGATCGGCTTCGGGCTTCACGTCTTTCAGCCAGTACCACTGCACGACACCCGACTCGAAAAGCGCCGTTGGCGTGTCGGCGTTGTATTCGAGCATCTTGGGCGGGGTCTTGCCATCATAGACCAGGTCGAACCGGCCAGTAATGGTTGGATCGGACCGGCGCCAGACGGTCTCGATGTAATCGCCCCACGCGGCGGGGATCTTCATGCGTGCCCAGAGCTTGTTGGCGACGACGTACTCGACGGCCTGCAGACAGATCTTGTGCAGGGCCTCGGTCGCGGCCTCCATCTCGTCGACTTCGGCGGCGCTGAAAGCGTAGCAGGCCTGCTCGGTCCAGTAGGCCTTGCCGTCGATCGTGTAGTAATCGAAACCAAGAGCCTCGGCCTTCGTCTGCCAGCCCGGGCGGGGCGCGATGGCGTCGCGGCGCATTTCAGGAACCGCCTTCGCCGTGAGCTCCTGCGGAGCTGCCGAAGCCGCCGCGCGAACTCGTGGCCGTACCGCTGGAGTCACCCGATGAACCGGAGCCGGTGCGGCTTCCACCGCTGCCGATGCCAGAGCCGCCGCCACCACCGCTGCGATTGGTCGTCTGCTGATCGCATGTCGGCGGTGAGCCGGGCGGGCAAGTGACGGCGATCGGTGGCCGGTAAAAAGGATTGCCCATGCCCCAGAAATAGGGCGTCGACCGGAAGGCACCGACGGTCGGGGTACAGGAGTAGAGCAGCGCCGCGGCGCCCGCGCCCATCAGCACCAGTTTGACGGCGGGTGACATGCGCTGGGGACCGTCATCCTGGGGGTCGATCGGCCCTTGGTCGGACATGTCAGGCGGTGAGGCAGGCCGCGTTTACGAGGCCGAACGAGAGAGCGAAGCCGCCAGCGGTAACGCCGGCGGCGATCGAGTTGCCTTCGATCGCTTCGGGTAGATGAGGCAGTGTCACGCGCATGCCGGCATGCACCACGGCTTGCACGGCAACGGCGACGCTGGCCCAGAGCACGACGTCGAGCAGGCTCGCGGAGTGCGCAATCGTGTTGGCGAGTGGAAGGCAGAAGCCCAATACAGCCCCGATCAGGGCGATCGCTGCGGCGGTGTTGCCGGCGCGGATCAGCGCGAATTCGCGCCACGGGGTTATCAGGGTGTAGACCCAGGTGAAGAGCAGGGTGAGCGCGAAGCTCGTCACCACATATCGCACGAAGTTGGGGAAGGCTCTCATCAGCCAGTCGAACTCAGGCATGCCGAAATCCTGTGCGCCTAGCCGTGCATCGTCAAGCCGCCGGAGACGCTGATCGTCTGGCCGGTGATGAAGGCGGCGTCGTCGCTCGCGAGGAAGCAGACGGCGCCGGGAATATCCTCCGGCTGCCCGACTCGCTTCATAGGGATTGCACCGACTAGTGCCGCGCGCACCTTCTGTCCGCGCTCGTCATCGCCTGCGACCGCCGCCAACAATGGTGTGTCGGTCGGTCCCGGGCACACGGCGTTCAAGGTGATGCCCTTGCGCGCGACTTCGCGGGCCACCGTCTTGGTGAAGGCGATGATGCCGCCCTTGCAGGCGGAGTAGACGGCTTCCTGCGAGGAGCCTACGCGGCCCGCGTCGGAGGCGATGTTCACGATGCGCCCGCTGCCGCGGGCGATCATCGTCTTCAGCACGTAGTGGCTCATGTTGAGCGGGCCGCGCAGATTGATCGCGATCAACTGGTCCCAAAGGTCGGGCGTGGTGTCCACGAAATTGGCGAAGCGATCCCAGCCCGCGTTGTTCACCAGGATATCCGTCGGGCCGGCTTCCTTCTCGAAACGGGCGATCGCATCGCCGACGGCCTCGTAATCGGAGATGTCTACGGGCGAGCTGTGGCCTCCAACTTCGTTGGCGATTTGCGTGGCGGCAGCGACGTTCTTGTCGAACACGCCGACATGTGCGCCGTAGCCCGCGAAACGGCGGCAGATCGCGCTGCCGATCGCACCGCCGCCGCCGGTGACGATGACGCTCTTGCCTTTTAGTCCGCGCATGATCGGCCCCTCAGATCGGCGAGTACGGGTCGAACTTGGGCTTGCGCTTCTCGAGGTGAGAAGCGAGCCCTTCCTTAACGTCGGGTCCGAGGAAGCCCAGCATCTCGAGTCCGAGCGAAGTGTCGAAGGTCGGTCCCATCATGCGCAGCCAGTTGTTCAGCGCGTACTTGGTGAAGCGGATCGAGGTCTGCGCGCCTTCGGCGAGCTTGGTCGCCACTTCGAGACCCTTGGCCTCGAGCTGATCGTCCTCGACGCAGAGCGAGACAAGTCCGATGCGCTCGGCTTCCTCGCCGTCGACCGCTTCGCAGAGCAGCAGGTAGTATTTGGCCTTCGCCATGCCGCAGAGCAGAGGCCAGACGATGCAGGCGTGGTCGCCTGCGGCGACGCCGAGGCGGGTATGGCCATCGATGATCTTGGCCTTCTTCGAGGCGATCGACACGTCCGCCAGGATGCCCGCCACGAGGCCTGCCCCGACGGCGGGACCGCGCATCGTGCTGACGATCGGCTTGGAGCAATTGATCACGTTGTAGACGATGTCTCGCGCTTCCTTCCAGGTGCGGAGCAGCGCGTTGTGGTCCTTGATGTTCTTTTCGATGATGTCGAAGTCGCCGCCGGCCGAGAAGACCTTGCCGCCAGCGCCTTGGATGATGACGCAGTTCACCGTGTCGTCGCCGTCGATATCGCGCCACACGTCGACCAGCTCGCGATGCATGATCGCGTCGGTCGCGTTGTACTTCTCCGGGCGGTTCATGGTGACGCGCAGCACCTTGGGGTGCGGACGATCGAAAACCAGGCGCTGATAGCGCTTCTGCCAGTCCGACATTGAGTTGTCTCCTCCGTTTGGAGGAGAGCCTAGCGCCGAGTGTTGCCGGACGTCCAATTGGCGGCGTTGGCGAAGCGGACCGCTTCTTCCGCCGCGCGAACCAGGGCACGAGCCTTCTGATGGCTTTCCTGGAACTCCGCCTCGAGGTCGCTGTCGGCCACGACGCCGACACCGGCCTGCACGTACATGGTGTTGTCCTTCACCAGGCCGGTGCGCAGCAGGATGCAGGTGTCCATCGTGCCGTTGGCCGCGAAGTAGCCCGCGCAGCCCGCATAGATGCCGCGGCTCACCGGCTCCAGTTCGTCGATGATCTGCATGGCGCGCACCTTGGGCGCGCCGGAGAGCGTGCCGGCGGGGAAGCCCGCCTTGAGGGCGTCGATCGCGTCGAGTCCGTCTTCCAGCGTGCCTTCGACATGGCTGCTGATGTGCTGGACGTGGCTGTACTTCTCGATGGTGAACTGCTCGACGACCCGCACCGAGCCGATCTTGGAGACGCGGCCCACGTCGTTGCGTGCCAGATCGACCAGCATCAGGTGCTCGGCTCGCTCCTTGGGATCGGCCAGCAGTTCCTCGGCGAGGCGCTTGTCTTCCTCAGGAGTAGCGCCGCGCGGGCGCGTGCCGGCGAGCGGGCGGATCGTGACGATGTTGTCGCGCAGGCGGACCAGAATCTCGGGGCTGGAGCCCACGATCGTGAAGTCGCCGTAGTCGAAGAAGATCAGGAACGGCGACGGGTTGATGCGGCGCAGCGACCGGTAAAGCGAGAGCGGCGGCAGCTTGAACGGCAGCGAGAAGCGCTGCGACGGCACGATCTGGAAGGCATCGCCCGCGGCGATGTACTCCTTGCAGACGGAGACCATGTTCTTGAACTCGGCCTCGCTCATGTTCGGAGTCGGCGCCGGCAGCGGCGCCAGCGCATCGGCGCCCTCGCGGCGTGTCGGCAGCGAGCGTTCGAAGTCGGAAACAGCATCGGCCAGCCGTTCGGAGGCCGCATCGTAGGCGGCGCGGGCGCTGACGCCTTCCTGCGGCCAGACTGGCGTCACCAGGTTGACGATGTCTTCCAGCCGATCGAACACGCAGACGATCGTCGGCCGCACCATGATGGCGTCGGGCAGGTTCAACGGATCGGGATGGACGGTCGGCAGCCGCTCCATGTCGCGGACCATCTCGTAGCCCAGGAAGCCGAACAGGCCGGACGCCATCGGCGGTAGGCCGGCGGGGATATCCAGCTGGCACTCGCGGATCAGCGTCCGCAGCGTCTCGAGCGGACGGCCGGGGAGGGGTTCGAAGGTGTGGGCATCGATGTGGGCGCGGCGGTTGATCTCGGCCTTGCCCTTGATGCAGCGCCAGATCACGTCGGGCTTGAAGCCGATGATCGAATAGCGGCCGCGCACCGAACCGCCCTCGACCGATTCGAGGAGGAACGAATTGGGACGGCCATCGGCGAGCTTCAGGTAGGCGGATACCGGCGTTTCGAGATCGGCCACCAGCTTGGTCGACACGAGCTGCGGCTTGCCAGCCTCGTAGACCCGCGTGAAGGCATCGAGTTCGGGCGAGATCGACATCTGCCTACTGCGGCGCCTGTTGCGGCGCAAAGGCCTGGGCGAACACGGCCTGGTTCACCGTCACTCCGTACTTTTGGCGCAGCGCGCCTAGCAGTTGCGCCACGAGGTCGTTCGCCAGCATCGAGTCGAGCTGGGCGCCGAAGCGGTCGAGCGTGTCCTTGGCCTTGTCGATGTCGGCCGCTTCGATCGCCTTGGGCCGCACGATCACGTTGCCGTCGGCCCCCCGCACGAGTTCGACCTTGCCGACAGCGAGGCGGAAGGCGGCCTGTGCCGCGGGCTGGGCCAGATGGGCGGCGGGATCGGTGTCGTAGCGCGTGACGGCCTTCGAGGTCTCGAGTTGGACGCCGAGCTCCTTGGCGATCGCGGCGAGATCGCCGCCGGCATTGGCCTTGTCGAGCGCTTCCTTCGCCTTGGCGTCGGAAAGCTTGCGCCGCTCTTCGACCTGCCAGGCTTCGGTTACCTTCGCCTCGACTTCGGAGAGGGCAGGGATGCGCGCCGGCGTCACGCGATCGGTGCGGACGACGAAGTCCTCACCTTTCGGTGTCTCCAGCAGGTCGCTCTCGCTGCTTTCGCGCGTGGCGAAGGCGGCCTGGACGATTTCGGCCGCTGCCGGTCCGATAACGACCTGCTTGCCGGACGCGTCCTGGCCACGGGCATCGACATTGTCGTAGCTCTTGACCTTGATCTGCAGTTCTTCGGCCGCGGTCTTCATCGACTGCGTCTTGTTGAGGACGCGCGCGAAGTCGTTCACCAGCTTGATCAGAAGTTCGGGCGCGGCCTGCGCCTTGGCGTCCTGCGCGAGCTTGTCCTTGACCTCATCGAACGGCGTCACCTTGCCGGGCTCGATCTTGTTGATGCGCACGACATGCCAGCCCAGCGGCGACTTGATCGGATTGGGATCGAGTCCTTGCGGAGCGGCGAACACACCGTCGGCCAGGGCACCGGCGGGAAGGTCCTTCTTCAAGACGGTGCCGAGCTTGATCACGCCATCGGCGTTGCCGGTCACTTCCTTGGTCGCGTCCTCGAGCGACTTGCCGCCCTGGGCCGCGGCGATGATCTTCTTCGCCTTGTCCTCGGTATCGGCCATCGCCTGGTCGACGTCGCGCTTCTCGGGCGCGCCGAACTCGGCCTGGCGGGCGTCGTATTCCTGCTTCACCTGCTCCGGCGTCACCTTCACCTGGTCCATCACGTCGTCGACGGTCATCAGTACGTAGGAGAAGGCCCGATATTCCGGGATCTGGAACTTGAGCTTGTTGGCCTCGAAATAAGTGTTGAGCTGTTCGGCCGTGGGCTTGGGCACGGTCGCGATGATCGTGTCGGGGATGTAGACGGTCTCAACGATCCGCTTTTCGC
Source organism: Enhydrobacter aerosaccus (assembly GCA_903915535.1). Classification (GTDB taxonomy): domain Bacteria; phylum Pseudomonadota; class Alphaproteobacteria; order Reyranellales; family Reyranellaceae; genus Reyranella; species Reyranella aerosaccus_C. Next base: position 51,399 of record CAIWTJ010000106.1, read on the forward strand.
TCTCCATCTTGAAGATGTCGTCGCGCACCGTCTTGGGCGACAGGCCCTGGGTGTGGATCACGCCCAGCAACTGACCGGAAGCGATCTCGCGACGGATGTCGGCGACATAGTCGGCCTCCGGGATGCGCGCGTTCTGCAGGCGGTTCTTGTAGAGGATGGGATCGAAGGCGCCGTTGGTGCCGGCAAATTCCGGCTTGCGGGCAATGGCGGCGCGAATCTCGCCGTCGCCGACGACGATGCCGTATTGCTGAACCGCATTGTCGATGACGGCGCGCTGCACCACGTCCTCGAGGGCGCGCAGATGGATGCCGTAACGCAGGGCCTGCTCGGGCTCCGGACGCTGGCCGGTCTGGCGCTCGATCTGCTGGAGCTGGCGGTTGAAGAGGTCGCGAACCTCGGTCACCGAGACCGACGTGCCGCCGACCCAGCCGTAGACGGGGACGTGCGTGCCGCCGACATGGGCGACTTCCGCCGTTCCGGCGCCGGTGCGTAACATGTCGCCGATGCCCCACAGGGCAAAGCTGATCACGAGCGTGCTCATGAGCAGCGCCATGATGACGTAACCGGCGTATTTCCTGAATTTGCTCACTGGCAGAACTTCACGCGAAAATGGGGCTTTAAGAGGGGCGCATGCCTACCATTGGTGCCCTTTGACCGCAAACGCCGTCGCCGCTAGACACGCGACCCAGAACGAACAGGAAAAACCATGGCCCGAACGCGCATTCCACTGATCGCCGGCAACTGGAAAATGAACGGCCTCAAGGCCGATGCCCTGTCGCTGGCCCGGGTCGTCGCGGCCGGCGTGAAGCAGGAAGCCTGGAAGGATCGCGAGGTCCTCGTGTGCCCGCCCGCAACCCTGGTGATGGCCGTCGCCGAGGCGGTTAAAGGCAGCGGCCTGCTGGTGGGCGGGGAGGACTGCCACGCGAAGGCGAGCGGCGCCCATACCGGGGACATCTCGGCCGAAATGCTGAAGGACGCCGGGGCCAGTCACGTCATCGTCGGCCATTCCGAGCGCCGGACCGATTGCGGTGAAACCGACGCCAAGGTGAAAGCAAAGGCCGAAGCAGCGTGGCGCGCCGGACTGCTGCCGATCGTCTGCATCGGGGAGACGCTCGCAGAGCGGGAGGCGGGCAAGACGCTCGCCGTGCTCGAAACTCAGCTGAAAGGCAGCGTTCCCGCAGGTTCGACCGCCGCCAAACTGGTCGTGGCCTACGAGCCGGTGTGGGCAATCGGAACCGGAAAGACGCCGACGACGCCCGAAGTCGCCGCAGCGCACGCGCATATTCGCAAGGTCCTGGGAGGGCTGATGGGCGACGCGGCAGGTGTCCGGCTGCTCTACGGCGGCTCGGTCAAGGGCAGCAATGCCGCCGAGCTTCTGGCCGTGGCCGACGTCGATGGCGCGCTGGTCGGCGGGGCGGCCCTTAAGGCTGACGAATTTTTGGCTATCGCCAAGGCCGCCTAAAGCGGCTAGAAGCCCCGGCTGAAAATGGACAGCGTTAAAGCATTTCTTCACGATTGGCGGATCGTCCTGCTGATCATCCATGTCGGCGTGACCGCCGCCATGATCGTCGTCATCCTGCTTCAGCGCAGCGAGGGCGGC
>CAIWTJ010000107.1 GCA_903915535.1 Enhydrobacter aerosaccus
CCTGCCTGTAAAGTTCCACGCCCTTCATCCCCCCGCCCTCTGCACGCCGTGCAAAGAGCTATCTGCCGAGGTATTTTTGCTCCGGCGCAACCAGACTTTCCGGCCGCTTCAGTGAGGGATTTTGTCTCCGGCGCTTACACCCGGTTTTCGACGGTTTCGGTTTTCGCGGAAGCGAGCGAGATCAAGGCGTTAGCGCCGCTCACGGGGTGCAGGCTGCACATAAACGGCGAAAACGGTCGCACGGGGCTAGGCACAGGACGACGATGCGGCGGCGAGTTAGCGCAATTAGCGCTACCCCGCTACCCCTCTAGGACAGCTGCTCGTCGATCAGCTTGAGCACTTCGAGCGCGAAGAGGCGCATGTTGGCAACGCGGTCGGGCGAGGCGGTCTCGAGCGTGCGCGCGATCTTGCCTGTCGGCCCCACGACGGCCACGCAGGTGTGGCCCGCGGCATCGCCGTAGCGGTTGCCGGTCGGGCCGGCGGCGCCGGTCTCGGCCAGGCCCCACGTCGTGCGCAGGCGGCCGCGCACCAGTTCGGCGGCGAGCGTCGCCCACGGCTCGGACGAGGATCGGATGTCGCCGCGCTTCTCCTTGGTCGCGTCGAGGAAGGCGATGCCGGCGGGGCCGGTGTAGACCACCGCGCCGCCCATGAAATAGGCCGAGGCGCCCGGCACCGCGAGCAGGGCGGCCGAGAGGAGTCCGCCGGAAGACGACTCGCTGATGGCGATCGTCTCCTTGCGCGCCTTGAGTTTGTCGCCGACTTTCTTTGCGAGCGGGAGGAGGGTGTCCATCGGTCAGGCGTCCTTCTTGTTCGTGAACATGTCGAGCTTGAGCGGCACGGATGTCCCGATCCAGATCGCGCGGTCGCGATGGTCTTCGAGATCGTGGCCGGTGTTGGGATGGACGAACACGATCAGCTCGCCGTGGTTCAGCGCCAGCCACGACATCACAGAGGTGAACTGCTCGTTCGTGACCGTGACCTGGTAGCTGAACATCGGATGCGGCCCGACCGGCTTCTCGTGGAAGCGGCCCATCTGGATGTCGAGGCTCTGCTCGATCCTCTCGCGCAGCGCCCAGGCCGCGTCTCGCGTGGCGGCATCGAAGTAGACGTGGGCGTGCCAGTTCTCGATCTCGGGTGTGTTCATCGTCCAACCCTATGCTAGCCTTTCCGCATCATGAACTTCGATTTCTCAGACGACCAGAAGCTGCTCAAGGAGCAGGTCGCCAAATTCCTCGCCGACAAATGCCCGCTCAAGGTGGTGCGTCGCGTCCTGGATGGCAATGAAGCGTTTGCCGGCGAGGTCTGGAAGGGCCTCGTCGAGCTCGGCGTCCCCGGCATCGCGATCCCGGAAGAGTACGGCGGGCTCGGCATGACGCCGCTGGAACTCTGCGTCGTGGCCGAGGAGATCGGCCGCGCCGCGGCGCCCGTGCCGTTCGACACGTCGGTGGTGCTGGCGACCGAAGCGCTGAAGCTCGCGGGCTCGGAGGCGCAGAAGAAGAAGTGGTTGCCGCTGCTGGCCTCAGGGGAAGCGATCGGAACGCTCGCCACGGCTGAGGGTCCGCAGACGCCGCGGCCTTCGAACGTGCGCACGATGTTCGGCGGCGGGCGGCTGAACGGCAAGAAGGTGCCGGTGGCCGATGGCGCGGCGGCGACGTTTGCTGTCGTGCTGGCGAAGAATTCGCTGGTGCTGGTCGATCTCAACCAGAAGGGCGTCGCCAAAAAGGACGTCGAGACGATCGATCCGACGCGCAAGCATTGCGAACTCACCTTCACCGACGCCAACGCCGAGCTGCTGGGCGCCGAGGGCGAAGGCTGGCGGTTGCTCGAACGGCTCTACGATGCGGCGGCGGTCTACTTCGCCTTCGCGCAGGTGGGCGGCGCGGAAGCCGCCATGTACATGGCGCGCGACTATGCGCTGCAGCGTCATGCCTTCGGCCGCGCCATCGGATCGTACCAGGCGATCAAGCACAAGCTCGCCGACTGCTACGTGAAGCTCGAGCTGGCGCGCTCCAATGCCTACTACGGCGCGATGATGCTGACCGAAGGCGGCGCGGACCTGCCGCTCGCGGCGGCGGCAGCGCGCATCGCGGCCACCGAGGCCTACGACTTCGCCTCCAAGGAAAACATCCAGACCCACGGCGGCATCGGCTTCACCTGGGAGGCCGATACGCAATTCCATCTCCGCCGCGCCCGCGTGCTTGCGCTGTCGATCGGCGGGCCGATGGCGTGGAAGGACAAGCTGGTGACGAGGCTCGAACAGAAGAACGTGACGGCATAGCCGTCATCCCGAGCGCAGCCGAGGGACCTTTTTTTGATCGTGCAACAAAACAGGTCCCTCGACTTCGCTTCGCTCCGCTCGGGATGACGGTATTCGTTTTTGGGAGTTTATTGATGGACTTTAACGACACGCCCGAAGAGGCGGCCTTCCGCAAGGAAGTGCGCGCCTGGCTCGACGCCAACGCCACCCGCAAGAGCGACGACAAGCAGAGTTTTCGCGCGCGCAACGACGATCCCGAACTTCTGGCGAAGGCCAAGGCCTGGCAGCACAAGAAGGCCGAGGCGGGTTATGCGCGCCTTACCTGGCCCAAGGCGTTCGGCGGCCGCGGCGCCTCGCCGATCCTGCAGGTGATCTACCAGCAGGAAGAGTCGAACTATCTCGTGCCGCTGGGCTTCTTCGACATCGGCCTCGGCATGTGCATTCCCACCATGATGGCCTACGCGAGCCCCGAGCAGCTGAAGCGCTACGTGAAGCCCGCGCTGCACGGCGACGAGGTCTGGTGCCAGCTCTTCTCCGAGCCCGCCGCCGGGTCGGACGTCGCCGGCATCCGCACGCGCGCGGAGAAGGACGGCGACGACTGGGTGATCAACGGCCAGAAGGTCTGGACCTCGGGCGCGCATTATTGCGACTACGGCATCGTGATCACGCGCACCGATCCCACGGTGCCCAAGCACGCGGGTCTCACCATGTTCTTTCTGTCGATGAAGACGCCGGGCGTCGAGGTGCGGCCGATCAAGCAGATCTCGGGCGGCGCCAACTTCAACGAGGTGTTCTTCACCGACGTGCGCATTCCCGACTCGCAGCGGCTGGGCAAGGTGGGCGAGGGCTGGAAGGCGGCACTCACCACGCTCATGAACGAGCGGCTGGCGGTCGGGCTTCCCTCGGGCGGGCTCGACATCGACGAGCTGATGGAGTTGGCGCGCGACACCGATCTCGACGACGGGCCCGCGATCCGCAACCAGCAGGTACGCGGCAAGATCGCCGACTGGTACGTCCAGCAGCAGGGGCTGAAGCTCACGCGCTATCGCACGCTGACGGCGCTCTCCAAGGGCCAGACGCCGGGGCCGGAATCCTCGATCATCAAGATCGTGGCCGCGCCCAAGATGCAGGACATGGGCGCCTTCGCCATGGAGATCATGGGCCAGGGCGGCATCATGAAGGAAGGCGTGCCGCACGCGGCGGGCTTCCAGGCGCAGTGGATCGGCGGCGCCGGCTTCCGCATCGCCGGCGGCACCGACGAGATCCTGCGCAACATCGTGGCCGAGCGCGTGCTGGGCATGCCGAGCGACGTGCGCGTCGACAAGGATGTGCCGTTCAACCAGATGAAAAAATAGTTGTCGTCCTGAGCGCAGCGAAGGACCTCACCGAACGATCAGACACGGACTTGTGCTGCAAGCGCTAGATCCTTCGCTTCGCTCAGGATGACAGGGGAGTGGACATGAACAGACTCGACGGCAAGGTCGTCTTCATCTCGGGCGCTGCGCGCGGCATCGGCGGTGAGACCGCGAAGCTGATGTCCAAAGCTGGCGCCCGCGTGGCGATCGGCGACGTGCTCGACGAGGTGGGCCGCAAGCATGCCAAGGACATCGACGGCTTCTACGTCCATCTCGACGTGACCGACGAGGCGAGCTGGGCCGCGGCAATGGACGCCACGGTCAAGAAGTACGGCAAGCTCGACGTGCTGGTGAACAATGCCGGCATCTTCGTGGGCAAGGGCGTCGAGGATGCCTCGATGGAGGACTGGCACCGGCTGGTCGCAGTGAACCTGACGGGCGTGGTGCTGGGCACGCGCGCGGCGCTGCCGCATCTCAAGAAGACCAAGGGCAACATCGTAAACACCGCCTCGATCGCGGGCCTCGTGGGCTCGCAGCTCGATCCGCTCTATTCGCTGACCAAGGGCGGCGTCACGACCTTCACCAAGTCGACGGCGCTCGAGTTCGGCCGCAAGGGCTACGGCGTGCGCGTGAACTCGATC
>CAIWTJ010000108.1 GCA_903915535.1 Enhydrobacter aerosaccus
CCTGCCTGTAAAGTTCCACGCCCTTCATCCCCCCGCCCTCTGCACGCCGTGCAAAGAGCTATCTGCCGAGGTATTTTTGCTCCGGCGCAACCAGACTTTCCGGCCGCTTCAGTGAGGGATTTTGTCTCCGGCGCTTACACCTAGAGCTTGACTGCCTTCTTGGGGCCGAGAGCGGGGAAGCCGATGATGGCTTTCCGTTGGGCTGCACAGATGCCGCATGTTGCACAAGTCATGTCGTTCCTTACCCGTGCAGGGCAGATGACGACGGTGCGACCGGCAGGCGTGTGTGTGTTGGTCATCTGGTCGGACGACACTACGACTGTGACGGGACCACAGTTGGTATCTGCCAGCGCGTCAGCCTCTTCCAAACTGTCAGCGCTGAGATTCACAGTGAAACCATTGGCGTTGGCTTCCCGTACGGCCGCGCGATTGGCCTTGTTCTTCACCACGTCGAAGTGGGTGTAAGTGAAACCACGGCGGCCTTGGTTGGCAGCAGTTAGATTCCGCAAGCGATCGCGAGCGATGTTCCTTTTATCATCGCTAGGAAGATCACCCGCTTGGTTGTGTCGCCAGAGGGTTCCTTCCGGCAGTTGCTGGATAGTGCGCTCCAAATCCTTGAAGCTGTAGACGGGGATACGATTGGAGATCATTTGGCCAGCCTTGGTCTTATCGAGGCCGCTCCAAATGTAATGTCCAAGGTGACCGTGCTCTGCGTAGCAAAGTCCTGCCTCCGAGGTGTGACCATCTTTGCGGAAAGGACAAGCCAGCGGACAAGTAGTGCGCGGGCTTGAACGCCGAGCAGTTGGCCGAGCTTGCACGGCTGGTCGAGGAAGGTCCGAGTGTCGAAGTGCACGGCGTGGTGCGCTGGCGCTGCGTCGACCTCCAAGCCCAGATCAAGGCGCGCTTCGATGTCGATCTCTCGGAGCGCCAGGTCGGGCGTATTCTCGGACAGCTCAGGTTCACGCGCCTGTCGGTGCGGCCGCGCCATCCGCAGACGGACGAGGCCGCGCAGCAGGCCTTTAAAAAAAACTTCACCGCCATAGTGAAAGAGGCGCTGCCCGCCACCGCCAATGGCAAGCCGATAGAGGTCTGGTTCCAGGACGAAGCACGGATCGGTCAGAAGGGCACCCTGACCCGGACGTGGGCCCGCATCGGCTCGCGGCCTCGCGCGCCGCGCGATACCCGCTACGAGTGGGCCTACCTGTTCGGCGCCGTCTGCCCCGAGCGCGCCGTCGGCGCGGCCCTGGTCATGCCCTACGCAGACAGCGAAGCCATGAACCATCATCTGCAGGCGATCGGCCGCGCGGTAACGCCGGGAGCTCATGTTGTGCTCGTGCTCGACGGCGCCGGCTGGCACGTCAGCCGCACGCTGGAGCCGCCAGACAACATCATGCTCGTCTGCCTGCCACCCTATGCGCCTGAACTCAATCCGGTCGAAAACGTCTGGGAATATCTGCGCAAGAACAACCTCGCCCTGCGCGTCTATGACACTTACGATGCCATCGTCGAGGCTTGTTGCAAGGCCTGGACTGACCTCATCGAAGCTCCAAACAGAATCACTTCCATCACACGACGACAATGGGCCATCGTGTCATGAGTTCCGGCGGTTCGTATCATTCGCAATCAGGCGCCCGCGAAGGCCTAGTTGCCCCGGTGGGCGAACGCCTGGCAGACCTCGGCATCACCGTCACGGACCCGCAGGTGGTCCGCAGGCAGCGGCTTCCCACGCAAATGCAACTAAGCGCGCTTCGTGGATGAAGAAGAGATGGCCTCTGCTACCCGGCGCGTCACGTAGTCAATTGTGACCAAATCAAGTGCAGAAACGCAGTGTAGGCCAGAGCCGGGCTGCCATCTCAGGGATGCTCTTGCATCAGTTGCACGATGGCGCGCAGCAGCGTTCGGAGCGGAACAGGCTTGTTGACGAACACCCTGATGCCGATTTTTTCCAGCATCTCCTGCTCCAGCGAACCGATCGCTCCCGACATCATGATGATCTGGATACCCGGGAGGGCGCGAATGATCTTCTGTGAAAGCTCGACGCCGTTCATATCCGGCAACTGAAAATCGAGGACGGCAACCTTCGGCTGCGCCGTCTCCAGAATACGAAGCGCCGAGGAACCGCTATGCGCGGTGCGGACTCCAAGGCCATTGCGCGCGAGGTATGTCCCCATGACTTCGCCCAGCTGCAAATCGTCTTCGACCAGGAGCACATCGCACTGGCGCATAGTTTCCGTCATTTGCGACCTTCGGGAGTGAACCGTTAACGATGGGGATTGATGACGTCGTCTCGATCGAAGAGAAAAAGCCGACGAGAGTTCGGAGGCGGCACGCGCGACGGTTCCGCGAATCCGCGCGGGCCTTGCAATGCGACATCGAAGTTGTCGGGATCGTCGGGCGAGAGACTTACGTAGCACTTGACTTCGTAGGCACCCGACTCCTTCGAGCCGACCTCGAAGGTCGGACCGACGATCTCGGGCAGCGCAACTCCCGCCGCCCGCAGATCCTCGTAGAGCCGGTCGATCTCGTCCTTCACCCGCATCACCGCGCCGTTCGCGAGCTGAGCGGCCAGCCGTCCCTTAGACTTGGACGACTGCATGTTTTCCTGCAGGCGCTGCAGCAGCTGGAGCTTCGCCTGCGCAAGCACCATCGGCGTCGCGATGAGCGCCTCTGCGCGGCCCGAAACACCGAGCGAATTGCTGCAGACGTTGCGCGCCTGCACGTCGATCGGAATCGCCGGACGGTCGATGCCGATCGGGCAGACGTGGAACGACAGGAATTGGCCGACGGTCTCGACGTATTGAAAGCTCTCGACAGGACGGCCGATGAGGTTGGCCACGAAATTCGGCGGCAATCCGAGAAAGCCCGCATACTTTGCCAGCATCGCGGTTCCCCCTCTGGCATCGGTAAAGCCCTGGAGACGACTTTGCACCGGATCAAGGACCGTCGACTCCCGCAGCCCGTTGGGGTTCAGGAAGAAATTGTGAAAGGCGACCTCGCCCCCGATCTCGAGATTGCATTCGGCGGGATAGACGGAAGACGGCGCATGCACGTTGCCCCCGAGAAAGGCCAAGGCGCAGGAGGACATGCAAAGGTCGCCCTTGCGCACGACCGCCATGACCCCGGATTTCCTCATCAACATGCCGATCTCGAATCCATCGGGCAGGCTGCCTCCTATGGAGCTGAACTCGACAATGGCGATCGGCGCCCCGGACTTTGACGGCGTCAGAGCGCCGATCTTGCGGAGCGCCGCGCTCAGCTTGTCGGCGTCGCCAGGTTCGATCATCCCAGTCACGCGCAGCGTCGGCATCGAGGGCGCGCCAGCTTGTGTCGGCGTTGCCGCGGATGGGGCCTCGGCGATACTGATGGCCTGCGCAGCCAGTCCCCAGAGACACGCGACGGACCACGCCGTCACCGCGGCGAGGCCCTTGCGGATGAAGGCGCAGGGCATTGCCTTCACTTCTCGTCCAGTGCCTGGCGAATCATCTGCGCAAGATCGCTCTTGCGAAAGGGCTTACTGAGGAGACGCACGTTACCGTCGTTCTCGCCGCTTTTGCCCAGCACATTGTCGGTGTAACCGGACATGAACACGATCTTCGTAGTCGGCCATCGCGGCGCCACGGCATCGGCAAGTGCCTTTCCGTTCATCCCGGGCATGACGACGTCGGTCAGCATCAGGTCGAAAGGCCGCGGCGCCGCCTCGCAGGCCGCGAGTCCCGCCGCACCATCCTCCGCGTCCGTCACCGCATAGCCCAGGCTCTGGACCTGGCGCACGACGCTGGCGCGCACCTGGGGATTGTCCTCGACGATCAGGATGCGCTCGCCGCCGCCGACCACCGGCGTGCTCGGTCGTGCCGTCATCTCCGGAACCGGACCGGCGAAGCGCGGCAGCAGGAGCCGGAAGATTGTGCCGTGGTCGATCTCGCTGGTCACCGAGATATGACCGTTCGACTGCTTGATGAAGCCGTAGACCATGCTGAGGCCGAGTCCCGCGCCCTTGCCGCTCGCCTTGGTCGTGAAGAAGGGCTCGAAGATCCTGTCGAGATCCGACGGCAGGATGCCGCGACCGGTGTCGCTGACGGTGATCTGCACGAAGGATCCCGCCGACACACCCGGCAGGAACGCCGCCTGCGCGGCATCGATCGACACATTCTGGGTCTCGATCAGGACGCGGCCACCGGTGGGCATGGCGTCGCGCGCATTGAGGCAGAGATTGACCAGGGACGTCTCGAGCTGCGCGCGGTCGATATCGACGGCCCACACATCGTCGGCCAGGATCGATTCGATCTCGATCTGCCCGCCCAGGGTGCGCCGCAGCAGCTTGCCGGTGTCGGTCACCAGGTCGTTGACGTTGGTCGGCCGCGGCCGCAGCGGCTGCTTGCGCGAGAAGGCCAGCATCTGGCGCGTCAGGTCCTCGGCACGTTGGGCAGAATCGGAAATGCGGTCCAGCCCCTTGCGCGTGTCCACGTCGATGCCATCCTTCTCCGCTAGGGCCTCGGCATTGGCGATGATCACCATGAGGATGTTGTTGAAGTCGTGGGCGATGCCACCGGTCAACTGGCCCAGAACGTCGAGTTTCTGCGAATGGCGCAACTGCTCCTCGGCGGCGCGCCGCTCCCTCTCCGCGCGGAGGCGGTCGCTGACATCCACCGCGACAGTCAGCAAGGCGGGCCGTCCGTTGTAGTTGATGCGGCGCACGGCCAACTCGACATCGATGATCGCGCCGTCGCGGTTACGGTGCCGCTGACCGGAGATCACGGTCGCGACGTCCGGCACGAAATCGTCTCGACGGGCCGCAAGCACCGAAAAATCTTCCGGCAGTGTGGCGTTCCGATCCGGCTCCCAGCCGTACTGCCGCGTGGTCGCATCGTTGGACGCCATGATGCGCCGGGTCTCGTTGTCGGAAACGATCACCGGATAGGGAATGGAGTTGAACAAAGCCTGGTAGCGGTTTTCGAGCGCGCCCCGTGCCTTCATTTCCCGCGCGAGCCAAGCTCCCAGAGCGCCGAGCAACAAGGAGGCAACGAGCCAGATGGAGCCCACGATCCAGACGATCCGCCACCAACCCGCCAGTACGATGTCCAAAGGCTGGGCGATCAAGGTCACGAGATCGGGATAGCCAGCGACCCGGCGATAGGCCACGAGCCGATTTTCGCCGTCGACAGGGCTGCGCGTCTCGAGCGTGGCGGAGTCGCGACCCGTGAGTTGGGCCAGCGTGTCCCGGTCGACCGTCGGTTGGCCGAGCATCCGGTCGTCGAAGGGACGGCGCATGATGAGCGTGCCGTCGGCCGAGATCAGCGCAATGCTCAGTCCCTTGATCTCGGAGTCGAAGGTCCACGCCCGGTCGAAGAACTGCCGGTCCATGAGGCCCACGATCACGCCGGCGAAGTCGCCGTTTGACCGGTGCCACGCGTGCGCGACCGGAATGAACCATTCGCCCGCCGCCGACCGGGCACCGCGCTTGAACGGGGCGCCGAGGCTGAATTTCAACGCTGGAGTCTGCTGGAACTGGGTGAAATACGGCCGGTCGGACCAGTCGCGAGCGATGTCGGCGCGGCCCGCCGCCTGGTGGACGACCTTGCCTTGAGCATCGAGGACAAGGATGTCCTTGAGGCCGCGGGCATTCGACGCCACGTCCCGCAGCATCGCGGCGATCGACTCCTCGTCGGCCGCGCCGGAGCCGGCGGCAACGGAGAGCGTCGCCTCGGTAAACTTCAAGGCCTCCTCGAGACCTGCCGCGACCTCGAACGTGTGGCCTGCGGTGAGCTGGGCGAAGGCGCTGAGCTCGCGTTTGCTGGCGACGATCGCCTCGGAACGAAGCTGCATCAGCAGGGCCGCGAGCAGGCCGCCGGTGACGATGACATAGGCCACCGCCAGCCAGACGGCGCGCCGGGTGATGTTGGGTTCGCCGCCGGGCCGTGTCACGATGTCGTCCCGCTCAGCACTTCCTTCACCTTTTGGGCAAGGTCCTTTTTGCGGTACGGCTTCACGAGGAGATTAACCTCCGCCTGCAAGTCCCCTTTGCCCACCAGCGCCCCCTCGAAATAACCCGAGGCGAATAGCACTTTCAGGCCAGGACGGATTTGCAATGCTCTATCGGCAACCTCGCGGCCGCCCATGCCGCCCGGCATGGAGACGTCGGTGAACAGCAAATCGACATCGGGGGATTCCGCGAGCATTTTAAGTGCTTGCGCGCCATTCGCTACGGCGATCACTCGATAGCCAAGGCTCTTCAGTTGGGTCGAAGCCACTTCGAGGACCGCTTCGTCGTCATCGACGACAAGAATCTTTTCGCTTCCTTGGCGAGAAGCAGCGGCCATTGGTTGTACGGAGGCAGTGGCAGTCTTCGGACTCGTGACAACGCTCCCCCATGCTCCATAGCCGACAAGCACTTTCATTTGATTGTAGAGCGGAATGATCACTCGCTGGACCTCGACCTCCACTCCGTCCTTGCGGACCCGCCGTCCTACCACATCGTGCCGGCCCATTTCTCGAGCCTCAGCAAGGACGCGCGAAGGTGTACCGCTCGTGATGTCTTCTTTGGTATAGGCGCAAGAAAAATGCTTGCCGATGATTTCCTTCTGGTCGTAGCCTAGGATCGCACGCGCGCCCGAGTTCCAGATCTGTATGATGCCTTCGGCATCGAGCAAGACCACTGCGTAGTCGGGCAAGGCGTCGATAAAGAGCTGCCGCAGAATGCCATGATCGAATTCGTTCATGCATCACTCCATAAGTCGAGATAGAGGCCTTTGACCCGAAGAGACGCCTCGGACGTGAATTGTTGAACGCAGAGCGGGAAGCCAGCGTTCCATAGCGTACATGGTATACAGTATACGTAGTCGGCCGTGAAGAACGCGGATTAAGCGCAGCCGTTCATCGGCAGGGCGAAGCCGAGGGCAGCGGCGAGTAGGCATAAAAAAGCCCTGAACCAGCGCAGGATTAGCCTGAGGTTGTACCCGACGGCGGTGAGCACGAC
>CAIWTJ010000109.1 GCA_903915535.1 Enhydrobacter aerosaccus
CCAGCTGCTGATCAAGACCTGCCATCGCCGCGAGGTCCATGCGATGGGCGGCATGGCGGCGCAAATCCCCATTAAGAACAATCCGGCGGCCAACGACGAGGCGATGGGCCGCGTCCATGCCGACAAGAAGCGCGAGGCGGGCGACGGCCACGACGGCACGTGGGTCGCGCATCCCGGCATGGTCGGCATCGCCAAGGAAGAATTCGATGCGGTGATGAAGCAGGCCAACCAGATTGCCCGCAAGCGCCAGGACGTGCACGTCAGCGCCGCCGACCTGATCGCCATGCCGACCGGTCCCAAGACCGAAGCTGGTCTCCGGCAAAACGTCGCCGTCGGCATCGGCTATGTCGAGGCCTGGCTGCGCGGCATCGGCTGCGTGCCGCTGTTCAACCTGATGGAAGACGCCGCGACCGCCGAGATCAGCCGCGCGCAGGTCTGGCAGTGGGTGCGCCACAACCAGAAGCTCGACGACGGCCGCGCGATCACCAAGGATCTTGTCCGGCAAATCGTCCGCGAGGAGAACGAGCGCGTGAAAGCGAGCGTCGGCGAGGACGCCTATGGCAAGGGCCGCTACGAGGATGCCGCCCAGCTCATGATCGACCTGGTGGAGCAGCCGCAGTTCGTCGAGTTCCTGACGCTGCCGGCCTACGACCGCATCCTGGCCGACGAGAAGGCCGCGGCCTGAGGCCTACCGCCCGCCGAACAACTCGACGGTAATGTTGCAGGCGGTGCTGGTGCCGACACCGACCGCGTCGAATTCCTGCTTCAGGATATTGTCGCGATGCCCGGGCGAGTTCATCAGCGCGTTGTGGATCGCAGCCGGGTCGCGGTGTCCCCTAGCGATGTTCTCGCCGAGCCAGCGATAACGCAGGCCGGTGAACGCTTCCTGGTAGCCGTCGTGCGAGAACGTCCCGGTGGCGCACATCTTCTCCGCCCGTGCCTGGGCCCGCGCCTGCAGCGTGGGATCTTCCGTGAGAGGTCCGATGTGCGCGGCGCTGCGCGAAACGTTGATGAGCGCGATCAGGGTCGTGAGCAGGACAGGGTTCATCGGGACATATACGCTTCGGGTCGTGGCACAATCGTGGCGATGGGCGGGGAGCAGACGGGCATGGGCGACATTCGAATCGGCGTGATCATTAACGGGGCCACCGGCCGCATGGGCACAGTCCAGCACATGGGCAACCTGCTGGCCATCGCCGCCGAAGGCGGACTGCCGCTCGGGAACGGCGACCGGCTGATCCCCGAGCTGATGCTGGTCGGCCGCGACGCGACGAAGCTCGCGGCATTGGCGGCGACGCACGGCAACCAGCGCTGGACCACGAACCTCGCCGAGGCGCTGGCGGGCCCGGAAAAGATCTTCATGGATTGCGCAGCGACCGGCGGCCGCCCCGCGCGCGTGAGGCAGGCGATCGCGGCGGGCAAGCACATCTTCATCGAGAAGCCGACGGCGCCCACGGTCGAGGAGGCGATGGAGCTGGCGCGGCTCTGCGCAGCAAAGGGCCTCAAGCACGGCGTCATCCAGGACAAGCTCTTCCTGCCGGGCTACGGCAAGCTGCTGGCGATCAGCAAGGCGGGCTTCTTCGGCCGCATCGTGTCGGTGAAGATCGACGCGGGCTCGTGGATCTTCGACGGCACGGAAGAGGGCCGGGAGTGCCAGCGCCCGAGCTGGAACTACAGGAAGGCCGACGGCGGCGGCCTCGCCCTCGATATGATGGCGCACTGGCGCTACATGATCGACCGCATCGCCTCGCCCATCACCGGCGTGTTCGCGCTGATGAACACCGCCATTCCCGAACGCGTCGACGAGCAGGGCAGGCGCTACACCGTCGACGCCGAGGACACCAACTACGCGCTGATCCGCCTGCAGAACGGCGCGATCGGCACGATCTGCAACAGCTGGGCCGCGCGGCCGCGCCGCGACGACACGATGGTGGTGCAGGTCGACGGCACCCTGGGCTCGGCGGTCGCGGGTCGCTGGAAGTGTTTTACGCAATCGGCCGCCGAGACGCCGGAGGCGTTCATCAAGGCCGCAAAGCCGGGCGGCGTCGACCTGATGGCCGACTGGAAGGAAGTGCCGGACTCTCCGGTGAAGCCGCCGTTCCGCCAGTGCTGGGAGGACTGGCTGCGTTACGTGGCCGAGGACGCGCCGTATCTTCCAAACCTCGTCGAAGGCGCGAAGGCGGTGCAGCTCGCCGACCTTGCCTACCGCTCCGCGCGCGAGCAGCGCTGGATGGACGTGCCGGAGCTGAAGCTCTAGGCGCATGGGCAAGGTCGTCGTCATCGGCAATGCGGGCCTCGACCTCGGCCTCGCGGTGCCGCACCTGCCGAAGCCCGGCGAGACGCTCGTCGGAACGCCGAGCCCGCGCGCGCCGGGCGGCAAGGGGCTGAACCAGGCCGTCGTGGCGGCGCGATACGGTGCGCGCGTCACCTTCTGCGCGCCGCTCGGCAACGACGCGGGCGAGGCGGCGGAGATCGAAGCGCATCTCGCGCGCGAAGACTTCGACTCCCTCATCCTCCCGCGCCTGCCGTATCCGACAGACTTCTCGCTGCTGATGGTCCTGCCGAACGGCGAGAACAGCATCGTCAGCACCAGCGCCTGCTCGCTCGCGCTCACCCTGGAGCAGGCCCGGCCCGCGCTCCGCGATCTCACGCACGACGACGTCGTGCTGGTGCAGGGCAACCTGTCGCTCGAGACGACAGGCGCGATCCTCGCCGCGGCGCCGCGCTCGATCTTCAATCCCGCGCCGTTCTGGCCGGGCGCGGAGAAGCTCGCCGCACAGGCGAGCTTCGTGATCGCCAACGAGGTCGAAGCCCAGGCGCTCGGCGCGGGCGAGGCCGCCATCGTCACCCTGGGCGCCGGCGGATGCCGGTGGCGGGGACACGCGTTCCCGGCCGAGCGCGTCGCCGCCCGCGACACGACCGGCTGCGGCGACACCTTCTGTGGCGTGATCGCGGCGGCGTTGGCGGGGGGCGCCTCCGTCGAGGCCGCGATCGGCGCGGCACAGAAAGCCGCCGCCCTCACCGCCACCCGCCCCGGCGCGTTCGCGGCGCTGCCGTCGCGCGACGAGCTGAAATCGATTAGGCTCGGCGCATGACGACCGTCGACGAATTCCGGCGCAGCGTGTCCGCGGCCCAGCCGCCCGCGGGCGTGAGCCCCGCCCTGCAGGCCCTGTGGTGGGTGGCCAAGGACGACTGGGACAAGGCGCACAAGATCATCCAGCAGCACGAGGGCAAGCCCGACTGCGATCTCGTGCATGCGCACCTGCATCGCGTCGAAGGCGATCTCTCCAACGCCGGCTACTGGTACCGCCACGCCGGCCGTCCCGCCGCCACCAACGCCCTCGACGAGGAGTGGAGCGCCGTGGTCGCCGAGCTGCTGGGGTAGTCCCGAGACGAGATATTTGCAGTCAAATGTCCCAACTTTCTGGGACACCTCCGATGCCGATGGCATAAGGCTTTCATGCGATTTGTCCCGGATTTCGCCACCCCCTCCCCGCAACAATATTGCTGATGCTTTCCCTCGTTCTGGCGCTCTGGACGGGCACGGCGGCGATCCTGCTGCTGAGCGGCATCATCATGCTGCGCGACCGCCGGCGGCTCGACTCGGGCCCCTATGGCGCCCTGCTGGCGTTGAGCGTCGCGGCCGATTGCGTCGCGGCCGTCGCCGATCCGGCCCCCTGGACCTGGCCGCTCAAGCTCATCTCGATGGGGGGCGCGGCGCTGCTCTGGATCTGGGCGGGAACGATCTTCGTCGACGACTTCCGCCCGACGTGGCGTGCGGCGCTGGCGTGGGCGGTGCTCCCGGTGCTGGGCGTGTTCGAACTCTGGGCGTGGCAATCCTGGATGCGGCCCGCCCATCAGCTGATCGTCGCCGTGTTCGTGGCCGCCGCGGCCTGGCGCATCATCGCGGGCCTGCGCGGCGATCTGGTGGAGCGCCGACGTCGGTTGCGGCCGCTGTGGGCAGGAGCGGCCATCCTTTATTCCGGCGTTTCGCTGGGGCTCAGCATCTTCAGCCCGCACCGTCCGGTGGCGAGCGTCAGCCGCGTCGTCGAGGTCGGGCTTCTGACCGTCTTGTCGATCAGCTTTGCGCTGCTGACGTTGCGGGCCGGCCGGCCGCTGACCTCCTCGCCCGTCGCCGTCCCCGTGGCGCCGCTGCCGCCCACCGAGACCGACGACGGCGACGATGAACTGCTCGCGCGCCTGCGCACGGTGATGGAAGAGGGCAAGGTCTATCGTCAGGAGGGATTTGGCCTTGCGACCCTCGTGGCCGCGCTCGACGTGCCGGAGTACCGGCTGCGCCGGCTGATCAATCAGCGCCTCGGGCACCGCAATTTCCCGAGCTTCGCGAACGGCTATCGCCTGGCCGAGGCAACCGCGGCACTGGCCGATCCCGCCCAGGCGGCCGTCCCGATCCTGACCATCGCCCTCGATTCGGGCTTCCAGTCGATCGGCCCGTTCAACCGTGCCTTCAAGGCGCACACCGGCCTGACGCCGACCGAGTACCGCAAGCAGGCCGAATCCCGCAAAGCCACGCCGATTTGAGGAATCGGCCAGGCCGGGGCGGAAATCGGCGAGATTGAGCGCCGCATCCGCCGCAGGGTGCGGCCATGACCCTGTACACAATCCTGATCTGGGCGCTGCCGGCCGTGATCGTGCTGGCCACCCTCGAAGCCCTCGTCATGACATTCGTGATGAGACGCGCCTACAACTGGCGCTCCTGGGCCGCCTCCGTCACCGATGCCCTCGCGCGGGACTATCTCGTGGGGGCGGTCGTGACCGTGAGCATCGTGGCGCCGCTGATCCGCCTCGCCTGGGCGCATCGGCTCACGACCGTGCCGCTGGGCGGCGTCGCCAGCGTGGCGTTGCTCTTCGTGGGCCAGGAGTTCTGTTACTACTGGTATCACCGCGCCGCGCACCGCGTGCGCTGGTTCTGGGCCACCCATGCCGTTCATCACTCGCCCAACGAGTTCAACCTCGGCATCGCCTACCGTTTCGGCGTGACCGGCAAGATAGCGGGCAATTCCCTTTTCTATGTGCCGATGATCTGGCTGGGCTTCACGCCCCAGGCGGTCTTCACCACCCTGTCGCTGAACCTGCTCTACCAGTTCTGGCTGCACACCGAGTGGATCCCCAAGCTCGGCTGGCTGGAATATGTGCTGAACACGCCGTCGCACCATCGCGTCCATCATGCGTCGAACCCCGAGTACATCGACCGCAACTACGGCGGCGTGCTGATCGTGTTCGACCGCCTGTTCGGCACCTTCGCCCGGGAGCGCGCCGACGTGCCCTGCCGGTATGGCCTCACGACGCCGTTGCGCTCGAACAATCCCGTGAAGATCGCCTTCCACGAATGGCTGAAGATGGCGAACGATCTCTATAGTGCGCGATCGGTGCGTGAGGTCGCAGGCTATCTGCTCGGGCCGCCCGGCTGGCGGCCCGGACATGCTGCGCCGGCCACGGAGGCCAACGCGTGGACCAACTGAAGCGTCGCCGGGTCCTTTCCCTTCTGGGCGGCACGATCCTCGCGCCGGGCGCCGCGGCCGCGGACGACGGCCCCGTCGATCTCGCGGCGCTTCGCCGGATGGCCGCACGGCTCGCCGTCGGCACGGCCAACATCCATTCCGTGCTCGTGGCGCAGGGCGGCAGGCTGGTGTTCGAGCGATACTTCAGCGGTCCCGACGAGATCCACGATCGCCGCGTGCGCGACACCGTCTTCGACGCGGGCACGCTGCACGACATGAAGTCGGTCTCCAAGGCCATCGCCTCGCTGTGCGTCGGCGTGGCACTCGACCGCGGCCTGATCGCGTCCGTCGACCAGCCGCTGCTCGGCTTCTTTCCCGAATATGCCGACCTGCATTCGCCGGACAACGACCGCCTCACGCTTGCGCATGCGCTCACCATGTCGATCGGCCGCCGGTGGGTGGAGCCCACGCCCGCGACCGGCAACGATGACAACGACGAGGCGCGCATGAACAGGGCGCGCGACTCCTGCCGCTACGTGCTCGGCCTTCCCGTCGTCGCGCCGCCGGGCAAGGAATTCTTCTACAACACCGGCGCGCTCGCCTTCGTTTCGGCCATCATCCGCAAGGTCACCGGAAAGCATCTCGACGAGTTCGCGCGCGAGGTGCTGTTCGACCCGCTCGGCATCGCGGCGTGGGAGTGGAAGCGAGTGAAGGGCGAGACCGATGCCGGCGGCGGCCTGCGTCTCAGGCCGCGCGACATGATCGTCCTCGGCCAGCTCGTGCTGAACGGCGGCACGTGGAACGGACGGCAGGTCGTCTCGAAGGCGTGGATCGACGCCTCGACGGCGAAGCACCTGGCGGCAAGCGACGGCTACGACTACGGCTATCTCTGGTGGCTGCGCAGCTCCCCGCACGGCGGGCGCCGCGTCTCCTGGAGGGCGGCGCTGGGCCGTGGCGGCCAGTCGATCCGCATCGTGCCCGACCTCGACCTCGTCGTCGCCGTGACCGCGGGGTACTACCAGGACTACAGCCGCCGCGCGTTCGACGAACAGTTCGCCGTCTTTCGCGACGTGCTCGACGCGGTGCCGCCGGTCTGAACCCTGCGCGTGCCCACCCTTCGAGACGCCGCGCTACGCACGGCTCCTCAGGGTGAGGTCTTTGTCGGTCGATCGGCCACCAGAATCCTCATCCTGAGGAGGCCGCGTAGCGGCCGTCTCGAAGGATGGGCCTCGGCAAAGATCAGTGCCGCGAGATCTCCGCGCGTCCAACGACCATGTGGTGCACTTCATCGGGACCATCTGCGAAGCGCAAGGTCCGCTGCTGGGCATACATCTCCGCCAGCGGCGTCCAGTGCGAGATGCCGGTCGCGCCGTGGATCTGCATCGCCTGGTCGATGATGGTGCAGACCTTCTCCGGCACCATCGCCTTCACCATGCTGATCCAGACGCGCGCCTCGCGGTGGCCCAGCACGTCCATCGCCTTGGCGGCCTTCAGCACCATCAGCCGCATC
>CAIWTJ010000110.1 GCA_903915535.1 Enhydrobacter aerosaccus
ATGGCGCATTGGCTCATAAAGTCCGAGCCGTCGGTCTATTCGTGGGACATGTTCGTGAAGGACAAGAAGACGTCCTGGACCGGCGTGCGCAACGCCCAGGCCGCGATCAATCTCAAGGCGATGAAGGCCGGCGACCTCTGCTTCTTCTACCACTCGAACGAGGGCAAGGAGATCGTGGGCATCGCCAAGGTCACCAAGACCGCCTATCTCGATCCGACCGACAAGGCGGGCAAGGCCGTCACCGTCGACGTGGCGCCGGTCGAGCCGCTGAAGAAGCCCGTCACGCTGGCCGACATCAAGGCGGACCCGAAGTTCAAGGAGCTGGGACTGGTGCGCCAGTCACGCCTCTCGGTTTCTCCGGTCAGCGACGAGCACTGGAAACTCATCCTGAAGATGGCCGGCCCATCAAAGTGAGCCCTGCGAAGTGATCAGCCATACCCGCGGCATCCTCTGGATGTCGGCGTCGGTCGTGGTCTTTCTTCTGAACGACGCGCTCATCAAGCTCGCGGCGGAGACGGCGCCGGCCATCCAGGTCGTCGGCCTGCGCGGCGTGTTCGCCACGTTGTGGTGTTTCCTGGTGCTGCTGTCGACGGGCGGCTGGCGGCGGATGTCGACGATCGCCCATCCTGCCGTGTTCACGCGCGGCCTCCTCGAGGCGGTGGCGGCGCTCACCTATCTGGTCGCGCTCTCGCACATCCAGTTCGCGACCGCGACGGCGATCAACCTGTCGACGCCGTTCTTCCTCACGATCCTGGCGGTCGTGATCCTGAAGGAGGACGTGCGCTGGCGCCGCTGGACCGCGATCGTGCTGGGCTTCGTGGGCGTGGTGATGGTGATCCAGCCCAAGGCCGACGAACTCAACATCTGGAGCTGGGTGGTCGTTGGTTCGTCGCTGCTGGGCGCGATCCGCGACACGCTGGGGCGCTACATTCCCGCGCACGTTCCCACGACGATCATGTCCTTCTGGTCCGCCGCTGCCGTGGCGCTCATGGGATTGGCGCTCGCTGCGGTCGAAGGCTGGCACCCGATGTCGACACGCGGCGTGCTGCTGCTGATCCTCGCCTCGCTGCTGCTGGCGGCGGGCTACCAGTTCCTGATGCTGGCGCTGCGCTCCAGTGCCGAGATGTCCGTGCTGGGCGCGCTGCGCTACGGCTCGGTGCTGGGCGCGATCGTGATCGGCTACTTCGTCTGGGGCGACGTGCCCAACGCATTGGCCTTTGCCGGCATCGTGGTCGTGGTCGCCTCAGGCCTCTACATCCTGAAGCGCCAACAGGCGCGCGGCACGCCTTTGCCGAGGCTCGCCGACGAGCAGCCTTAAGGAAACCTCAAGCGGACCGCGAGCTTTCAGCTCGCTCATGAGCGAGCTGGAAGCTCGCGGTCCGGAAGACATGAAGCGCTAGCGCGCGACCCAGCTCTCGTAGTCGCGCGCCACGTCCTCGACCGCCTGGTCGTAAAAGCGCTTGCCGTGTTCGGGCGTCGCCTGGCTGGGGTCGGAGCCGATGCGGCCGTCCGGGAAAGCACGGCGATAGTCTTCGGAATCGGCGAAGGAGCCATTCGGCGCGATGCGCGGCTCGAGCACGCGGCGGTCCATGGTCTCGGGGTACTTGTACCAGGTGAGCGCCACTTCCGAGGCGGTCGCGTGGCTGCCCTCGCCGGTCGGATAGAGTTCCGAGCTCAGCCGCTTGATGCCGGGGCTGTCCCACCAGTTACGAAGGGCACACTTGATCGAGGGCTGGTTGCTCATGCGCTCCATCGAGCGCTCGGCATAGATCTCGGAGAAGGCGGCCGTCACCGTGGCGATGTTGCCGCCGTGGCCGTTCACGAAGAAGAAGCGGGTGAAGCCGTGCTTGGCGAGCGACAGCACATTGTCGCGCACGACGGCGATCAGCGTCGTCGGCTTGAGCGTGATCGAGCCCGCGAAGTCGAGATGATGCTGCGCCATGCCGACCGAGATCGTGGGCGCCACAAGCGCACCAACTTTCTCGCCGACGCCGCGCCCGATCATCTCGGCGGTGAGCGCGTCGGTGCCGATCAGGCCGGTCGGGCCATGCTGCTCCGTCGAGCCGATCGGGATGATGATGCCGGTCTTGGTCTTGAGGTATTCCTCGACGAACTGCCACGTCTTGAGCTGAAGCTGCACAGCGTTACTCCTCGTTCGGTACGCGTGCCTCGGTCATACCGTACCTTCGCCGAGATTGCCTTCGCTATTGATCAGCAGCACGCGCGAATTTCGGTCGAGTCCCAACATCGCGAACGCAGCCTTGTCGCTGCAGATACGGGTGAGGCCGGCGAGCCCCGCGCAGCCTGAAGGACCTGACGTGATTGCCGGATCTCCGTTCACCGGATGCGCATAAAGGCGACGGGCCGGCATCACCTGATCCTCGGTGATGGTCATGAACCAGTCGGTGCCGACGCCCAGCACCGGCCAGGTGAGCGGCGAGATTTCCCGGCAGGCGAGACCGCCCATCGCCGTGTCCGCTGCGCCGCTCGCGAGAGTTGGTCGGCCTGCCTTGTTGCTCTGGAACCAGCAGTCGGCGCTCTGGGGTTCGACGATCACGGACACGGGACGCGTCGGCATGACGGCCCAAAGATAGCCGATGACGGCGGCGGCCAGTCCGCCCACGCCCGCCTGCACGAAGAAATGCGTGGGACCCGCCGGCCACTGGGTCACGATCTCCTTGGCCAGCATCGTGTAGCCGCGCATCACGTCGCGCGGCACATCCTCATAGCCGTCCCACGACGTGTCCGAGATCACCGTCCAGCCCTTCGCGGCGGCCTGGCGGCGGCATTCGGCGACCGCGGTGTCGTAGTCGCCGTCGATGCGGATCACGTCGGCGCCCTTCGCGCGGATCGCTGCTTCCTTTTCCGCCGAGGTGAATTTCGGCAAGAAGATCGTGCAGCGCGCGCCGACCGATTGCGCACCGAGGGCCACCGAGCGGCCGTGATTGCCCGAGCTCGCTGTCGTGAAGACGATGTCGCCGGGCGCGCGGTCCTTGTGCGTGGCGATGAATTGATGGACCGCGAAAACGCCGCCCAGCGCCTTGAAGGCGCCGAAGCCGAAGCGCTGGCTCTCGTCCTTGACCCTGATTTCGCCGACGCCGAATCGCGCCGCCAGCGCGGGCAGCGCTTGCAAGGGCGTGGGACCGTGCGTGTCGCCCAGGAGCGCGCCGACGTCCGGCACGCGGTCGGGATCGATCACGGCGCGCTGGGCGGCGCCAAACGGGCGGTTGTGGTCGACACGGGTATTTCGAGAGAGCCAGTGTTGCGTCATGATGACCCGTGCATACGCCGGGAGAATGCATGAGGCGAGCGGGATTTCTGGCCGTTTTGATCTGCTGGGCATTGCAGGCCTTGCCCGTCGCCGCCCAGGAATATGCCGTCATATGGACGGTCGACCGGCGCCACTACACGCTCGACGAGAAGGGACACTGGACCGGCACGGTCGAGTTCGAGCGCAAGCTCCTCGACACCGAAGCTGCGCGCAACGGCAGCCGGGCCGATGTTTCCTACTACGCAGATATGCAGACCCTGGAGATCGTCGAGGCCGCGACCGTCAAGTCCGACGGGCGTGTTCTGCCGGTCGCCGCCGACAAGATATTCGACATCGCTCCCCAGACCGCGCCTCAGGTCGCACTCTTTTCGACGCTTCGGACCAAGAGCATCGTCTTTCCCGACGTCGGTGCGGGCGATTCGATTCGCTACGTCTATCGCGTGAAGAAGTTCGGTTCGTTCTGGCCGGGTTTCTCGTGGAGCCTGGCGCCGACGCGGACGGTGCGCGCCGTGGCCTCGGAATATACGTTCGACTCTCCGGAGACGCTCCCGCTCACCGTCGAAAGCCATGGCCTGCAGCGCCGGGTCGAGACATCGGACGGGCGGGTGCGGCAGGTTCTGACCTGGTCCACCAACAAGGAAATTCGCGCCGAAGCGAACTCGACCGCGCCGCTGGATTGGGCCGATCGTTTCTCGATCTCGACGTTCCATTCGTACCAGGAGATTGGCGATTACTACGGCAAGCTGCATGTCGTCTCGGCGGCGGTGACGCCGGAGATCACGGCGCTGGCCGATGAGATCGTGGGCACGACCGCCGATCGCGCGGCTCAGGCGCGGCTGCTGTACGATTGGGTGGCGCAGCATATTCGCTACGTCGCGGTCATGATCGGCGCCAGCGCGCTCGCCCCGGCAACGGCGCGCGAGACGATCCAGAACCGCTACGGCGACTGCAAGGCGCATGTGGCGCTGCTCGCGGCCCTGCTCGCCGCGAAGGGAATCGCGAGCGAGCCCGCCTTGATCAATATCTCGTCGGCGCGCTACGTGCTGCCCGACGTGCCGGTCGCAGATTTCGATCATGTGATCCTGTACCTGCCCGACTTCGACCGCTACGTGGAGCCGACGTCTCACCTCGCCGCCTTCGGCATGCTGCCGTGGGCTCACTACGACAAGCCGGTGCTTCATGCCGTCGAAGGCAAGTCGCGCGTCGCCCGCGTTCCGCGCTCGCGCGTGGACGACAATGTGAGCGAGGTGTTCGTCACAGCCCAAGTCACGCCGGACGGCAAGGTCACCGGCACGACGCGCGAGAGGGCGAATGGTGCGCTGGCCATCGATCTGAAGGGCTGGTCGGTGGCGCCTTTGACCATGGCCAAGGCACAGGAGCAGCTTCGCCGGTTCGGGCCGCCGGGTACCGGACGCTGGACCTCGCCGCCGCGCGAGGATCTGGCGCCCGAAGTCACCTTGAGCGGCACTTTTAGCCAGTCCGATACGATCGATCTGCCCGCGGGCGAGGCGCTCGTCCCGCCGCCCGGCCTGCGATTCCTGCCGCGTCCCGGATACTTCTTCGTCGGCACGCACGAGGCGCCGCGCCACAATCCCTTTCCCTGCCATGCCGGCCGGCAGATCGAGAATTTCGAAGTGGCGATTCCCGCCGATCTCAAGCCCTTGCGGTTGCCGGCGGCACGGGCATGGGAGACGTCGATCGCGAGCTACAGGTCGAGCTACGCCTTCCGCGACGGCAAGCTCCATGTGCGGCGCGAGTTCACGGCGCATCCCAAGAGCGAGGTCTGCACGCCCGAGCAGTCCAAGGAGCTGGTCGGCCTGCAGTCCGATATCCGGCGCGACTATCGGTCCGTGGTGGTGTTCGACAAGCCCCTTTAGAGCCTGTGCCGTCCTCCCCATATCGCCTAAGGTGGAGCAAACGGAGCCTCTTGCATGAAAGTGAACGTTGAAATCGACTGCACCCCCGAGGAGGCGCGCGCTTTTTTCGGCCTGCCCGACCTCGGGCCGATGCAGCAGAGGGTCATGGGCGAGATCGAGGAGCGGTTGCGTTCCAATCTGCATTCGATGAACCCCGAGACGATCTTCAAGACGTGGCTGCCCGCCTCCATGCAGGGCGTCGACCAGATGCAGCAGATGCAGCAGGCGTTCTGGTCGCAGCTCGCGAATATCGCCTCCAGCGGCGGCCCCAAGAAGGAATAGACGCAAAATGAGCGATCGCGAGAAGCCGACCGATCCCAAGCCGTACTACGAGGCCCATGTCTTCTGCTGCACCAACCGCCGGCCGGCAGGCCATCCGCGCGGCTGCTGCGCGGAGAAGGGAGCCGAGGAACTGCGCGACCACATGAAGAGCGCGGCCAAGAAGCTCGGCCTCAAGAACGTGCGCATCAACACCGCGGGCTGCCTCGACCGCTGCGAGCTCGGGCCGACCCTGGTGATCTATCCGGAAGGCGTCTGGTACACCTGCCCGACCAAGGCCGACATCGACGAGATTCTCGACACGCATCTCGTGAAGGGCGGCCGGGTCGATCGCCTGCTCCTTCAGACCGCCGACAAGCTGCCCAAGGACCGGGTCAAGGCTTAGGCCTTATGGCTCCCCCTCCCCGAGACGGGGAAGGAACATATTCAAATCACGAAATATTATTGCGCGGAGGGGGTGGCGAAATCCGGGACAAATCGCCTGAAACCCTTATGTCATGGGCATCCGAGGTGTCCCAGGATTTCGGTGCACAGGGGCGTCAACTTTTGACGCGGAGGCTACTCCACCAGCTCGGCCAGCCGCTTGATCACGCGCGTGGGCTGGGCGGTGGCGTGCGCGGGAATCCCGGCGTCGAACGGGTCGTACCAGATGCCGCAGATGCCGAGCTGCTGCGGCGCCACGACTTCCCACTCGTAATTGTCGCCCACCATCCACGCGTCGGCGGGTTCCACGCCGAGCTTCTCGAGCGCGTGTCGGTAGACCGCGAGTTCCGGCTTGCCCTGGCCGAACTCGCCTTCGATCTGGATGTGATGGAAGCGGTGCTCGAGGTCGAAGCGCTCGATCTTGGCGCGCTGTGGCGTGCCGGCGCCGTTGGTGATCAGCGCGAGCTTCACGCCGGCATCGCGCAACGCATCGACCGTGGCGTGCGCGTCGGGATAGAGCCGGTATTCCTGGCGCCGCATCTCGGTGAAGGCATCGGCGATGCGGTCGGCCAGCGCGTCGTCGGGGCGGCCCAGCGCCGCGAGCCCGCGCCGCACCGAGAGGCGCCGGGCGCCGCCGATGTCGAGCCGCCACTTCGCGGCCTGGGCGTGATCGCTCCAGAACGCCTTGGCCTCGCCCATGATCGCCGTGCGGATACGCTCGATCGCGGCGGCACGCCCTGGTTCTGAATCTGGCGCATCGAGATGGGCGGAGAAGATGTGCAGCAGCCGCGTCCACGCCTCCTCGGGCTGGGCGTAGGCGCGGATCAGGGTGTCGTCGAGATCGAAGAGAATGGCGCGGGGAAGAGCCGGCATCAGTTGGTGTTCACGAAGCTGGCGGGAGCGGGACTGACGACAAGGCCGCGCTCGCCCTGGACCTCGATCACGGCCAGGCCGCGCTCGGTGCGCCCGTCGGGCAGGAACCTGAAGACGCCGTCGACGCCGGACCAGCCATTGGGATTGGCGATCGCCTCGGCGGTGAAGTCGCCGCCCGGCTTCAGGCGCGCGAGCTGGCCCGCGAGCGCCACCGCGTCGTAGGCAAGCGTCGCCAGCCGCAGCGGCGGGCGGCCATAGGTGGCGATGAAGCGGCGTTCGAAATCGGCGCGCTTGGCGGGATCGGGTGCTGCATACCAGGCGCCGCGCAGCGCGGTATCGGCGCCGATGCCCGGAATGTCCCACACGCCGGTGCCGATCAGCTGCACGCTGCTGCTGTCGATGCCGGCGCCCGAAAGGGCTGCAAGGGCCGCCGCCAGACGCGGCGGCGCCACCGGGACGAGGATGGCGAGCTTGCCGTCGCCTTTGACGGTGGCGGCGAGGCGCTTGGCCGCCGCGGAGAGATCGGCGCCTTCGTCGTAGAGTTCGGCCGCGACGACCTCGCCTCCGCGCACGGCGACGTGGCTCTCCAGCGTGCGTGTCATCTGCTCGCCATAGGCGGTGCGCGGGGCCAGAGCCGCGAAGCGCTTGATGCCGGACCTCACCGCCTGGTCGACGACGCGGCGGACCTGCGGCGGGGCGGCGATGCCCATCACCCAAACGCCGGGCTGGGCCGCGTTCTCGTCGTTGGAGAAGGAAATGACGTTGGCGCCGCCGCGCGCGACGATCGGCGCCAGAGCAGAGGCCGAGGGCCCGAACAGCGGGCCCAGCACCAGGGCGGCCCCTTCGGCGCGCGCCTTGGTGTAGGCCTGGACGGCGCTGTCGGCGGTCTCGCCGGAATCGTAGGCGGCGAGCGCGATGTCCTTGGCACCCGAGTCGAACAGCGACATTTCCGCGGCCTGCTGCATCGCCTGCCCGGTCGGCGCGGCGCGGCCCGACAGCGGCAGCAGCAACGCGATGCGGATCTTGCCCGACGGCGTGGTGGTCGCACCGACCTGCGGCGCGGGAGCCTGCGGGCGCGGCGGCGCCGTGCTAGGAGTGGGGCCGTCGTCGCAGGCGCCGAGCAGAAGGACGGCGGCGGCGAGCGCGAAAAAAGACAAACGCATCTGGTGCCCGGGGATGTTGGTGGAGCGGAATGGACGAGGGTCTACAAGCTAACGACGGGCAGGGCTCGCGTAAACCGTCGCCGGTCGCGCCGGGGCTGCATATTGTCGCCACACCGATCGGTAACATGGGCGACATAACGCTGCGTGCGCTCGACGTTCTGCGCAGTGTCGACCTGATCGCCTGCGAGGATACGCGCGTGTTCGCCAAGCTTGCGTCCCACTATGGCATTTCCGCACCCACCGTGGCCTACAGCGACGCCACGCAGGACGCCTCCGAGCCGCGCATTGTGAAGGCGCTGGACCAGGGCGCGCGGGTGGCGCTGGTCTCCGACGCGGGCATGCCGCTGATCTCCGATCCCGGCTATCGGCTGGTGCGCGCGGCCGTGGGACGGGGCCATGCCGTGACCTCGGCGCCCGGCGCGTCGGCCGTGCCGATGGCGCTCGCGGTGTCGGGCCTGCCGACCGACCGCTTCTTCTTCGGCGGGTTTCTGCCGGCCAAATCCGTCGAACGCCGCCGCGCGATCGGCGAGGCCTCCATCGTGCCCGCCACCATCGTGTTCTTCGAGGCGCCGCATCGCCTCGCCGCGTCGCTGGCCGACCTCGCCGAACTGCTGGGCGAGCGGCCGGCGGCGGTGGCCCGCGAACTCACCAAGCTGTTCGAGGAAGTGCGCCGCGGGACATTGCCGGAGCTCGCCGCGCACTACGCCGCGCAGGACGGGGTGCGGGGCGAGATCGTGCTGGTGATCGGCGCGCCCCTCGAGGGCGCGGCGCCGGCGGCCGGGACGCTGGACGACGCCCTGCGCGAGGCAATGGCGGGCGCCTCGGTGAAGGACGCTTCGTCGGAAGTGGCGGCGCGGCTTGGCCTCAAGCGCCGCGACGTCTACGCGCGCGCCCTCGAGTTGAAGCGCACGTCATGAGCGTCGAGACGCGCCGCAAGGCCCATCGCATGGGGCACACCGGCGAATGGCGCGCGGCCTGGCGCCTGCGGCTCGCGGGCTACACGATCGTGGCGCAGCGCTACAAGACGCGGCTGGGCGAGATCGACATCGTGGCCCGGCGCGGCACTCTGCTGGCCTTCGTCGAAGTGAAGGCGCGGGCGGATTTCGACGCGGCAACCTTCGCTCTGCGGCCGGGACAGTTCGGAAGGGTGGCGCGCGCGGCCAACCTGTTCCTCGCCAGCCATCCGCGCTATGCCGTGTGTTCGGTGCGCTTCGATGCGGTGCTGGTGGCGGGCCCCCTTTGGCGCCGACTGTGGCCCCGGCATCTGCCCGACGTCTGGCGCGCCCCGGAGTAGACGTTTGGCCGATACCCCCCAGCAACTTGCCCGTCTGAAGGACCTCTGCGCCGGCGACGGCGTGCGTCTCGAGGTGCTCGAAGTGGCGCTGACCCTGAGCCTGCTGCAGCACGACGAGCCGATCGATCTGGTGCCGTTCCGCCAGCACGTCGCGCAAATGTCGGCGGCCGTCGCCGATCTCGTGCACCGCCGCGGCGCCACGCCGGAGGCGCTGGCCGAGGTGATCGCGCAGTCCTTCGCCTATCGTGGCGACAAGGAGACCTACGACGACCTTCAGAACGCCGACATCGTGAAGGTGATCGAGCGCCGCAAGGGCCTGCCCGTGGCGCTGGCGCTTCTTTATCTCCAGGTCGCGCGCGACCAGGGCTGGGATGCCGAAGGCCTGAATTTCCCCGGCCACTTTCTGATACGCGTGGCGATCGACGGCGCGCGCCACGTGGTCGATCCGTTCAACGACGGCATCGTGCGCGATGCCGCCGACCTCCGTGACCTCACCCGCCAGGTGCTGGGCCCCAATGCCCAGCCCGACCCGTCCTTCTACGATCCCGTCGCGGACCGGCAGGTATTGCTGCGGCTGGAAAACAATATCCGCGCGCGCCTGGTCCAGCGCGAGGACTGGGCCGGCGCCATGAAGGTCGTCGAGCGCATGCTGGCGATCGACCCACAACAGGCCGCGCTGATGTACGAGGTCGGGCAAATCAATGTCCGGCTCGACAAGCGACGGGCCGCGATCGCCGCCTTCGAGCGTTTCCTGATGATGGACGACGGCCACAGCGGCGGGGCGGCGGGCGCCGACATGCGCGGGCACGCCACTGCCCTGTTGCAGGAATTGCGCCGCGGGCTTAACTGACGCTCCCATTGCCCGCTTTAAATCGCCTGAGGACGGATCATGAAACTCAAAGTCGCCATCCAGATGGACCATGTGTCGACCATCGACATCGCGGGCGATTCGACCTTTGTCTTGGGCATGGAGGCGCAGAAGCGCGGCTACGAGCTGTTCCACTACACACCGCCCGAGCTGATGTTCCGCGACCGCAAGGTGCTGGCGCGGGTGCAGCCGATGGCGCTGAAGCGGGAGAAGGGGAGCCACTTCACGCTGGGCGAGTCCGCGCTGGTCGATCTCGCGACCTTCGATGTCGTGCTGCTGCGCCAGGATCCGCCGTTCGACATGTCGTACATCACGACGACGCACCTGCTCGAGCACGTGCATCCCAAGACGCTGGTCGTGAACGATCCCGCGTCGGTGCGGAACGCGCCGGAGAAGCTCTACGTCACGCATTTCGACAATGTGATGCCGCCCACCCTGATCAGCGCCGATCCGCGCGCGCTGCGCGAGTTCCGCGACGAGCACAAGGACATCATCCTGAAGCCGCTGTTCGGCAACGGCGGCGCGGGCGTGTTCCGCGTCCAGCCGGGCGACGAGAATTTCGCCTCGCTGCTCGAGATGTTCTCGCAGCGCAGCCGCGAGCCGCTGATCGCCCAGCGCTACCTCCCCGAGGTGCGCAAGGGCGACAAGCGCATCATCCTGATCGACGGCAAGGCGGTGGGCGCGATCGACCGCGTGCCGGCCCAGGGCGAAGCGCGCTCCAACATGCATGTCGGCGGCCAGGCGGTGAAGGCGGGCCTCACCAAGCGCGACCTCGAGATCTGCGAGATCATCGGCCCGGAGCTGGCGCGGCTCGGCATGATCTTCGTCGGCATCGACGTGATCGGAAACTATCTCACCGAGATCAACGTCACCTCGCCGACCGGCCTGCAGCAGATCAACCGTTTCGACGGCGTGTGCCTGGAGGCGCAGATCTGGGACGCCATCGAGGCCCGCTACCAAGCCACGCGTGCCTAGCGCAACCGCTCCGATCTGGGTCACCGGCTCGCTGACGATCGACCCGTCGGAGATCGAGGAGAGCTTTGTCCGCGCCACGGGGCCGGGCGGGCAGCATGTCAACAAGACCTCGAGCGCGGTGCAGCTGCGCTTCGACGTGCGCAACTCGCTGTCGCTGCCCGACGACGTGCGCTGGCGGCTGGAGAAGCTCGCCGGCAGCCGGCTCACCAACGACGGCGTGCTGGTGCTGATCGCGCAGAGCCAGCGCAGCCAGAAGCGCAACCGCGAGGAGGCGCTGGAGCGGCTGGTCGAGCTGGTGCGCGAGGCCGCCCACCGCCCGACGCCGCGGGTAAAGACGCGGGTGTCGAAGGCAGCCAAGCGCCGCCGCGTCGACGACAAGAAGCGTCACGGCACCATCAAGGCGCTGCGCCGCGGCGGGCCGCAGGACTAGACGCGCAGCTTCGCGATCGCCGGATCGCCGCTCGATTTCGCGTGCATGTGCAGGAGAAAGACGCTGGCGAGCTGGTTGGCCTCGCGCAGCATCATGTCGCCGGAATAGAGGCCGGCCACGAACGCCGCCCACGGGATCGAGCGCACGCGCAGGGTCTCGCTGCCGCCGGACACCGGCGCGCGGACCGGGCGTACGCCCATCGCGAGATAGCTCCTGACCTTGTTGGTGAAGCGCGAGGCCGCGGGAAACAGCGCGCCGAGATCGTGCCAGGACGCTGCCTCGTGGCCGGTCTCCTCGAGCAGTTCGCGCTTCACGGCGACCTCGGGCGCCTCGCCCGGATCGACATGGCCGGCCGGCAGCTCGAGCATCGTCTGCCGCACGGCGTGGCGATACTGCTCGACCAGCACGATGTTGCCGTCGTCGGTGATCGCGATCGCGTTCACCCAGTCGGGCGATTCGATCACGTGGTACGGCGTCAGCGTCTCGCCGCCCGGCAACGCCACGGTGTCGCTGCGCAGCGTGAGCCATCTGTCGCGGAAGGAATAGGTCGAGCTGAGGAGCTTCCAGGCCCCGGTCGGCTGATCGGTCATGCCCGCCACTTTAGGGGGCTGCCGCGCTCTCCCAAATGAGTTAAAAGCGCCGCCACGTCCCCGTAGCTCAGCCGGATAGAGCAGCGGTTTCCTAAACCGGAGGTCGGAGGTTCGAATCCTCTCGGGGACGCCAGCTACCCGTCCGGCCCTGTCCGGACCCCCTCGAAAACCCCATAAAGACTACTATATAATGTCCGTGGCCGTCCACGCACGGTCTCCCCTGTGGGACCGAGGTGTGGGGCCTGGTGTGGGGTGCGTAATCCCGCAACAGGCAAAGCGGCATGATTCGACAGGATAATGAGGGCGGGGCATGGCGATCACGGCGAAGCGGATGACGGGTCTCCACATCGAGAGAGCGGCCCAGAAGCCCGGTCGGCACGGCGTGGGGGACGGCCTCATGCTGCAGGTTCGTGCGCCCGGCAAAGCCTCGTGGCTCTGGCGCTTCCAGTTCGACGGCCGCCGCCGCGACATGGGTTTCGGCCCGTGGCCTGAGGTACCGCTCACTAAGGCTCGCGAACGACTCTTCAAAGCTAAGCAGGTGCTGGCAGAGGGCCGCGATCCACTCGCCGAGCGCGCCGTCCTCTCCCGTCCCGCTGATGCCACCTTCGATGAGATGGCTGCGGCTTACATCGAGGCACACCGGGCAGGCTGGAAGGCCAAGGCCGATCAGGCATGGCGCGCGACACTCGGCACCTACGCCAGCCCGGTGATCGGTACGTTCACGTGCCGCGAGGTCACCACCGATCACATCCTGTCGATCCTGCAGCCGCTATGGGCCGCCAAGAGTGCAACCGCCGTGAAGCTCCGGCGTCGCATCGAGGCGGTCCTCGACTTCGCGAAGGCGCGCGGCATGCGTGACGGCGAGAACGTCGCCCGCTGGAGGGGCCACCTCGTGCTGATGCTGCCCAAGCCCGCCCGCGTGCATACGACGGCTCACCGTGCCGCCGTGCCGCACCAGAAGCTCCCGGCCGTGATCGCAAGGCTCGCCAAGGCCCGAGGCATCTCGGCGCTCGCGGTTCGCTTCGCCGCCCTCACGGCGCAGCGGGCAACGGCGGTGAGCCACGCGACGTGGAACGAGATCGACCTAACCAATTCGACGTGGACGGTGCCTATTAGCCGCTCCAAGACGGGCCGCGCGCTGCGGGTCGCCCTCAGCCCACAGGCAAAGACAGTGCTGCGTGAGGCGGCTCAGCATCGCCAGCCGAATGGGCTCGTCTTTCCGGGCCAGGTGCAGGACCGGCCGGTCTCCTTGACGGCGCTGGTGAAGACGCTGCGGCTGGCGGGAGGAGGTGACGGCACGACTCACGGGCTGCGCAGCGCCTTCAAGACGTGGGCTGCGAGCGCAGGCGAGTCGCGTGAGCTGACCGAGCACGCACTGGGGCATGTCGTCGGCTCCGCCGTTGAGCGCGCCTACGTGCGTAGCGACTTCCTTGAGGAGCGGCGCGATCTGATGGCGCGCTGGGGTGCGTTCGTGTGCGGGAAGGGCAAGACTAAGACGAAGGGACGTCAGTGATGGCGAAGACGAAAGCAAAACCTTACAAGGGCTTTTTGGCGAAGCCGCGCAAGCTGAGCCCTGCCGAAAAAAAGCGAGCGGCTGGTCTGCCCATGACGCAGGAAGAGCGGGACACCGCCGACTCCGACGCGCACGGGCACTGGGGCCTAATATTCGAAAAGCTCTGCACCGAGTACGGGCTCAAATGCGCACAAGCCTCGATGAAGGTTCTTTGGATGCGGATGGCGAAGCGGCACGTCCCGGCGGCACGCGATCTCGCGATCTCGCCCAACTCCGGAGCCCCACGGCGACTGGACGCGGCGGGTCAGGGCCTCGCAGATCTGGTGGACCGGATGATCGGTCATTTGGCCGGAGCCGAGCGCACCGAGGCGTCCCTCAGGATCGCGCGCGAGATGTGGACGCTCCAGAACCCTGGGAGTCCGGTGTCGATGGCGACGATCAGGATCGAGGCGCGGCAGATGCGCAATCAGTCCCGGATGCGCTTGTCCCGCCGGAACAAGGCGACGAAAAAATAGAGTAGCACGAACCCTGTCCCCCCTTATTCGTGCAGGGGGCTCCCATGCGATGACGGCCTCTCTATTTGTGAGAGAGGCCACATGTCCGACAATACTTCCCTTCACTTCGATTCCCTGCCGCGCTGGTTGAGCATCGGCCAGGTCGCTTTCGCGCTCGACCTGACGCCGCAGCGAGTGACGACCCTCCTGAAGCAGAAGGTACTGCCGCACGAAAAGCTTGGTCGACAAATTTTGATTCCGACCGAAGCCGTCCGTCGCTTCGTCGCGATCAAGCCGCTGCGAAGGGCGGCGTGATGATGGCTCACACCGAGCCGGTGGTCGTCACCGTCGCCTCCGCCGCGTCGATGCTGTCGATTGGCCGAAGCCGTGTCTACGAACTCATCGCGAGTGGTGACCTCGCCAGCGTGAAGCTGGGCGCATCGCGCCGGGTCACTATCAAGTCGATCCGCCAACTGCTGGGACGCGCCGCGCAGCCGCCACAGCGGACACACCCCGCCGTCTGACCCCAAACGAAAACGCCGCCGGGCGTGCAGGCCCAGCGGCGCAATATTCGAGACTGAGGGAGAACCCATGAAAAAGTTCCCTGACGACAATTTAGTAGTGTCCACCACCGACTTCAACCTGATCGACAGGCACTCCGGCGTGGAGACCGGTCGATGAACCGGCACGAGCGGCGCAAGGCGGCTGCGAAGAAGCAGCGCCCGAAGATCGTCAATTTCCCTGACGACACGGCTCCGCACGAGGGGGCCTACTTGTTCCGGTGGGAAGTCACCTGGCTGCAAGGCGAGATGGCGGCTCTCCACTACAAGG
Source organism: Enhydrobacter aerosaccus (assembly GCA_903915535.1). GTDB lineage: Bacteria > Pseudomonadota > Alphaproteobacteria > Reyranellales > Reyranellaceae > Reyranella > Reyranella aerosaccus_C. Next base: position 14,921 of record CAIWTJ010000110.1, read on the forward strand.
AACTGCTCCTCTACGCGTTCGATTTGACCAAGCCGAAGCCGCCGCAGTGCTACGTCTGCAATCGCGACATGGGGTATCAGCCCGGGCGTTGGCCTTGGTGGGTGGGAGTACTCCACCGCGTTTCCATCCCCAACTCCGCCGCCGACCCGAGGCGTTACAGCGAAGCGCTCGCCAATCCGCCTGAGTTCGAGACGCAAGAGAAATGCGTCTGCCTCGTTGGCATCTGCGGGACGTGCTGCCGTCCCGACGGCGATCCGAACGAGATGTTCAGGAAGCGGACGCTGGCCGATCAGGGCAAGCGCGGAATTCTGCCTGCGAGCGAAGCTGCGACGGCCCGCTTCTCGCCAACGTCGGGTAGGGCCTAATAGTGCAGGTGACCCTCGATACTTTCTTGTCGAAAGCATTCGCGACGCGCCAGCCGAACGAGAAGGTCGCGCTGGGTCTAGCATACCCCGGCAACCGGGGCTTCAGGCCAAAGGGCTGGACGCCCGGCGTGCAGGTGCTGGCGCGCGGGCTGCACTTCAATTGCGCGACGTTCAAACCCGGGGCGTCACGTGCCACCGTCGACAACACGGCTCGTGTCCACGTCGTGATGCTAGATGATGTCGGCAACCTAGAAGGTAAGTCGAAGGCACCGCTGGACCGCGTGCTGTCGCTTCCCGAGGAAGTGCGGCCGCACAGCATCATCGCGACGCGTCGTGTCGGCGGGCATTTCAATGCCCAGGCGTGCTGGTTCATCCAACCCGTCAGCCACGAGATGGGGCGAGCCTTCATTCGCGCTGCCGCGATGGGGGGCTGGGGCGATCGCGACTGCTCCGGCGGGATGCGCTGGGCGCGGCCACCCGGCTCGATAAAGCAGGACGGAAACGGCTACGCCGCGACGGTCGAATATGACCGCCTTGATGCACCGCGTGTCGAGATCGGCGCGCTCGCATTCGCGCTCGGACTTCCCGAGTCGTGGCGCGAGGAGATCAACGCGCAGCGAGCCACGCGGTCCTCGAACGCTGCTGCCCCACCCGCCGGACTCGTGCGCTCGGCAATGGCCGTCCTCGTCAACGACTTCGGACGCGAGGACTGGGTTCGAATTGGCTTGGCCCTGAAGGCGTGCGTCGGACCGCCGCCTGCAATCAGCGACGCATCGGCGGGAGCATTGTTCGACGAGTTCTCACGGCAGCACCCGAGCTACAGGCCCCGCGACACGCAAGGGGCGTGGAACACGTTCGCTCCCAACGGCTCGATCAGCTTTGACACGATTGTGTGGCATGCCAGCCAGCGCGGGTGGCGCGACGTCGACTATTGGCAGCAGCGCTTCGAGCAACAGGAAAAAGAGGCCCAGCGGATGGGAGTCGATCAGTTGATCGCGGCAATGGAGCGGGCGGAGAAGCCCGGCACCGGCACTACAAGTGACAACATTTCTGCAGGAGGATAGCCATGCCGGATACTGGCTCCGCCGTTGGCCTCGACGATAGCAACGATATCGACAAGATCGTTGACTGCATCAAGTCCTTCACCGGCTTCGTGGCCGGGGAGTGGGAGGAAGATCGTTGGGTCTTCGACATTGGTACCGGAGACGCGGCATTCCGTGGCTTCCTGTCGCGTGCCGGAGGCGTGATCCTCGTGATCGGGGGCACCGCCGACCCGGACCGCACGGGGGCGATGATCGAGTTCCTCAAGACGAGGCTCGGAGCCGTCGCCGACGGTCTCACGGTCGACGGCTCGCTCGCTCCTGAGGAACCGCTGCGGCGCGTCCCGATCAACGAAAAAGCCGGGCATCAAGAGGCCAATCTGGCGCTGGCGATGGAGGCGTTGGGGCGCACCGGGACGGTCTATCGCCGCGGCAACGCGATCATGCTTCCCGACCGCTCGGTGTGGGTCAAAACGCGGTTCGGAGATCGCCAGCAGATCGCCCTCGCACCCGTGGCACGGCCCATATTGATGGCGCGTCTGGAGCGTGCCTGCTTCTTCCACCGAGAGCGGGTCACCAAGAGGGGCGACACCATCACCGTCCCGGTATTCCCGTCCGAGCGCATTGTGAAGCAGATTTTGGAATACCGTGGCGACAACATCTCACCGATTAAGCCGATCAGCGGCGTGATGACGACGCCCTTCCTGCGACCTGACGGTACTGTCTGCGACAGGCCCGGCTACGACGAGGCGACCGGCGTCTACTACGACCCCTGTGGCACTGTGTTCCCGCCGATGCCCGAGATCACGCCCGAGAACGCCAAGGTGCTCGCATGGAAGGCAGCGAGCCGCCTCGCGCGTCCGTTCCGGGGATTCCAATTCGACACCTCGAAGCCTATCGCCGGGGAGTGGGCGCTGACGCAGGATCGCGACCGTGCGGCGGCCGTCAGCATGTTCCTGGCGATCCTCGCCGTACACGCTGCCCGTACGTGCCCAGCTTACATCATCGATGCCCCGATGCCCGGCTCCGGCAAGACGCTCGCTGCAGAACTTGCGCCGATGATGCTGATCGGCGACGACCCGGCGTTGGTCAACGGCACTGACATGTCGAGCGAGACGTTCAACAACGACTTCGACTCCGCGATGCTGGCGGCCCGCGGCTTCATCATCATCGACAACGTCCACTACAAGATCGGAGGAGGCAAGCTGCTCGCCATGTTGACCGCGAAGGATATCAACGTGCGGCTCTACTTCACTCAGCAGTTCGTGCCGGTTGGTGCGGGGATCGTGCCCTTCATTACGGCCAACAACGCCGAGGTCGACTACGAGATCGCACGGCGGTCGATCATGCTGCGCATCGACACCGGCAGCGAGCGGCCCAACCGCATCGCCCACAGCTTCGATCCGCGCGACGAGGTACTGCGCGACCGGGCGCAGATGGTGGTCGACGCCCTCACCATCATGCGGGCCTACGTCGTCGCCGGGCGGCCGAAGCAGGAAGGTGTTTCGATGGGCTCGTTTGAGGAATGGGCCCGCGCCGTTCGTGACCCGCTGATGTGGACCGGTCTCCCGGACATCGCCGCCAGCACCGACGAGGCGTATGACATTGGGGAGGCGACAGAGAGCCTTGATGCGATGATCGATGCGTGGGTCGAGTGGGGCATGGCCGAGGACGACTCCGGCATCTCGCCGGAGTACCAGACCGCCCAGATCGTCGCGCTGGCGACTGAGCGCGAGCGCGAGGCCCCCGGGGGGAGCGCCCCGGCCCCGGAGGATTGGATGCGCCCGACGAACTGGGACGGCCCGCCGCCCTTCCGTTGCCTATCACTGCGGGATGCATGTCTTGCCGTCGCCGAGAAGAAGGGAGCCCGGGATGTGATCTCGCCGGATCGGCTTGGTCGCTGGCTGAACTCGCACCGGCGCCCCCGCCGCGGCTGGACTTTCGTGCGGCAGGTACAGGATGGCCGGGCGAGGTACCGCCTCATCCGCAAAGTGTGGCCGCAGGAGGCAGTGGACTAGCAGTTCACTTGGGGGGCTTCCGAAGCTTGGTAGGACTTGGTGGGGCTTAGTAAGCCCTTTTGTACGCTCACTTGGAATCCTACTTTCCACTTTTGCCGCTCTCTCAAGCCCGGTGAGAAGGCAAAAGGGCTTACTAAGCCCCACCAAGTCCACTGCCGAAGGATGAAGTGGACTATTAGTCCACTGTTAGGCGGGCGATTTCGATCTCGTGTTTTGGAGGCGCTCGAATGCTGATTTCGCTCGTTCAGGCCCCTCGCTGGATGCTCGTGTGCCCGTGCTGCGGCAGGCGAGCCGCGGCGCTGCACCCGCCTCACGGCAGCGGGCGACCACCTGTCCGGGCGGCGCTGGAGGCTGAGTGGTCACGGCGGAATGAGCGCGGCGAGGTCACCCTGCCGGATGTCCCGGGAGGCATCGGCTGGGTTTGTCTGTCGTGCCGCACCGGGAGGCGGGGCTCGACTGCGAGCCGGATGGGGCCCATCGATCGGCTGGCTCGCGCGGCGGGGAAGGCGGACGACCCACGCCGCGGTATGCGACGTGCAGGCGAAAGCTGGGCTCAGGAGGCCCGTCGCGAGCATAGGATTGCCAAGACCATTCAAGAACTGGCATCGCTGGACGGCGTCACGGGTCGTCGTCTGGACGCGCTTCTCGGCGGCTAGAAAGGCCGCAGGATCAGCACTGGAGACCGCCAATCTCATGACCGCCAGCACCGCCGCATCGCCCGTGAGGCCGCCGCAAGACCGTCAGGCACCGTCGCTCGCCGACTTCGCCCTGATCCAGGGCGTCGACCTCGACAAGCTCCCGCCGCATCAGCGCTACAGGCCGCTCACTCGCGCGATCTGGGCGGCCCTGATGCTCGACGTCGCGACGCTCCGGGCGTTCGTCTCAAGGGCGACCGAACCCCGCACAGAGCGAACCAGCGGCTCGCCGGTCGACGACTCCAAGCCCGGGCGTCCACGGGCGCTCGACGTGATCGCGGCACGGCTGGTGCTGAAGGCCATCGACGGTGACACGCGGGCGTGCGAGCTCGTGGCGGATCGCATTGAGGGCAAAGTCGGCACAAGGCGCGACGAAACCGAAGATCGCGACTCCTCTCGCCGCGAAGAGATGGCCTCGCTGATCGAAAGCATCGTCACTGCACTCACGAACCAGCGGCTGGGAAGGCCCGTCGACATGACAGTGCTAGACGGTTGAGACGGTGCGGTTGGTGGCTTTGCTCATTTCGTTTCCCTCAGTCAGTGCGGCGCTTTTTGTCCGCGTTCTATTTAGAGGGATCGAGTTATTCGCTTGCTGAGACTGGTGGTAGGATCAGCTGGGGGGCAACGTCCAATGAAATTCATCGACCTACCAATCGGCTTCCCAATACGTCTTATGGCCTCTAAAATATTCCGACATTAACGGCTATCTCTTGGGGAGACGACCTTGAAGAAGCTACTTGTGATCGCAGCGCTCGTCGCTCTGCCAGCCAGCGCGGCCCTGGCCCAAACGACTTTCCAAACCTATCCGACCTACGGCGGCGGTTCGACCACTTACGGGTCGAACGGCTCTTCGTATCAGACCTATCCGACCTACGGCGGCGGTTCGACCACTTACGGGTCGAACGGCTCTTCGTATCAGACCTATCCGACCTTCGGCGGCGGCTCGACCACTTACGGATCGAACGGCTCCTCGTATCAGACCCAGCCTACGTTCGGCGGCGGTTCAACCACTTACGGGTCGAACGGCTCTTCGTATCAGACCTATCCGACCTTCGGCGGCGGCTCGACCACTTACGGATCGAACGGCTCCTCGTATCAGACCTATCCGACCTTCGGCGGCGGCTCGACCACTTACGGTTATCCAGGCAATCGCCGCTAGAAGCGCGTCAGGTGGCATTGGGGTGTGATTAACACCCGCCGCACATCGGAAGGGCCCGCTTCGGCGGGCTTTTTCTTGAGAGAACGTGAAGATGGACTACTACTATGTTTACTGCTGGCACGTTTAGTGGGTCAGTTTGAGTAATGGTAGGTCGTGCCTCCCGTGCCGCCCAGCGTCGATGCTGCCCCGAGGACAAATCCAAGGTCGTACCAGCCGCCGTTATTTGGGAAGGCGTAAACCCGAACATCCATAAAGAGAGATGCGACCAAGGAGAAAGGCACGATAAGCCCGTGCCACAGGCCAAGTAAAAAGCCCGGTGCATCGGAGACCCTGGGAGCGGGTTGAGTTGCACATGCAGCGAGCAATAGCGCCGCCATCAGAATGACGCTACCGACGCGCGCATACTGCATGTTCACTCTCCAGCTTGCGTGCACTCGCTCTCCCCCTCATGGTCACTACGTCCTCTAAGCTCCACGGCTTTTGTGAGACGCCAGCCGCCATGGTGGAGGTAAACCACAACTCAACGGCCGTCGATAGGTGGCTACTCGGAACGGCCACCAAGAGCGATGCGAGGCGGTTTCGCCGACGGCATCGAAGCTCTTGTCCCCTTCATTCGTTGAGGATCAAATAGCTGTTGTTGATCGACCAACTTTTGTACCGGCCGAGGAAGGACATGCCGAGGAGAGCCTCAGAGCCACGAGGGCTAATGCTGGCGATAACATTCTGGGCTACGGCGTTTCCGACGGTTAGAGATTGGATAGTGAAAGTCCGCATGAGGACGGAACTTCCGTCAGCGATCTGCGCGGTGACTCTCCCGGTAGGCTTGATGCCCAGGCGCTCGAAGTGGTCTTCGGGCACAACGACGTCGGTTGCGCCGCTGTCGACGAGGAAAGACAGCTTAACCGACCCGTTGAGGATGCCCGTAACCGTAGGAGTCCGGTTCGATCCCGTGACGCGCGCGCCAAGGACGGCGGGACGTGGCGGCTGATTGGCGTTCCCTGGTTTGCAGGCGCGCATGCTGACGGATGATGTGCCATCGGAATAGGTAGCCGTGGCTGAGGTGAGCGCTCCGTCGCGGGTAAAGAAGAAGACTCGTTCAACAGTGGGGCACTCACCATTGCTTTCGCAGTTTTGGTACCGGGCGATGCGGACTTTCTCGTAGGTGTTGGCGATTGGTCGTTCGAAAGTCTGGCCGTTGGAACGAAGTTCGGTGATGGACTTCGGCGTCACGACGACGCGCCAAGTACTCCCGATCCTGGTCTTCAACCCCTCCTGCTGGCTATCTTGGTTCTGATAGACGGCCCGGGGCGCAACGCTGGAGAGCGTACAATCATAAACCTGCGCGGCAGCTGGGCATGCGGCGATTACAATCAGAGCCGTCGCCGCGACGGATAGAGATGCGCTAAGAGCAGTCCGTGTCGACATTGATCGTCCCCTTACAGGGAACATTAGCGATCCGGCTCCGCATAGCAACTGCGCGGGGGCTGAAGGCGAGTTGCCAATCTCATGTTGAACACCTCGCGCAGGCGGGTCGCCTTGCCCGCAACGCCCCCTTCATCGCCGGCTTAATGGGAGTGGATGTTGAGTTCGTTGCTGCATGCTTCCGTGAGAAGTCCCAAGGCTAGTGCAGTGCGCTGTTCAACAGGCCAGATAACCTAACGCCCGCTTTCTTAAGCTGCTGATTGGCTAGTGGCAGCGCCGCCTCCGCGTAGCCGGATGGCAAGACGCCTCCCTCGTGAGGTAACGATCCGTAAACCGTCCGGACCGCAAAGGCATGGGTGTCGTTGGTCCAATCGACGATTGAACCGGATTTCCATGCCTCAATGTGGGCTGGAAATATCGAACGATTCAGCTTTAGCGCGTAGGCACGTTCGTCGCCTTGAATAGCGGGAGCGAGCAGGGCGGTGTCCCAGACGGCGTGGAGGTTCGTCTTGCGCCCGTTGAACGTCACGACGACCTCGTTGCCGCCCCGATCGTGGTTATCGGCCACATGGAATGGCTGATGAAGGTCGCCAACAAAGTGGACGACGAACTTCAGGGCTTCGAGTCGTTGGGCGGGGAGGGCGGTGCGATCGCCCAGCACCTTGGCGAACTGGTCGATCTTGGCGATGACGCAGTTCTCGTCGGCGCAGTCTCGATGGGCGTCGTAGATTGGCTCTGTGATCTGGATATCGACGTAATGCCACGGGGCAGTTGCCCGCCGTTGTGGGCGGATTTGATCTGCCCATGTCGATATGCTCGCGAGCGACGTCGTGTTCTCAATGGCGAGGAGGTCGCGCACCTGGCTAACCGTGTTGGGTTCGAGGTACTGCTCGGCGATCTCTGCGACGACACGATGGCCTTCGTTGCCCCACGCCAATGCTTGAGTGGCATTTGCCGCGATAAGAGCGAGGGCCGCTAGGAAGCGCTTCATGTCGTATGAGCCTACTGATCTAGGGCCACCCGAGGACTATCCTACACACCGTCCCGCATTGAATGGCCGTGCGGTCACCGGGGAAGGGGCGATCTTAGCCCGGTCCGTATTCCCAATGTATCTCGTCCATTGTTTGAGTTGGGGGCTTTGTCGAGATCCTTCGACCTGGCCCGGCGAACGGGAACGCCAAGAAGTGTGTGCCTATTCCCTAAGAGTAGCGGGCTTTATAGCCGGGCTTTAACCACTTCAATTCGGTACGGCTCGGGGCGTCTTTGTCCCAAACGAACCACGCATAGGCAGTGGTGCCGGTGCCTTTTGGCTCCACTCCGCTCGGATAGAATGTAATACGTTCGCTGAATACTAAAACCCGTGACGGCGGCGTCTTGGCGAAAATTGTGTTAGCGCGGTTTGCACCCTCGAGAAACGCGAGGCGCAACAGCAAAGCAAACTTGCGAGAGGCGTTCTTTACTCCAGCCGCCACAAAGCCTTCGGCGCTGTTATAAGGTGGATTGGTGACGATATTGTCGGCCTTGCGCGCCCATGTGAGAAAGTCACGGCCGCTTTCACCATATCCGCGGTTGTGAAGATCGGAACTAAACACCGGTTGGCCAGTCTCCTCCAATACGCGAGACATCGAACCATCTCCGCACGCGCTTTCCCAAATTTCACCGGTGAATTTCTCGTTGTCGACTAGGGCGAACGTTGCCCACTTGGGAGTAGGGAAGAAATCAGGGCCGCCCAGATCAGCAAACCGCTTCATTGTCGGCTTGAAGCCACCGTTTAGATTATAGGTTTGATCCATGGAGAAAGTGTAACAGACTCATGGATCTATTAAAGAGTATTCGTATAAAGTTTAACGACTCACGCGTGTCCTCCCGGTCATTCTTGAAAGCGACCAAAACGCCGCGTCTCCATGATCGGGTCTCCACCCTCGCGGTGCCTATCTGCTCGGCCATCGTTCAGACGCGTTCCGTATCCAACTGGCTTCTAGAAATTTCAAGCGCACCAAATCTTGAAATTTGCCCTCCCTTGTATTATCTTAAGAAGTCATCAAGAGTTGGGCTGACGCCCATACCAACCTGCCAACCGGGCAAGGTGGTTTCCCGTAAGGGGATGTGGCTCTTCGGAGCAACAAAACGGCAAGCGTCAGCCCTCCAGCAGGAGGGCTTTTATGTTTCTGGGAACGCACCTTTCAGCGCTCGATCGCTCGGTTATATCACCCAAGACGATCGAGGCGTACTTAGCCACTGAATATCGAATTAGCAGGCCCGCCGGGTTCACGCTGCTTGTCGGGCAACGGCATACGGGGCTGAGGTCGCTGCTTCTCGGCCAAATAGCGCTTGGTCGCAAGGTTACATCGTCGGCAATTCTAACGGCCTGGAACCCATGGAGCGAACGGCACTCCAAAGTGGAAAATGATCGAGCGCAACAGGACCTTGTGACGGAGTTAAAGCGACGGGACCTTGACCACATTCCCGCGTACGGGGTCGACCCTACGGGCAAGTGGCCAGCGGAAGAAAGCCTTCTCGTCCTCGGCATCAATCTCGTGACGGCGACAGAACTCGGGAACCGCTTCCGACAAAATGGACTCGTGTGGGCTGTGGAGGATGCATTGCCTCTGTTGGTCTTGTTGCGTTGATTGTTCGGGCTGGCCCACCTTACGGGCCGGGGAATTTGATCCAGCTTGCCGCCCCCGGCACTTCGCCAAAGCGGCTAAAGAGGAGAAGTTACATGTCTATTGCCTCGCAGCCCGTTAACCTCAGTGTGGCCCTCTCGGCTCCTTCCGACGGATTTGTAGATCGTTCGTCAGATCATGCACTTCGTGCCCACCTGCTCATTGAGCCATCGCAGTCGAGAGCTTTTTTTAAGGCGGAGGGTGTTGGGATCATATTTCAAGATCGGGAGAGAGCAGCCGCGCTTGCATGTCAGGCCGAGCATGCCGTCGAAGTCACAGGTGACTTCATCTCCGCGATAAAACTCTTTGAGCACGCGATTTTCTTTGAGCAGGGTGCAGGCCTCGATGGCGATTGGCTTGCCAAGCGTGGATTACTATTTGCCGAGCTTGGAGACACTAAAGCGTCAGATGCGATCGAACTCTACAATATTGGGCAGGGGCTTAGGCAACTGGAGCGATGGCAAGACGCAGAAGCCGTATATGATGCAGCGGCCCGCCTCGACAATGACTTTCTATGGCCCGCGAACAACGTGGCATGGCAGCTTGCTACGGCAAAAGCGCCGAGCGCTCACAATGCAAAAAAAGCGGTTATTGTCGCTGAGTGGGTTTGCGCCAAATCGGGTTGGGGCTACTGGGCGTTTCTCGGAACTCTTGCCGCCGCGTTTGCGCGGTGCGGAGACTTCAATCGGGCGGTAGCGTGGCAAAAGATTTCGCTGGGGCTAACACCAGAGGATCACCGACTGAGAGCGGAACAAGAATTGTGTGAGTTCGAATGCCGCCGCCCCTTTACGGAGACTGCATGGGCGCCTGCCGCGGGAGGCAAGGTTACGACTGAGGAAGTAGGCGAACTGAATGTGTAAGCGCCGGAGACAAAATCCCTCACTGAAGCGGCCGGAAAGTCTGGTTGCGCCGGAGCAAAAATACCTCGGCAGATAGCTCTTTGCACGGCGTGCAGAGGGCGGGGGGATGAAGGGCGTGGAACTTTACAGGCAGG
>CAIWTJ010000111.1 GCA_903915535.1 Enhydrobacter aerosaccus
GCGGCATCGACCGCAAGAAGTCCGTCGTATATGCGCCGCCGGTCTGGCAGCTCATCATGCTGATCGTGCGCCACATTCCGCGCATCGTGTTCAACAGGCTATCGATCTGATGAGGATCGCCTCCCTCGTCTGGCTGCTGGTCGCGATCCTCGTCGGCGCCTTCGCCGTCGATTTCGCGCAGCGCGTGACGAGTTCCGACATCGTCGCGGTGAGCTTCGCCGAAGGCGGCGACGACGCCTATTACTTCTTCACCGTCGCGCGCAACATCGCCCAGGGCCACGGCATCACCATCGACGGCACCCACTGGACGACCGGCTTCCAGCCCCTGTGGGCCCTCGTCTGCGCCGTGGCCTTCCTTGCCCCGTCGGATCGGGCGGCCCTGGCAATTATCTACGTCATCAGCATCGCGCTGTGGCTCACCAGCGCGATGCTGTTCGTGCGGCTGGTGCGCCGCATGTCGCGCACGCCGGTCTCCCCTCTCGCCGCCGCCCTGCTGGCCGTGCTGTTCCTCGGCGAGGCGCAATTCACGCGCGGCTATTTCAACGGCATGGAGACCGGACTCTATCTCACCCTGGTTCTGTGGCTTATCACGGCCTTCCACGACTATCTCGCCGCCGAGCCGGACCGCATCGGCGTGCGCCGCGTGCTCGGACTGGGCGCGCTCGCGGGCCTGACCATGCTGGCGCGCAACGACGCCCTCTTCCTCTGCGGCGCGCTGTTGGCCGCGACCTTGTTCTTCGGCAAGCGCCGGCATCCGGTCCGCGACGTAGCGATCGTCGTTGCCGTGGCCAGCGCGATCGTCGTGCCCTGGCTTGCCTATTGCCAGTGGGCGTCGGGCCACCCGATGCCCCAAAGCGGCATCGCCACCTCGATCGGCGTGCGCGGCTACGTGCCCCTTGTCTCGATTGCGCGCAAGATCGTGGCGAGCATCGACCCGATGGGTTTCCTGAAGGTCCGCACCGTGGTCGACGAGCATCTCGCGGTGGCGGCTGGGGTGACGCTCGTCGTCGCAGCCCTTCTCACTCTCTGCTGGAGGCGCCTGCGTCCGGTTCTCGCGCCGCCGTCGGGTTGGCTAGTGCTGAGCCTTGCCGCCGCCACGCTGTGCCTGCTCCTCTACTACCCGCTGGTGAGCGCCGCCGGTCGGTTCTTCGAGCGCTACTTCGTGCCGCTCAAGCTGCTTGTCTTCGTGCTGCTGGCGCTGCTGATCGTGCGCGGCCTCGCGAAAATCGAGGGCCGGCCCGTGGCGGGCGCGCTGGTGCTGGCGGTCGCGGCCGCGACTGTCGGCTCGAACCTCTACTGGATCGCGCGAGACTATGGCCGGCCGTGGCGCAGCCATCTCGGGCCCGAGGCGTACGAAATCGTGCGCTCTCCCTACGCCGCCGGCACATCGCGCATCGGCATGGCCGAGTCCGGCCGCCTGGGCTTCCTCTATCCCACGCGGGTCGTGAACCTCGACGGCAAGATGAATGTCGAGGCCCTGCGTGCCCTGCTCGCGGGCACGCTCGACCGCTACATCCAGTCGGCCAATCTCGACTACATCATGCTGCATGACGAGGACGTCGCGTATTTCGACAGGACGATCCCGGCTTGGCGCCAGAACTGGCGCCAGCGTGGTATGCTGGGCGAATTCGACGTTTTCGAGAAAACACCATGACCCTCGTTTCCGAGAAGCTCTGCGATCACATGGCCGTCGCCGTGACCGGCCTCGATCTCAACCGCCCGGCCGACGCCGCGACGCAGGCGGAACTGCGCGAGGCGCTGAACCGCAACCTCGTGCTGTGCATCCGCGGCCAGAAGCTGGCGCCACCCGCGTTTCGCGATGCCATGGCGCGGTTCGGCACGCCGATGCGGCGCCTGCAGCTCGCGAGCACCGCGGAATGCGCCGAGGTGAACATCATCTCGAGCGAGGACCGCGATGTGCTGGGCGACGGCAAGAAACTGGTCAACGGCGCCTCCTGGCACACCGACGACAGCTTCATGCGCGAGCCCTGCTCGCTCACCATGCTCTACGGTGTGGTCGTGCCGAGCCGCGGCGGCGACACGCAGTTCGTGAACATGCATGCCGCCTACGAGGCGCTCTCGCCCGAGATGAAGGCGCGCATCGACGGGCTGCAGGTGATCCACAAGTACCAATCGAGCCGCCAGACCAACAAGGTCTCCAAGCGGCCCGAGTCGGAGATGAAGGCGATGCCGGAGGCCACGCATCCGCTGGTCCGCACGCATCCGGAGACCGGGCGCAAGGCGCTCTACCTCAATGCCAATCGCATGGAGCAGATCGTCGGTATGGACCGCGCCGAGAGCGACGCCCTGCTCGACACGCTGATCGCCCATGCGATCGAGCCGCGCTTCCAGTACCGCCATGCCTGGCGGCAGGGCGACATCGTGATCTGGGACAACCGGTCCACGATGCACAAGGCCAACGCCGACTATCCCGAGGGCGAGCGCCGGCTGATGCACCGCGTGATCGTGGCGGGCGACGCGCCGTACTGAGGACTCTTCCCGAAGTTTCCCGACGTGTCGGGAAGCCTCCGATATCGATGAAATAGGCGTTTTGCCGCTTTGTTCCCGAATTCCACGCCTGCCTCCCCCGCCCCCGGGAGGCAAAAAAAACAAGCGCGGCGCCAGCACGCGGCGTTCGGATGTGCCGCCCTGAGACAGGCCAGTTACACGAAGTAACAAGCATAATGCGCCACTGGAACGGCGCGCTCCCATGCATAGGTCATCATCTCGCGAGTCTAGGCGCGCCGCCTCAAACCACCTATTACGGTCGTTACTGGCGCTGAAATAGATGCCGGCTTGAAACCGAGGACCAGCCCATGACACTGTCCCGCCGCTTCCTGATCGCGGCCGCAACCCTCGCAGCTGCTCCGGCGGCGGCACAAACGCAAGGAAAAGCCATGACGACCGAGAGCGGCCTGAAGATCATCGACACCACCGTCGGCACGGGCGCGAGCCCGAAGACCGGACAGATCTGCATCATGCATTACACCGGCTGGCTGTCCGACGGCGGCGAGAAGGGCAAGAAGTTCGACTCTTCCGTCGACCGCGGCTCGCCTTTCGAGTTTCCCATCGGCATGAAGCGCGTCATCGGCGGCTGGGACGAGGGCGTCGCCAGCATGAAGGTCGGCGGCAAGCGCACGCTGATCATTCCGCCGGAACTCGGCTATGGCGCGCGCGGCGCCGGCGGCGTCATTCCGCCCAACGCCACGCTGATCTTCGACGTCGAGCTGCTCGGCATCAAGTAGCGCTATCCTTCGAGCAGCACGGTGTGCTCGGGCGAGAAGGACAGCGTCACGGGTGCGCCTTCGTTCAGCAGATTGACCGGCGGACGCCGGACGATCAGGCGGCCGCAGGCGCACTCGACGATGTATTGCACGAAGTCGCCGTGGAACAGGCGCTGGCGCACGGTGCCCGGCAGCTGGTTGTCGCCGGGCTGTGGGACGAGATCGATATAGGCGGTGCGCACGGCCACCTCATGACCCGAGGCGGCGCCGACCGTCTTCAGGACGACGCCGCCCTCGGCTTCGAAGGCACCGGGGCCGGTGACCCTGCCCTTGATCAGGTTGGCCGAACCCACGAAGTCCGCGACGAAGCGGCTCTTCGGCCTGTTGTAGATCTGCTCGGGCGTGCCGATCTGCTCGATCACGCCCACGTTCATCACGATCACGCGGTCGGAGATGGCGAGCGCCTCCTCCTGGTCGTGCGTCACATAGACCGACGTGATGCCGAGACGCCGCTGAAGTTCGCGCAGCTCGACTCGCATCTCGGCGCGCAGCTTGGCGTCGAGGTTCGAGAGAGGCTCGTCGAACAGCACGACGGTCGGCGAGAAGGCGATGGCGCGAGCCAGCGCCACGCGCTGCTGCTGGCCACCGGAAAGCTTGGACGCGCCGCGATCGGCAAGATGGCGCATCTGCACCAGGTCGAGCGCGCGCTCGACATTGGCCTTGATCTCCGCGCGGCTCTGCTGTCGCACGCGCAGGCCATAGGCCACGTTGTCGAACACGGTCATGTGCGGCCAGACGGCGTAGGACTGGAACACCATCGACACGCCGCGATCCTCGGTCGCGACATTGATGCCCCGGGCGCTGTCGAACATCGCCGTGCCGTCCACCCGGATACTGCCGCTCGTCGGCACCTCTAGGCCCGCGATGGCGCGCAGCGTCGTGGTCTTGCCGCAGCCGGAGGGGCCCAGCAGGGTGAGATGCTCGCCCGGCCCCACGGTGAAGCTGACGCCGTTCACCGCGGTCGCCTCGCCATAGCGAATGACCAGGTCGGAAATCTCGATACGCGTCTCGCTCACGTCAACTCCTTCGTCGCGCCGCGGCTCAGGCGGAACAGGATCATCAGCGCCACGACCACCGTACCGGTCTGGATCAGCGCCATCGCCGCGGTGAGCTCGGTGCCGCTGGAGGCAAAGGCCGCCACGATCGACGGCGCGATCACCTTGGCGTTGGGACCCATCAGGAAGACCGACACGCCCAGCTCGCGCACGCAGGCCATGAAGATCAGCAGCCACGCCGCCAGGATGCCGGGCTTGAGCAGCGGCAGGGTCACGGTGCGCATCTGATAGAGCCAGCCCGCGCCGCAGACGCGGGCGCATTCCTCAAGGCTCTTGTCGATCTGCAGCACCACGCCCGCGAGCGTCCGCACGCCGAGCGGCAGCATGACGGTGAGGTAGGCGATCGCCAGCAGCCAGAGCGTGCCGTAGATGGAGACCGGCATGTTGATCCAGGCCCACAGCAGGGCGAGGCCGAATACCAGGCGCGGCACGGCCTGCGGGAACATCACGAGATATTCGATGACGCCGCGGCCCACGATGCGCGAGCGGTAGATGATCCACACCAGGAACGCCATCAGCACCACGCCGACGGTGGCAACGCCGAAGCCGAGGCCAAGGCTGTTCATGAGCGCGACACGCACGGGTCCCAGCGCCAGGGCCGTCTGGTAGTTGGCCAGGGTGAACTCGGCCTGGCTCAGGATCACGGTGGCGAAGCGCTCGAGCGATGTGAAGATCAGCGCCGCCAGCGGCAGGACGACGGCCACGAGGATGTAGAGCGCGCAGACGCCGAAGAACATCCAGGCGAGCCGCCCCATGTCCATCAGCCGCGGCCGGAACGCCTTGCCGCTGATGGTGGTGAAGCTGCCTTTGTTGATGCGCCAGCGATAGAAGGTGAGCGTGCCGAACATCACCACGAACAGCGCGAGCCCCATCGCCGAAGCCCGGCCGTAGTCGGGCGGATAGCTGAGCGTCGAGTCCCAGATCGCGGTGGTGATCACGTAGATACGCGCGGGAATGCCGATCACGAGTGCCGCCGCGAACGAGCCCAGCATCTCGGCGAACACGAACAGCGTGGCGCCCAGCACGCCCGGCATGACCAGCGGCAGGGTGACGGTGAGCATGGTGCGCAGCTTCGAGGCGCCCATCACGCGCGCGGATTCCTCGAGCGCGGGATCCATCGACTTCATCGAGGCCGCGATCATCACGAAGGCGACCGTGCCCTCGAACAGCGCCATGATCCAGGCGATGCCGAAGTGGCTGTAGATGTCGACCAGGTCGCCGCTCTGGCCACCCGCCTTCCACAGCTGGTTGATGAAGCCGCTCTTGGGGCCGGCGATGATGCTCCAGGCCAGCGCACCGACAAGCGGCGTCATGTAGTACGGCAGCTCCATCAGCCGCTCGAGCTTCTCGCGGCCGGGCACGTTGGTACGCGTCAGGATCCAGGCGAGCGTGAAGCCGATGAGGATCGCCATCACCGTCGCCATCAGCGCGATCACCACGGTGTTGACGAGGACGTTGAAGTCCTCGTCGAACATCGCGATGTAGTTCTTGAGACCGAATTCCTGCGGCGGGAAGGCCATCGGGTCGCCGGTGTTCAGCGACTCCTCGACCAGGAAGATCATCGGCAGGACGACGAGGAAGGCCACGACCAGCATCACGACGACCGAGATGATCGTCTGCCAGTTCAGCTTCGGCTTGAGAACGTCGCCCTTCATCGATCTCTTCCGGACCGCGAGCCTCCGGCTCGCTCAAACTCATGAGCGAGCC
>CAIWTJ010000112.1 GCA_903915535.1 Enhydrobacter aerosaccus
CGGCATGAACGGCGACACCGGCAAGCCCGGCCAGCGCATCGCCTCGACCTCGAACCGCAACTTCGTGGGCCGGCAGGGGCCAGGTGTGCGCACGCATCTGGTGAGCCCGACGATGGCGGCGGCCGCCGCGGTCACCGGTCATTTCACCGACGTGCGCAAGATGATGGGCTAGGAGAGAATCATGGAACCCTTCACCAGCCTCACCGCCGTCGCGGTGCCGCTCGACCAGCGCAACGTCGACACCGACCAGATCATCCCGGCCCGCTTCCTCGGCATGCCGCGCGCCCAGCAGCTCGAGGGCTTCTTCCACGACATGCGGCTCGACCGCAGCGGCCGGCCGCGCGAGGGCGTGACCCTCAACAATCCGGAATATTCCGGTGCACGGATCATCGTCGGCAACGACAACTTCGCCTGCGGCTCCTCACGCGAGACCGCCGTCACCGTCATGGTCGACAAGGGCTATCGCGCCTTCGTGGCCCCGTCGTTCGGCGACATCTTCTTCAACAACTGCTTCTCCAACGGCGTGCTGCCGGTCCGCCTGCCGGCCGATCGTGTCGCGCGCATCCGCGTCATCCTGCACGAGCTGCCGGGCGCCAAGATGTCGATTGATCTCGCGACGCAGACCGTCGTCGGTCCGGACGGCCGCACCGATACCTTCGAGATCGATTCCTTTCGCAAGGAATGCCTGCTGAAGGGCGTCGACTCGATCGCCCTCACGCTGGGCTATGCCAAGGATATCGCCGCCTTCGAGCAGCGCCAGGGCCGCGAGCTGAGCTGGCTGTAGCCGCCGGCTCTACCTGCCCTCACGCCACCAGGCGGCCGCGATCGCCATCAGGAAGGCCAGCGCCACCAGGATGCCCGGCAGCAGCGGCGTCTGGTTTATGCCTGCAACGGTGTAGCCGTCGTTGCGGCGCAGTCCCAGCCAGTCCGAGCCGCCAGCGGCGCGGCCGGGACGCACGGCGCGGATGTCGGGTTCGGTCTGGTCGCCCAGCCACATCAGGGTGCCGGCGGAGGCTTCGACCAGAGGCCGGAGCTTGGCATCGGTCGCGCGTACGTCGGAGAATTCCAGGGGATCTGGATTGCCGACCGCGGCCACGGCATGCAGCGTGCCGTCGTCGAAGCGATAGAGGCCGGGCTTGTCGACATCGACCACGGCGCGGCCCAGACCGGGCGCGGTCTGCTGCAGGTCGATCTTGCGCTCGGCGCCGCCATTGGGCGGCGTACCGGGAGCGGTCATCGTCACTTGCGGGAAGGTCGAGGCGAGCGTGCGGCGCACGATCTCTATGCGGCCGCCGACGGCGGTGGCGCGCAACGCTTCTTCCTCGAGATCGGGTTCCTTCATCAGCCAGTGCGCGACCCTGCGGACCAGCTCGGGCTGCGGTCCGCCGCCATCGATGCCGCGGTTCCACATCCAGAGCTGGTCGGAGAGGAATTCGGCGACGCGGCCCTTGCCGACACGATCGAGTACGACGAGGGGGCGATCCTCGGCGCCGGCCAGGACGGTATTGCCATGCTCGGTCTTCGATGTGACCAGCCGGAACCAGCGGCCCCACTCGGGCTCCTTACCGGGCTGGCCTTCCTGCGGCAGGTTCGCGGTCACCGGATGGCGTTGGCCGATCTCGCTCACCTTGGGCTTGAAGCCCACCTCCAGCACGTCGCCCAACGGCGCCGCCGGCAGGATGGCGCCGAGCGGCGTACGGTAGAGCGAGCGTTGCGTCGCGAACACCGGGCCGACCGAGACCAGCAGCGCGCCGCCGCCCTTCACGTACTCGGCGATGTTGCGGAAATAGTCGCGCGTGATCAGGTTTCCCGACTCGTAGCGGTCGAAGATGATGAGGTCGAATTCCTTCAGCTTCTGTTCGAACAGCTCGCGCATCGGGAAGACGATCAGCGACAGCTCGCGCACCGGCGTGAAGTCGTCCTTCTGCGGCGTGCGCAGGATGGTGAAGTGCACCAGGTCGACGGCGGGATCGCTCTTCAGCAGGTTCCGCCACGCCCGCTCGCCCTGGTAGGGCTCGCCCGACACCAGCAGGACGCGCAGCCGGTCGCGCACGCCTGAGATGGTGAACAGCGCGCGGTTATTGTCGAGGGTGAGCTCGTTCTGGCCGGGCGCCACCTCGATCTCGACCACGTTGGGGCCGGGGTTGGCGACGGTGATCGGCACTTCGACCGGCTTGCCCACCGGCACGTCCATGCGCTTCACGATCTCGCCGCCCACCGTGATGGTGACGGGCGCCGTGCCGCCATTCGGATCCTCGACATGGAACTTGGCGGTGACCTCGCGGCCGACCACGCCGTAGCGCGGCGACTGCTCGATCACGATCAGCCGGTCGCGCTCGTTCTTCTTGCCGGCGATCAGCGCGTGCAGCGGCGCGCCGCCCAGTTCCGGCGGCAGGTTGGCCGGCACGTCGTGGACCTGGCCATCGCTCAGCAGCACGACGCCGGCCAGCCGTTCCGGCGGCACGTCGACCAGGGCCGACCGCATCGCCTCGATCAGGCGCGTGCCGCCCGGGCGCTCGCTGCCGAGCTGGATGTGCGACGGCGGCAGCACGGCTTCGCGGATCTCGAGCCCTTCCTGCTGGCCGAACTTGCGCTTCAGCATCTCGCGCGCCGCCTGGACCTGCTGGCGGCGTTCGCCGATCGCCATCGAATCGCTGTCGTCGACCACGATGAGAGCCACGTCGGCGATCGGCTTGCGCTGCTCCTCGATCAACTGCGGCTTGGCCAGTGCCGCCAGCACGACGACAACGGCGCCAAGACGCATCAAGGTGCCGCGCGCGCCCGCGCGCAGGCCGAGCAGCACCAGCGCCAGGCCGGCGATGCCCATCGCGGCGAGCGCTTCCCACGGGATCAGCGGATCGAAGGCGATCGAGGCGGCGGACGTCGTGGTCATCGCCGCAACCTTTGCATGATGTCCTGGATATGGACCTGGTCGTCCTTGTAGTTGCCGGTTAGCGCATGCATCACGAGATTGACGCCGACCCGGAAGGACATCTCGCGCTGCGTCTCGCCGCCCGGCGTCACCGGGTTGAGGCCGCGGCCGCGCGCATCGACGGCCCACGCGCCGGCATAGTCGTTCGAGCCGATGATGATCGTCGTGACACCGTCATTGACCCGTCCGCCGCCGGCCTCGATCCAGAGCTTGCCGCCCTGCCAGCGACCCGGCATGTCCGACAACAGATAGAACGACTTGGTCAGCACGTGCTCGGGCGGCATGGCGATCAGCGGCGGCGTCTCTATGCCGGCCAGCAGCCGCTTGAGATCCGGATTGCCGTTGGCCGGCTTGTCGAAGCTCATCTGCTGGTCGCGCGTGTCTACCAGCAGGATGCCGCCGGTGCGCAGGTAGCGGTCGAGTGCCGCTGCAGCCTTTGGCGACGGTGTGGTCTGCGTCGAAGTGATCGCCCAGTAGATCATCGGATAAAGGCGCGGCTCGTCCTTCTCGAGGTCGAGGCCGACCGGATCGGCTGGCTCTACCGAGGTACGGTTGCGCAGGATCTCGCTCAGCCCCTCGAGGCCCGCCTTGCTGATGTCGTCGACATCCTTGTCGCCGGTGACGATGTAGGCCAGCCGCACGTCGAGGGCGCCCTTCAGCGCCTCCTGCTCGGAAAGCTTGGGCGCCGCCGGGGCGCCTTCCTTCGGAATGGTGATCGCCAGCGGGCCGGGCGTCTTGGCCGGCGCATTCTGCTGCGCGTCGGCGTGCGGGCTCGCCAGCAGCACCGCCGCGAACAGCAGCAAGGCTGGCGCTGCGAACAGCAGCAAAGCTGCAGGTGCGGCTCGGCCGATGCGCACCGCGCGCGGCAACAGTCCGCGCAGCCACAGCGAGAGCAGCAGGTCGACCAGCAACAGAAGGGCCGCCGCCAGCAGGCACCAGCGCGCCAGGTCGGTTTCGCCGCCTTCGGACAGCCGGTCGGTCGCGACGCCCGATGGCAGCACGATCGGCGCGGGCGGCGCAATGTGGTCGCCGATGTTGAACGCCACCTGGGCGTTCTCGTCGCCGTAGAAGCCGGGCGGTGTAGTGGGCTTGGGCACGAACGTCTGCTGCGCGTCGGGCTGCAGCATCTGCACGCCGGCGGGCGGCGCGCCCAGGCGCCCGAAGCCGTCGAGGGTGCGCCACGGCTTCAGCGCCTTGTTGACGCCGTCGCCCGCCACGCCGCGCGACAGCAGCACCAGCCGCTGCAGCATGTCGACGAACAGGCCCGACAGGGCGAGGTTGCTCCAGTTCGTGTTGGCCGTCGTGTGAACCAGCACCAGATAGCCTTTGCCACGCTTCTCGCCGGTGACCAGCGGCGTGCCATCGGCCAGCCGCGCCCAGGTCTTGTCGGCGAGGTCGGGCGTCGGCTCGGCCAGCACCTGCTGCTGGATGCGCACGTCCTTGGGGACCGGGATGCCCAGGAAGGGGCTGTTGATCGGGAACTCGGCCAGCGCCGACGGCTGGCCCCAGCTCATCACGCCGCCCAGCGAGCGATCGCCCAGGCGCAGGGGCGTCGGCACCAGCGTGTCGGCGCCGGCCGCCAGGTTGGGACCGGCGAAGCGAACGGCCACGCCGCCGTTCTCGATCCACTTGGCGATCTCGTCGCGGTCGGCGCTCGAGGGTGCCGCGCTGTCGGGGATCAGGAGCACTGCGGTGTTGCGCGTCAGCACCGTCTCGCGATCGCCGATCGACAGGCTGACATAGGGATCGAGCGCCTTCTCGAGGAAGTAGACTTCCTGCAACAACGGCTGCCCGCCCGCGGTTTCACGCTCGCCCAGGACGGAAACCGGACGGCGGCGGTTGCGCTCGTCGAGCAGCACCGCGCTGCCGGCGCCGCCCTGCGTTTCGATGTCGAGCCGGCTCATGCGGTTGCGCAGTTCGGGCGGCGCGGGCAGCACGCCTTCGCCCTTGCGCTCGCCGGCGGCGAATTCCAGCTCGATGCGGGCCACGACGCGGCCCTGGTCGTCGGAGGCCTGGATCGCGGTCTTGCGCGGGCCGTCCGCCACGGGACGCAGTGCGCGCACCTTGAGGTCGCGGCCCTCGGCCACCGGCGGCAGCAACAGCAGCGGCGTGGTGGCCTGGTCGGGCAGCACGACTTCGAGTCCGCTGAAACGGCGCATGCGCTCGGTGAATTTGTCGGTGCCGGCGTCCTGCAGCCCGTCGCTCAGCCACACGGCATAGGCGCCATTGTCGAGTTGCATCTTATCGATGTCGGCCACGGCAGCGGCGCGGTCGGTCGGCCAGGGTTTCGGACGGAACGCGCGCAGGATGGTGCGGGCTTCCTCAGGCCGCAGCGCGCCACGCCGGATCGCCGGCGCATCGAGCGGCAGGGGCGCCGTGCCGACGAGAGCAACCAGGCGGCCCGCCCGTTCGGCGCGCTGGATCAGGCGTTCGGCATGCACGATACGTGTCGTCCAGCCCGGCGCCGACGACCAGCCGTCGTCGATCACCAGAAGAAGCGGGCCCTTGCCCGGCAGGTCGGCCTGCGGGTTCAGGAGCGGCCGCGCGACCGCGAGGATCAGCGCGGCGGCCAGTAGCATGCGCAGGATCAGCAGCCACCACGGCATCTTGGCCGGCGTCTGCTCGCTGGGCTCGAGCCCGATCAGCAGGCGGATCGCGGGAAAGCGCACGAGCTTGGGCAGCGGCGGAATCATGCGCAGCAGGAAATAGATCACTGGCAAGACGAGCAGCAGCGCCAGCATTCCCGGAGCGGCGAACGCGAACGCGCCGAGGCTCAGCATGGGCTTCTGTCGTCCAGAGCGAATAGGCGCATTTGAGCGCGGGTGCTCAAATCGCCCAGAAGGGCCCCACGCCCGAACGCAGCACGCTGTTGACGGGCCGGATCTTTCGCTGCGCTCAGGATGACAATCATGCTCTACGCCGCATTCAGCCGACGGAGGTCGGCTATGGCGAGATAGAGGGCGAGCAGGATGGTCTGCGGCGGCCGGTCGGTGCGATGGTAGTGCACGGTCCAGTTGGCCGGTCGAGCGAGACGTTGAAGTCCGTCGCGTTGCGCGGCGAGGCGTGCGCCATAGGCGGCGCGCACGGTTTCGACGCGTCTGACGGTGTGCTGGCCCTCGGCCTCGAGGCCTTCGAATTTCACATGGCCGTCGAACGGCAAATCTTCCTCGGCGGGGTCGAGCACCTGCACGATGTGGCCGCGCACGCCGGCGCTGGCGTAGTAGCGGATGACCGGCTCGATCTGCTCGAGCGGATCGAGCCAGTCGGAGACCAGCACGACCGTGCCATGCGCCGGCAGCGGCATCATCGGCGGCAGGCTGGACAGTTTGCGGGTCCCGGCCTCGGCCGCGCGTGTTTCCTCGAACATCGTCTCGGCGACGCGGCGCACCGCGATGCGCCCGGTCAACGGCCGCATGCCGGTGCCCAGCAACGCGATGCGTTCGGCGGCGTCGGTCAGCAGGCTGGCGAGCGCGAGCGTGATCAGCTCGGCGCGCACCGCCTTGGTGTCGATGCCGCGCAGCGACGCGTACTGCATCGAGGGCGACGCATCGCGCCATAGCCAGACGCTGGCGGCGGCTTCCCATTCGGTCTCGCGCACGAACAGCGCGCGGCTGCGCGCGCTCTGGCGCCAGTCGATGCGGCTTGCGCTGTCGCCCTCGCGGAACTGGCGATACTGCCAGAAGGCATCGCCCTGGCCTACGCGCCGCCGGCCGTGCACGCCCTGGATCACGGTCGCCGCCACGCGGTCGGCGGCCACCATCAGCGCCGGCAGGGCGCCGGCGAGTTCGAGCGAGCGGTTGAGGGTTGAGGACTGGGCCATTGGCTCCCGGGTCGCAAGGACTAAGCCAAAGACACTAGCTCAACCGGGCGCACATCTGGGCGATTACCGTATCCACGGTGACGCCCTCGGCGCGCGCCGAGAAATTCACCGCCATGCGATGACGCAGGATCGGACCCGCCAGCGCCACGACGTCGTCGACCGACGGCGCGAGACGGCCCTGGATGATGGCGCGGGCGCGGCAGGCCAGCATGAAGGCCTGGCTTGCGCGCGGGCCGGGACCCCAGGCCACGCGCTGGCGCACAATCTCGAGGTCGCTGGTGTCGGGACGGCCGGCGCGGACCAGCTTCAGGATGGCATCGACCACGCTCTGGCCGATCGGCAGGCGGCGGACCAAAGCCTGCGCCGCCATCAGGTCGGCCGGCGTCAGCGCCTGCGAGGCCTTCGGGATGTTGGCGCTCGTGGTGGCGATCATGATCTGGCGCTCGGCCTCCTCGTCGGGATAGCCGACGTCGACCTGCAGCAGGAAGCGGTCGAGCTGCGCTTCCGGCAGCGGATAGGTGCCTTCCTGTTCGAGCGGGTTTTGCGTCGCCAGCACATGGAACGGCGTCGGCAGGTCGTACCGCTTGCCTGCGACCGTGACATGCCGCTCCTGCATCGACTGCAGCAGCGCCGATTGCGTGCGCGGGCTGGCGCGGTTGATTTCGTCGGCCATGAGCAGCTGGGCGAACACCGGGCCCTCGATGAAGCGGAACGAGCGTCGCCCGGCGTCGGTCTCTTCCAGCACTTCGGAGCCCAGGATGTCGGCGGGCATCAGGTCTGGCGTGAACTGGATGCGCTTGGCCGCCATGCCGAGCACGGTGCCCAAGGTTTCGACCAGCAGGGTCTTGGCGAGACCAGGCACGCCGATCAGCAGCAGATGTCCGCCGGAAAGGAGCGTAACGAGGGTTTGATCGATGACCTCCTGCTGGCCATAAATGACCTTGCCGATGGAGTCGCGCGCCAGGCGGAGCTGCCCGCCCAGCCGTTCGATGTCGGCAAGAGCGGCTTGGGCGTCGGCGTCGGTCGCGGTCGAAGTGTCGGGGGCCACGAGGCGCTCCTGATGAGTGGGAATATGGTTGAGGGAAGCCCAGAATTGAGGCCGGAACAAGGGCATGCTGGTTGACGAAATTGTGCGTCGTGTGCGCGAACGCAGTACCCGGTTGGCATCGGGATTGCCCGTGACGGCGCTTCCTGTCGACAGCGATTTCCAGATGAATGGAATAGTGCCGACGCAAGATAAATACCGGGCCGCCTCCGTGCTGGTGCCCATCGTGAATCGCACGCCTGAGATCACGATTTTGCTGACCCAGCGCACCGAGGACATGCCCAGTCACGCGGGCCAGGTGGCCTTTCCAGGTGGACGGCGGCAGGAAAACGATGCCGACGCCGTGGCGACGGCTTTGCGCGAGACCGAGGAGGAGGTCGGGCTCGACCGCAAGTTCGTGGACGTGATCGGCTCCTACGACCTTTACCGGACCGGCACGGGCTACGAGATCACGCCGGTCGTGGGCATCGTGACCCCTGGATTCACGACCCGTGCGGATCCGCGCGAGGTCGCCGACGTGTTCGAGGTACCGCTCGACCATTTCCTCGACGCGGCCAACCACCGGATCGACAGTCGCATGGCGCAGGGGCGCGAGCGGCGGTTCTATGCCATGCCTTACGGCCAGCGCTACATCTGGGGCGCGACCGCCGGTATGCTGAAGAACCTGCAATTCATCCTGACCGCCGGCTCCTGAAGCAGGCGAGAAAGTAGCCTCATGCTGCGTATCGTCTTGCTGGTGCTGGTCCTCGTGACCCTGCCCACGGCCGGGTTCTTCCTGTGGGCGTGGGCGGTGAAGATCAAACAGGAGCGCAAGCTCGCCGGCACCCTGCCGGAATGGCAAGAGCTGCCGCTGACCTGGCTCGCCATCGCGGGCCTCGCCTGCACCATCGTGGGCTTCCTCGTGATGTTCTTTACCCAGAACCAGGGCGTGGGCGGGCTGCTGCCGACATGAAACCAGCCGGCCGCATCGATCTGCCGGAGCGGATGCGCGATCCGGCCATGGCACGGCTGTTCGCCGCGCTCGATGCGGCCGATATCGCCGCGCGCTTCGTGGGCGGCTGCGTGCGCAACGCGGTGCTGGGGAGTGGCATCGACGATATCGACATCGCCGTCCGCAAGCCGCCCGAGACGGTGATGCTCACGTTGAGGGCCGCGAAGCTGAAGGCGATCCCGACCGGCCTGAAGCACGGCACGGTAACCGCGATTGTCGATGGCCATACCTTCGAGCTGACGACGCTCCGCCGTGACGAAGAGACCGATGGCCGTCACGCGGTCGTGGCCTTCACCGACGACTGGCTGGAGGACGCCTCGCGCCGCGACTTCACCTTCAACGCGCTCTACGCCGACCGCGACGGCACGCTCTATGATCCGTTCGAGGGCCGCGCCGACCTTGCCCAACATAAAGTGCGCTTCATCGGCGATCCCGATCTGCGTATTGCCGAGGATCGCCTGCGCGTGCTGCGCTTTTTCCGTTTCCATGCCTGGTATGGTGCGCCGCCGCTCGACGGGCCGAGCTATGAGGCCTGCGCGCGCCATTCGGGCGCGCTGGGCAGTCTTTCGGGCGAGCGGGTTGCGAAGGAAGTCTTGCGTCTGCTCGCAGCGCCCGATCCCGCCGATGCGATCGAGGCGATGGCCGACGCCGGCGCGCTCGACCACTGGCTGCCGGAGTATGACGGCACGCAGCGGCTGCGCGCCCTGATCGCGCGCGAGACGGCGCCGGACGGACTGCGCCGGCTGGCGGCGGTTCTGGAAAAAGATGCCGACGCTCCGACGATCGGCAAGCGGCTGAAGCTCTCGACGCAGCAGGCGCTGCGGCTTGAGATCATGTTGGCGCGCGAGCCCGTGATGGATGTGGCCGGCGGCGCGCGCGCGTGGCGGGCGCAGATCTATGGTGTCGGCACGAGCCTTTACATCGACCGCCTGCTGCTTGCGGTCGATGCAGCGGGCGACTGGCGCGCGGCCCTTGCGCTCGCCCAAAGCTGGACTCCGCCCGACCTGCCCGTGAGCGGCAGCGATGCGCTGAAGCTCGGACTCAAGCCCGGCCCGAAAGTGGGTACGCTCCTCGATGCCGTCGAACGCTGGTGGATCGCGGGTGACTTTACGGCTGACCGCGCCGCCTGCCTCGCCGAACTCGAGAGGCTCGCGAAACACACATGATCCGGCCCGGTCTCGCCTTCGCGCTGTGGCTCGCGATTGCCTTGCTCGTCGTGGTGAACGATACGTTGGGCGACACGATTATCGTGGAGCGGCTCTCGACGATGACCGTCGAGTGGTACAAGGCGCTGGTGCCGTTGCCGTATGTCGTGCTGATGGCGGTGATCCACGCGCGCCGCACCAGGGGGCCACAATGGTTCGAGGCGGCGCTGCTGGCGGCGCTGCTGTGGCCCACGACCACGGTGCTAATCGATTATCTCTACGAGCGCTTCACGTTCGGGCAGGAGCCCCTGGCCTTCCTCGATCGCTTTGCCTTCTGGTGGGGCGCGCCCTATCCGCTGCTGGTGATAGCGCTCTTCGCCGCGCCGCTGCTGGCGGGGAGGATGATGCGGAAGCGCGCGCCTTGATCGAGCGCCTCTCGGTCGCGGGATATCGCTCTCTGCGCGACGTGCGGCTGGAACTCGGTGCGTTGACGGTGGTGACCGGCGCCAACGGCAGTGGGAAGTCGAGCCTCTATCGTGCGCTCAAACTGCTGGCCGATGTGGCGCAGGGACGGGTGATCCAGTCGCTCGCCATCGAAGGCGGCCTGTCGTCGGTCCTGTGGGCGGGCCCCGAAGCCTTCTCGCGCGCCATGAAGCGCGGAGAGCAACCGGTACAGGGAACGAAGCGCAAGGATGTCGTTGCGCTGAAGCTCGGCTTTTCTTCCGATGACTATGGCTACGCAATCGATCTCGGGTTGCCGATCGACGGCGGCAACTTCGGCCGCGATCCGCAGATCAAGGCCGAGAGTCTGTGGACCGGGCCAATCCTGCAGCGCGCCAACTGCTTCGCCGAGCGGCGCGGCCCGTCCGTGACCTTGCGCAATCGCAATGGCGAGCGGCGGCAGGCCTATACGCACCTGCAGTCGTTCGACAGCATGCTGACCCACTGCGCCAATCCCGAGGACGGCGCCGAGCTCCTGCTGTTGCGCGAGCGTCTGCGCGACTGGCGCTTCTACGATCATTTCCGCACCGACAGCGACGCTCCGGCGCGCCGGCGCCAGGTTGGCACGCGCACGCCCGTGCTGGCGAGCGACGGCACCGATCTGGCGGCTGCCATCGCCACGATCCAGGAGATCGGCATCGAAGGCGAACTCGAGACGGCGATCGGCGATGCTTTTCCCGGCGGCACGATCGATGTCTCCGTGACCGACGGATATTTCGAAGTCGAGATGCGCCAGCACGGCCTGCTGCGGCCGCTCAAGACCGCCGAGCTGTCGGACGGCACATTGCGCTACCTCCTGCTGGTCGCGGCGCTGCTCTCGCCGCGGCCGCCGGCTCTGATGATCCTGAACGAGCCGGAGACCAGTCTGCATCCCGATCTCCTGCCGCCGCTGGCGCGCCTGATCGCGAAGGCAGCACAGCGATCGCAACTCATCGTGGTCTCGCATGCCGCGACCCTGGTCTCGGCGTTGAAGGCCTCGGACGCAAAGGAGATCGTGCTGTCCAAGCACCTGGGCGAGACCATCGTCGCCGACCAGGAGCGCCCCGCCTGGAACTGGCCAGCGCGATGATGAGTTTCTGGACCCACGCCACGTTCCTCGTCTTCGTTGCCGGCGCCGTCTACGCGCAGGCGATCACCGGCTTTGCGCTGGCGCTGATCCTTCTCGGACTTGTCGGGGCGATCGACCTGGTGCCGCTGCCCGACGCCGTGAACGCGACGACGATCATGGGGTTCTGCACCGCCTGGATGTACCTCTATCGCAACAAGGCACTGCGCATCGAACGCACGATCGTGCCGACGTTGATCGCCAGCGCGTTAAGCACTTTCGTGGGCGCCCTCCTGCTCGTGTGGCTGGCCGATTCGGCCTATCAGGTGCTGCGCTTCGTTCTGGGGGTGAGCATCGTGGCCTGCGCTCTGTCGCTGTGGCGCCAGGCGCAGCCGCTGCCCGCGCTTTCCTCCCCGGCCGTCTTTGCCTTCACCGGCGCGATATCCGGCCTGCTGGCGGGCATGTTCTCGGCGTCGGGACCGCCGCTGGTCTATCTGCTCTACCGCCAGCCCAAGCCGGCGGTGTGGGTGCGGCAGTCGCTCATGGTGATCTTCGGTCTCGGCACGGCCTTGCGGCTCCTCATCGTCGTTCCGACGGGGAAGTTCTCGCTGAACGCGCTGCAGCTCGCGCTCGAAGCGCTCCCCGTCGTCTTTCTTGTGACTTTCTTCGCGGCGCGCCGTCCGCCGCCGCTGTCTCCCCGGTTTCTCAAGGCGCTGATCTGTGTCCTGTTGATTGCCACAGGCCTGGGCATGGGCATCAGTGCGATTTCGAGCTTTTGACTCGGCATCGTGTGGCTCTACCATCGGCCGATCATGCCCCGCCTCCTTATCGTCAATTGCACGGCCGACGCTCTTCTGCAGAAGCTGGCCGCCCAGGGCAGCCGCCCGTACGACGCACTCTTTACCGAATCGGTGTCGCGGCATCTGCCGGCCGGCCGGTCGCTCGAGACCTTCACGCTCAATGTCGGCGATGGCGAAAGCTTGCCGCAGGGCGTGCAGTTGGGCGATTTCGACGGCGCCTGGCTGTCCGGCTCCCCGCTCAACGTCTACCGGCCCGAGCAGCCGACGGTGCGCGAGCAGCTCGATCTCGCGCGGTCGATCTGGAACGCGGGCGTGCCGGCGTTCGGCTCGTGCTGGGGATTGCAGCTCATGACGGCGGCGCTGGGCGGCACGGTCCGCCTCAATCCGAACGGCCGCGAGATCGGCGTGGCGCGCCGCATCTGCACGACCGACGCCGGCCGCGCCCACGCCCTGTACGAGGGCAAGCACGGCGCCTTCGACGCGCTCTGCTCACATGAAGACGAGGTCGAGACTCTGCCGGCCGGCGCCGAGCTTCTGGCGTCGAACGCCGTGAGCCGCGTCCAGGCGATGGCGGTGCGCGACGGCGCGAAGAGCTTCTGGGGCGTGCAGTACCATCCCGAATTCGATTTCGGCTCGGTCGCCGGGATCATCGCGCTGCGCGCCCAGCGTCATCTCGACGAAGGTCTGGCGGGGACGGCCGCAGAAGTCGACACGATTGTTTCGGATTTTCATGCACTCGCGCGTGGTTCGGAGCGCAAGGACCTCGTGTGGAAATACGGTCTGCATGCCGACGTTCTCGACGCCGGCGTGCGGACTCGCGAATTCGGCAACTGGCTCAATACCGAGGTGCTGCCGCACGCGGCCACACGGTAGCCGTTAGTGGTTGTACTGGACCGATGCGCCGACGGCCGGCGCGGAGTCGAAGACGTTGCCGTATTGCAGCGCAAGCAAGCCGACCAGCAGCGCGCCCGCAAGCGCGATCCAGACCATGCCGTTGGGCGCGGCAAAGGAAAATGACGGCAGGCCGAAGGGCAGATTGAAGGGCAGGCTGGAGGGTTCGGCCGGGCTTGGGGGCGCAGCCGAGGTCGTGCGCCCGGGCAAGCTGCCGACGAGGCGGGCGGCGATTTCGGGCAGAGCCGAGGCGTTCCAGTTGCCCTCGGGCAGACGCGCGATGGCGGCCGTCAGTGCTTGGACGGCTGCCGCCTTGGAGAGACCGGAGAGGCGGGCGGCTTCCTGCCACGGATCGAAGCCCAGCCGGATCAGGGCGGTCTGGACCGTGAGCATCATGCCCGTCTTCTCCTCGCCGACGGCGGCGAAGAGGAAGTCATTGTATTCGGACTGACCGAGGGAATATTCCGGACGCAGCGTCATGGCTCCTCCTGGAGCGCGGGGGTGCTGACCCGGCCTTGGAGAGATGGGGAGTGACGTGACGGGAACAAGGGCCGGCGGGCCGGCCCTTGTCGTTGGTCGAAGCCTACTTGCGCTTGCCGGCCGCGGCGGCGCTCTTGCCGGGATTGGTGTGGGCGGCGGCGAAGGGCGACGTGCTCGCGACGACCTTGACCTTGTTCTGCTTGGGCTTCTTGGCTTCGCGGTTGCCGCGCTGATTCTTCTGGGCCATTGGCTTTTCCTTATTATCGGCGCACGCGACATACGCAGGCGCGCGCGACACTAGGCTCATTCCGCAGGCCTGTACGATTTGTCTCGGCCGGCCGACTGCACGGCCAGCGCGCCGCCATCGTTCCAAAGTGATCGATGACGGCCATCGGGCCGCCGATGTTCAATATTGGACAGCATCCCGATCCGGCCACGATTACCCTCTAGGGAATCAATCGCGGATCAGCGAGTCGGGCCGACCGCGGCGAAACGTGCGACCAGGAAGATGACGAAGCAGGCTCCGGCTCGTTGCCAGGGAGCCTCTGCGCCTCTTCCCGAACAAGGGATCGATCGAATGACCGCAACCATGACCGCAACCATGACCGCATCCGCGGTCGCACAGTCGTCTGCCGCGCGCGCCGACTCGTCGGCAGCGGGGCGGCGCCGGCGAACGCCTTTCCATCTGGTGCTGATCAAGCCCACGCACTACGACGACGATGGCTATCCCATCACCTGGCTGCGCTCGATCATCCCGTCCAACACGCTGGCCGCACTCTATGGCCTGGGAGACGATTGCCAGCGGCGCGGCGTGCTCGGCGCCGACGTCGACATCGTGATCACGGCGATCGACGAGTCGAACTGCCGGGTGCGCCCCGGCCGCATTATGGCCGACATCAGACGCAGCGGCGGCAAGGCGCTGATCTGCCTGGTCGGCGTTCAGACCAACCAGTTCCCGCGCGCCGTCGATCTCGCGCAGCCCTTCCTGAAGGCAGGCTACCCGGTGGCGCTGGGCGGCTTCCACGTTTCCGGCTGCCTGTCGATGTTGCCGGTCGTTCCGCCCGAGATCCAGGCGGCGATGGACAGCGGCATCTCGATGTTCGCGGGAGAGGCCGAGGAAGGCCGGCTCGACCTGCTGCTGCGCGATGCCCATGCCGGC
The DNA here is from genome assembly GCA_903915535.1 of Enhydrobacter aerosaccus. Taxonomy (GTDB): domain Bacteria; phylum Pseudomonadota; class Alphaproteobacteria; order Reyranellales; family Reyranellaceae; genus Reyranella; species Reyranella aerosaccus_C. The sequence continues at coordinate 14,810 of CAIWTJ010000112.1, forward strand.
ACGCTCAAGCCGCTGTACAACTACATGGACGATCTGCCGAACCTGGAAGGCGAGCCGCCGCCCCGGTTGCCGGCGGCATCGCTGACGCGCACCGAGGGCCGCCGTTCGAGCTTCGATCTCGGCCGCGGCTGCCCGTTCCAGTGCTCGTTCTGCACCATCATCAACGTCCAGGGCCGCAAGAGCCGCTTCCGCAGCGCCGACGATCTCGAAGCCATCGTGCGCGAGAACGGCAGGCAAGGCATCACGTCGTTCTTCATCACCGACGACAATCTTGCCCGCAACCGGCATTGGGAAGACTTCTTCGACCGGCTGATCGAACTGCGCGAGAACGAGGGCATCGAGTGCCAGTTGATCATCCAGGTCGACACGCAGTGCGACCGTATCCCCAATTTCATCGCCAAGGCCCGCTGGGCCGGCGTCTACCGCGTCTTCATCGGGCTCGAAAACATCAACCCGGACAATCTGCTGGCCGCCAAGAAGCGCCAGAACAAGATCACCGACTATCGCCGCATGTTGCAGGCCTGGCACACCAGCGGCGCCTCGACTTGGGCGGGATACATCCTGGGATTCCCGGGAGACACGCGCGACTCGATCCTGCGCGACATGGAGATCATCAAGAAAGAGCTGCCGCTCGACGTGCTCGAATTGTTCATCCTCACGCCGCTGCCGGGCTCGGAAGATCATCTGACGCTGTGGAAGCAGGGCGTTTGGATGGACGCCGACCTCAACAGGTTCGACGTTCATCATCGCGTCGTCCATCATCCGAGGATGAGCGACGCCGAGTTCGATCGGACCTATCGCGATGCCTGGGCGGCCTACTACACGCCCGAGCACATCGAGACCGTGGCGCGCCGTCATGGCGCCCTCGCCAACGGCGATCCCATGCAGCCGGCGGCACACATGACGATGTTCAAGATCATGTTCGAGGCCGAAGGCATCCATCCGTTGGAAGGTGGCGGCCTGCGCCTGAAATACCGCCGCGATCGCCGCCCCGGCATGCCGATCGACCCTGTGGGCGTGTTTCATCTCAAGCTCGCGGCCGAGACCTGGCGCAAGCTCCGGATCTACGGGCCGCTCGCCTGGCAGGGCTGGCGCATCGGCCGCAAGGTCAGGAACGATCCGAAGAGATACGCCTACACCGACCTGGCGATCGAGCCCGTCGTCGAGCAGGAACTGGATACGCTCGCGCTCTTCGCCGAGACCTCCGGCGGCGAGGGCGCCGTCCGAAAGAAGCGCGGCGAAGACGTTGCCCGCGCCAGGGTCGCGGCGGCCCGGATTGCCGCGGAATAAAAGTTTGGGTGTCGGAGCGAGCGGTCAGTCATCAGGCTGAACTTGGTATTGCGGTCGTGCAGGAGGTTGAACACGACGTAGCGGCCGCGGCGCAGTGCGCGCGACACCAGGCTCGTGCTAGGGGCCCGCGACTGGCTTCTCCTCCCAATCAGGGCTCGACGCTGGGCGCCGCTATCCGGCTCGCCTGCGTCGCGGCTTCGAGTAGGCCCGCCGTATAAGGATTGCTAGGCCGGGCGAACACTGTCGCAGTCTCGCCCTGCTCGACGATCTTTCCCTGCTTCAGCACGATCACTTGCGGCGCGATCTTCCAGATCACGGAAAGATCGTGCGTTATAACCATCATGGCGGCCGCGCTCTCGCGCTGTAGCGCCAGCAGGTGCTCGAGAACCTGGGCCTGCACCGAGGCGTCGAGGGCGGACGTGATCTCATCGCAGATCAACAGGTCGGGCTGCGCGGCGAAGGCGCGGGCGATGGCGATTCGCTGCTGTTGCCCGCCCGAAAGCTGGCGCGGGTAGCGATCGAGAAAGTCGGCGCCCATGCCGAGGCGGGCCAGCAGCTCGACGGCCCTTCTACGCGCGGCGGCTCCGTCGAGACCGAAAAAGAATTGCAGCGGCCTGACCAGGGCGGTGCCCACCGTCTGGCGAGGGTTGAGCGACGATAGCGGGTCCTGGAAAATCATCTGGATGCGCCGGCGCTGATCCTTGGTGCGGCCGACCACGGTCGAGGCGAGGCCCTTGCCCTCGAACTGCATCCTTCCCTCGCGTGCCGCGATCATCCCGGCGACCAGCATTCCGAGCGTGGTCTTACCCGAGCCGGACTCGCCGATGACGCCCAGCACTTCGCCCCGGCCGATCTGGATGTCGATCCGGTCCAGGATCTTCGCGTGGTCCGCGGGTGTCCGCTTCCACCAGGTTTTGCCGGCATAGCTGAAGCCCACTCCCTCGATGCCGAGCAGCGGCCCGGTCGAGGACCGCGCGCCCGGCGCGCGGCTGGCGTCGATGATGAGGGCGGCCGCGAGCAGTTCGCGTGCATAGCCGGTGCGCGGCCGACCGAAGATCTCGGCCACCGGTCCCGCTTCGACGACGCGCCCGTCCTTCATGACCAGCGTCCGGTCGCAGACCCGCGCGACGACATTGAGGTCGTGCGTCACCAGTACCAGAGCCGCACCGCTCGTCCGGCGGACGGTTGCGATCAGGTCGAGCACCTGCGCTTCGGTCGTCTTGTCGAGCGCGGTTGTGGGCTCGTCCAGCACAAGCAGCGCGGGATCGCAGGCGAGGGCAGCGGCAATGACCACGCGCTGGCGCTGTCCGCCCGATAGTTGATGGGGATAGCGTGTCGCGATCGCAGCGGGATCCGGCAGGCCCATCTCGTCGAACAGCTCGAGAGTGCGCGCCCGCGCCTGGCGCCGAGTCATGCCGCGACGCGTGACCAGCACTTCTTCGACCTGGCGGCCAACGCGCACATGATAGGTGAGCGACGAGAGCGGGTTCTGGGGAACCATCGCCACCTTGAGCCCGCGAAGCGCGGCCAGCGCCGGGCCCGAGGCCGCCACGACATCGATGCCGTCGACGGCGAGTGACCCACCAAGGAAGCGGCCGCCGCCACGCAGATAGCCCAGCAGCGCGCGCGCCAGCGTCGACTTGCCCGATCCCGATTCGCCCACGATGCCCAAGGCTTCGCCGCGCCCGAGCGTGAACGAAACGTCGCCGACGACGCCTACTGTCTCGCCGGAAGCGGCGGCATAGCCGATCGACAGCCGGTCGCAGCGGACCAGCGGTTCGCCGTCAGGCCGCGCCACGGGCGGCCTCCAGACCGAGCGCATCGGAGATGCCCTCGACCGCGAAATTGATGCCGACGACCAGCGTCGATACACAGAGTGCCGGCGCCAGGATCAGCCACGGTTCCGAGCGGATGGACTGCAGCCCGTCATGGATCATCAGTCCCCAGTCGGGTGTCGGCGGTGAAATACCGAGCCCGAGGAAAGACAGCGCAGACACGAGCAGGAGCGCGCTCGAGGTGCGCATCGCAAATTCGACCGCGAGCAAGTCGGCGATGTTCGGCAGCAACTCGCGCAAGATCACCGAGGCGGCGGTCTCGCCCCGCAGGCGCGCGGCCTTCACGTAGCCCATCTCCATCAGGACGATGCCCTGCGCCCGCGAGGTCCGTATGACACCCATCATCTTGATGACCGAGATGACCAGGATCAGGACGGGCAAGGTCTGGCCGAAGCCGGTGACGAACAGGGTGACAAAGAGGATTGCTGGAATGGCGAGATTCATCTCGACGAGCCTCGAGACGATGTCGTCGAACAGGCCGCGATAGTAGGCGGCGGCAAGGCCGATAAGCCCGCCGACGAGTGAAGCTATCAGGCCGGCCGCGAGAGCGGCCACAATCGAAATACGCCCGCCCATCAGCAGCCGAGAGAGGAAATCGCGGCCGAGCGCATCCGTGCCCAACCAGTAGGTCGCATCGGGCGGCTCGAGCGGCGCGCCGATCAGGATAAAGGGATCGTAGGGGGCGAGCAGGGGTGCGGCCAGCGCCATCGTGAGATGGAAAGCCACCAGAAGAATGCCGACGATGGTGAGCGGCCGGCGCACGATCCGCTGGATCACCGTCTTCATCGCCGCCTCGTCCTGGGGTCGAGAGCGAGGATCATGAGGTCAGCGGCGAGGTTGAGCACGACGACCACGGACGCCGAAAACAACGCGATGACCTGCACGACATGGACCTCGCGCCGCGTGACGGCGCGCACCAGTTCCTGTCCCAGGCCCGGATAGGCGAAGACGAGTTCGACGACGACAAGGCCGGACACCATTGCGGCGGCGTAGAGCGCCATCGCGGTGAGGCTGGGGATGACGGCCGCGGGCAGGGCATGCAGCAGCACGATTCGCCATTCAGGAATGCCGGTCAGTCGCAGCCGCTCGACGAAATCGGTCGACAGCGCCTCGACCATGCCGACGCGCAGGATCCGCGTCAGATAGGCGATTGATCCGATGACGATCGTCGCGACGGCGAGCGGTGCGGCGGCGAGCAGCACCAGCGCAGGGTCGCTGGTGCTCGCCGTGATCGTCGCCGGAAACAGCGGCCAAGCGACGGCGAACAGCATCACGAGCACGGTTCCGGTGACGAACTCAGGCACCGAATAGCCGATGATGGCCCCGACCGAGACCAGCGTGTCGACCGGCCGGCGATAGCGGCAGGCGGCGGCGACCCCCAGCATCAGCGACAGCGGAAAGGCGATGACAATGACCGTGCCCGCGAGCAGCAGGGAATTGCGCAGCGGGTAGGCGACGATGTCGACCACCCGCGCCTTCGTCATCACCGTACGGCCGAAATCGAGCCGGGCCGCGCCGAGCAGGAATTCGCCGAGCCGCTCATACGCCGGACGGTCCAGTCCCAGCTCGTGCTTCATCTTGGCGAGCTGCGCCGGTGGCATTTGCGAGATCTCGTCGGCGGACAGCGAGACGTCGAGGGCGTCTCCCGGCAGGACCTCGGTCGCCAGGAAGATGTATATCGCGAGCAGGACGAGCGTCAGCAGCGAGAGCCCGGTGCGACGCAGGATCGCGCCGATCACCGCGGTCCCTCTGCTTTCATGCCTTCCAGACCTCGTCGAGGCGCACCGACCAGGCCTGCGGATGGAACGCCAGCTTCCGGATCGCCTTGCGTTTGACCAGGAAGTTGCTGCCGCCGGCCGGCAAGATGGCCGGCACTTCCTCGAACAATATCGCCTGCATGCGGGCGTAGATGGCCTTCCTCTTGTCGGCTTCGCGCGTGATCATCGCCTGACCGTAGAGTTCCATATACTGATCCTGCGCCGGCCCGCTCCAGTGGCCGCTCTCGACGTAGGCGTTGCGCATCCTGAACAGCGAGATGCCCGGATTGCGCGCGCCAACGGCGGTCATGGCGAACTTGTGGTATTTGCCCTTCGACAGGTCGCTTTCACCGGTGCGGAACTGGAAGTATCCGTCGGTCGGCCGTTCCTCGATGGGCAAAGTGATGCCGGCATCCTTGACCGACTGCTGCAGGACCTGGAAGTAGGTCGGCACTTCCGCCATCTGCTGGCTGTAGTAGAGCGTGGGAAGCGTGATGCCGTTGGGGAATCCGGCCTCGGCGAGCAGGCTCTTCGCCTTGGC
>CAIWTJ010000113.1 GCA_903915535.1 Enhydrobacter aerosaccus
CCTGCCTGTAAAGTTCCACGCCCTTCATCCCCCCGCCCTCTGCACGCCGTGCAAAGAGCTATCTGCCGAGGTATTTTTGCTCCGGCGCAACCAGACTTTCCGGCCGCTTCAGTGAGGGATTTTGTCTCCGGCGCTTACACAGATGGGCATTGTCGCGAACAAGTTGGATGAATTTCTCTTGCCGCTTTCTACCCAGTGTGAAGCCGGCAACTGAAGAGCCACGATCGTGCGGCTTCTAATAACTGGCGGTGCTGGATACATCGGGTCACATGTCTGTGCTCGCTTGTTGGAAGCAGGCCATGACGTGGTCGTGATCGACAATTTCTCGAATAGCGATCGCGACAATCTGAGCAGAGTCATGGAAGTCTCCGGCAGGGAGTTGACTTGGATTGAGGCCGATGTCCGTGATCGGCTCCGTATCAGGGAAACGCTGAGCCAAGATGACTTTGACGCTATTTTGCATTTTGCGGCCCTGAAGTCGGCACCGGACTCGATTCGACATCCTGAGCGACACCACGACGTCAACGTGGGAGGGACTACGATTTTGCTGGAGGAGACATTGAGGGCGGGCGTGGACAAATTCGTCTTTTGCTCCTCGGCCGCCGTTTATGGCGTGCAGCATTCTGCACGAGCCAGGGAGACGGACAATCCTTGCCCCACCACGCCCTATGCCAGAACTAAGGTTGCAGGCGAGCAACTACTAAGAAATGCCGCGCACACACGAGTGGAGTTCAAGACGTGCAGCCTCCGTTGCTTCAATCCGATCGGCGCTCATCCCTCGGGCCTGCTCGGATATCACTTTACGCATCAACCGGAGGACCTTCTCTCGCGCGTACTAGCGGCTCGGCATCACCGACGAGCGATCGACATTTACGGAACTGACCACGACACATCGGATCGGTCCGCTGTCCGAGATTTTGTCCATGTAGTCGATATTGCAGATGGGTGTATGGCGGCTCTGGCATTTCTCGCCGACGGCGTCGACAGAAACAGCAATCAATGGACATTTAATCTCGGAACCGGCAGGCCGTGTTCCGTTCTTGAGCTGATCGGAGCAATGGAGAAGGTCGGGGAGATGCCGATCCTTAAACGTGAGAGACCGCGGCGTGCCGGCGACATCTCAATCAGCGTTGCGGATCCAACTTCCAGCGCCGCTACGCTGAAATGGCAGGCGTGGCGATCCTTGGAGGAAGCCTGCGCTGATGCCCTAACGGCATTCGACATAAGTCTGTCTCGATAGAAGAGTTTCTGGCATTCACTAGTTTGGAAAACCGCAGCAATCTAGGGAGAGACCTTTGCGCACGTTTGTCCTCATGCTGATGATGGCTAGTCTGGTCTCCGCTTGTGCGGTTGGCCGGAAGCAGGAGTTCGATTCTGCGCGCGTGGACGTCAGCACGACCAGCCAAACTATCAATGTGGCCGTTCTCGATCATCGGCCTTACGTGGTCAGTAGGGAAAAAGCGGAGAGCTTCACCGGCCTGTCGCGCGGCGGATACGGCAATCCGTTCGACGTCAACACTAAGTCTGGTCAGCCCCTAGCAAACGACATGGCGAATGCTCTGGCAAATTCGCTACGCTCCAAGGGTGCTAGTGTAAATATCGTGACGCTCCCGCCGTCGACAAGCGACTCAGTCGGCATGACCAAGGTTGCTACTGCCACCGGCAAGGGACTTCTAGTCCTGGTGTCGGAATGGAAGAGCGATAAATATCTACGCACTAAATTGGACTTCAGCCTGCGGGTTTTCGTCATTGATCCGAACGGGCGAGTCGTGGGTGAGAGTCAGGTCCAGGGATCAGACGATCTTGGTAGCGGGATTAGCAACATGGACACGGCGCCTGTTGCATCATTTGGTCAGAAGATGCAGCAACTGCTGACGGCACCTGGGGTCGCTAGCCAACTTTGATTGCCCGAGTAGTCAGAGCGTGGACTATCGTAAGCTAAGATTGTGGTTTGGCGACGTAAAGGGCGGAGACATTTTCGTTGATCATGTGTTCTGCCAATGCATCAGGATTGGGGCGCACGAATGTCATGACGGCGCTTCTGCTCTCAAGCAGGGTTGAACGGAGTTCTCGTCCGGTAGCGACGTCGAGGATTGCGATGCTGATAGACACCCGACTGGGGATGCCGGACCATTCTGTCGCTCTCACTTCCCAGTGTGTGACAGTGGGAATGACAAGGTAGCCTGCTCCAATCTTGCGAGCCTCCGCCAGCAGATCGTCGCGCTTGGATATCTCCGGGGCTGCGACCTCCACGCGCCGCGAGTAACGAGAAAATGCCGCTGCTGTCTTTTGCGCCACCGTCCTACCCGTCCCCGCGTAAGTCCTGTCGCCATAACTGCCATCAGCAGGAACAGTGACCAGGACGCTCTTGCCCGAATCGAGCTGAAAGGCTGACGCTTGGACGCCCGTAGTTTCGCGTTGTTGATAGCTAGATGTGCAGGCTCCACCCAGCGCCAACAAAGTGACGGAAAGCCATAGGACATCATTCCGCATTTTTGATCCTTCTTTGAGCCGCGCCGAAATGCAATGGCGGATACCCCGGAACTCCATAGTCATGTTAGGCATGGTGGAGAAGTTTCAAACGCTAACGATTAAGCACCAAAACCTGCCGTTGGTTGTCGATTGACCAATTTTTGAATCGGCTGAGAAAGCTTTGTCCCAGAAGCAAACTACCCTTCACTGATGCCACGCTCCCGGTGACGTTTTCCAACTGGCTGTCACCAATTTTTAACGATCGAATTCTGAACGTTTGAGAAGGCACAGTTGATCCATCAGCAAGCCGATAGGTTTGAGAACCAAGGAAATCCGAGGGCGTAATTGTGCCCGTGCGCATAAGCGTCATTACCACATCGGCGGGAATGCTTACGTCGGAAGCGCCGCTATCAAGTACAAAGTTCAGGGTCAGCGTTCCATTTATGGTTACTGGAACGACAAGTACGCCGCCTTGCTTCCGTAGTGGAATGTCGATGCTATTCGATCCCGGCGACTCTGCACGGACGCCGCTTGGCAGCTCTGTCCGCGATGCTGTCTGAGGCGTCTCTCCTGGAGCTCGCACCTCAGTCAACGTCCAGTTGGATGGATATGGCTTAGGGGGGCTGCCGTGAATTGTCTTAAACTCGAATTTCACGACGTGGCCCACTTCAGGAGAATACCAATACCGCCTCTCCCACTTGCCGCCGCTTCCGAAGGTTTGCTCTTGGTAAAGGAGCACAAACGTAGCCAGCGTGCCTGCAGGCGTCACAATAGTTTCTGCCTTTTCGATGAGTAGTGTGTATTGCCAGGCCCCATCGCCACCTAAATTGCTTGCACCCGAAGTTTCAAACGTCACTCGCTTGCCCACTTTAAGCGGGATCAGCGAGCGAATTTTTTGCATGTTGGTTTTTATGATTGCTGCGGTAGGAACAAAGGCCCCAAGTATCCGCTCGTAGGTCGCGCTCGTCTGGCGGTTCTTGAAGCGGCAAATGGAGTCGCTAACCTCTCCGAGAGACTCGATTGCTCCGCCATCTGAAAACGAGAGCTGCGTCCCGGTCGCTGGGCAATGCAGTTGACCTTCGGCCAATGCATTTCCATGAACGATAAGTGTCGCCATCACAATCAATGCTGCCTTTGACGCTGCTTCGGAACATGCTGCAAATCCCTTTAGCATGCGCACCCCGGCGGGCTCTTGCACGTCGCCTTCGCGCTGATGCATGTGTTGCCGCACGGCTGCCCTTTGCCACAGTGCTTACAGCAGCTGTCGCCGCTCTTCGGAGGCGAGGCCACTTCTAGAATGTTGGCCGATCGCGCGTCTCTGCCTGGCCACGGTGTGTAGTCCGCAGCGCTGACCGGAGAAGACAGAAAGACAAGCAGAACCCCAAATATCCGCATTGCTCCCCTGAGCGGTTGCGTCGCGATGGTTGCCGCATCGCAATGGTCGTGGGACGATGAATGACCGCCCGCGCGCGGTCAAGAACTTGGGGGAGTTTGGAGAGGTGCTTTCGAGAGCAGGGTTTGTCCTTGTCTTGCTTGCGGCGCAAATTGGGGCGTCGGCCAACGCGCAAACTCGCTCTTGGCGGGACGGGTATAGCTTTGAGGCTCAACCGGCCACCTCAATCTGCAATGCGGCGCTCGCACCGGGCCATTCGTGGGACTCATCGCCCAGTTGGGATGAGCGCCGCGGTTTTATAGATGATGTGGCTGAAGCTAAGCGCAGAGGATACACGCCGCAATATTGCGCCGCTGTTCTAGCAAAGAAGCCTCTTCCCCCGCTCGCTGTGGCGACTCCAGAAGTGCCAGCTGCGCCGGTTATTCGCACGCCGGATCCACTGATTGTATCAATTCAGACACTCTTGGGCGTTCTGGGTTATGACGCCGGGAATGCTGATGGGTTCTCTGGGCCGCGAACCATGGCTGCAGTTGCGGCGTTCGAGCAGAAGATGGGCGGACGATCAGACGGCCAGTTGTCCAAGGGCTTGCAGGCGCGACTTCAGGCAGCGTTGGCAGAACGCGGACCGGGCGCCGCTGTCACTCCGAGCCTGCCATCGCCAAGGCAGGCCAAGCCCGCTTCCTCGGGCACGGGCTTTTTCGTCGGCGCCGACGCCCTAGTCACAAACCATCATGTAGTGGATGGATGCGTCGAGATACGAATACGAAAGCATAACGCTGAGATCGGTGTTGCACGCCTCATTGCAGCAAACCGCGCGGATGACCTAGCGGCATTGCAAACAGACAAGAGAAGTGAGAACCATCTTCGGCTTCGCGTCGGCGTTCCGCTCAAGGCTGCGGAGTCTCTCTTGGTCTTTGGCTATCCGCTGTCGAACGCGCTCTCTGCGGAGGGCAACACGACTTTGGGAAACGTCACGGCATTGGCAGGTATCAACGACGACTCGCGTTACCTACAGATTTCTGCGGCCGTGCAGCCTGGGAATAGTGGGGGGCCGGTCCTTGATGAGGCGGGCCGGCTTATCGGAGTTGTTGTAGGGAAGCTCGACGCGCTGAGGATTGTGAGGGCCACGGGTGACATTCCTCAGAATGTAAACTTCGCAATACGTGCCGCTACACTTGGGCATTTCCTCGAGACGAGTCGAATCCCCTACGAAGTGGCGACCGCGTCGACTTCGCTGCCGAATACTCTGGTGGCCGAGCAAGCTGAGGCAGCGAGCGTGCAGATAGAGTGCCGGAAGTAATGAGGCCGCCAATACAAATCGCCTGCGTACTGGCCGTTGTGGCATCCTGCTTGGGTTGGTCACAGCCGGGACGGGCTTGGGGGCCGACTGGCCACCAAATAGTGGGTCAGATCGCCGACGCGTCGCTGAATGCGAATGCCCAAAAGCAGGTCACGGAGATCCTTGGTTATTCACTCGGCACGGCCGCGCCGTGGCTTGATTGCGTGAAGTCTGTGAGCGCCTCTTTCAAGTACTCCATCAACCCGATGTACCAGAAGCCCTGCGATGCGTTCATGCCGGGCGCCGAGAACAGCACGGTTAACGACCTTCCGGAAGTCCAGCGCATGGACGATTACGTCAAAAGAAATTGGTCGAACTGCGTCGGCCGCCCCGGCAAGGGATGCCACGAGGATTATCACTTCGCTGACGTCGATCCGGTGAACACGCGCTACGGCGATTTCTATGGGACGAACGAGCACGACGTAGTCCATGCGATTAACGCTGCGTTGCTAGTGCTACAGGACAAGCCGGCCCCGGCGCCATTCTCGATCAAAGACAAGAAGGAGGCGCTATTTCTGCTGGCCCATCTCGTCGGCGACTTGCACCAGCCTCTGCATGTGGGTGCGATCTACCTGTCGCCGGCTGGCGAGGAAGTGCACCCCGACCAGCCCGGCATGAGTGAAGAGCAAAAGAAGGCCTCGGAGACGGCGGGCGGCAATTCACTGACGCTCGACGGCAAGAACCTCCACTCAATTTGGGATCAGGTGCCAGGCACATGGCCGTCCGCAGTACGCGCTGCTGTCGTAGCCAAGGGCGGCGCGATCGCCAAAACTCCCGGCCGACTCGAGGAGCTAGCGGCGCTGTGGGCCAGCGACACAGTCGCCGAGAGCGAAAAGGCATTTGCGAGGCTCAAATTCGATCCTCAAAGTGGCAAGAACTGGCCGGCCACCGCTACCGTCGAGAGCTACAACAAATTCGTCAGCGATTTGGCGCAAACGCAAATTGAAAAGGCTGGCGCTCGTCTCGCGCAGCTCTTGAATGCTGTTTGGCCGTAGGGGAGTTAATCTGGTGCGCCATCTTGCTCTTGGGGTGCGTTTGGGGGAGCCATGCCTCTCATAAAATGTGCGGAGTGCGGGAAAGAGATTTCGACACTTGCTCCCGCTTGCCCATCGTGCGGCGCACCGCGCGCGGTAGCGGGCGGCAATAGAGACCAAAATCTGAAGACAGTTGTCGTCTACAAGACAACATCCAACGCCGGGGTGCTGACTGGAATTCTCGGCAGCTTCTTTGCCATTCTAGGGATCTTCACTTTAGGGTGGCTATTTCTACCATTCGCTGTGCTTTTCTCGGCTATCAGTTTGTTGAGCGGCATCATTCGGCTCAGCGCCACAGGTGGCGCGATGGCGGTGGTTTCGTGCGTACTAACGTTGATTGGTTTCTCGACCTCACCGGTGGCCACGCTTGCTGCGCTCAGCCTGCTCGGCCATGTAATTGGCGCGCCGAAAGATGAGGGACCGAACGTCAACCAAGCGTCGCCTGTTCCGTCGGTCGATGCACTGGTCGACGACATCCTGAAGACTAAGGATTCCAAGCGAGAGATTGCGACACAGGAACAGCGGCTCAAGACGCCTCAGCCAGAGCGACAAACGACCGGAATGCCATACGCGACTTCACAACAAAGCGCCGTGCCTGTGAATGACTGCGATAGGCTTGCGGCGAATCCCACCGATGCGCGGCGCTATCCGGGCTTGCCGGGCGTCCAGTTCAAAGAGCTGCGTGACAATCTCAATGCAGCGTTGACGACCTGCACGGCGGCAGTCAGCACATACCCCAAGGAGATGCGCTTTCGGTATCAGCTCGCGCGCGGACTGCAAATGCGCGACAAGAAAGCCGCCTTCGCGATCTTTCAGGAGCTTGCCCTGGCGAGTTATCCCGCCGCATTCGACAACCTGGGCTGGCTGTCGATTTCAGAGTCTAACGACTATCCAAAGGCGATCGAGTATTTTCAGACTGGCTACGCTCTTGGCGACGTCGACTGTGCCGTCAGCCTTTATGAAATGATCGACCGCGATAAATGGACGGTGCCCAACCCTGCCGCAATGAGAATTGCTTTGTTGGAAAAGGCCGCGGCAGGAAATCACGCGGGGGCTGTAGTCGCATTGCCGATCGAGCGAGAGAAGCAAGCCATAGCTCAGTCTCCGAACCAAATGACACCTTTGGTCGCTCCGCGGCTGTCGACACCCCAGATAGCCGTGCCACAGCCCTCGTCACAGGGGCAGCTGCAAACGGAACCCGACGCTTCTCAGTTGGAGAAAACAGCAAACGACCAACTAGATAGCTCGCTCGCTCGTGGCCTTTCACCAGTCGCGACTGCCAAGGAAGTCGCTGCAAATTGGAACAGGGAGAAAATGGCGTGTTCAGCGAACGCTAAGGATCGCGAAGCAGAGTATCATTGTCATGACATGGTGATCTACGGTAGTGGCACAGCCTCCAAATGGCTCGACGTCCACCAAAAGGACGGCGAAATCATCTACGGCCTGCAGGTATGTGTGGAGATACCCGGAATTGGAACTCGCTGTAACGCGTCGGTTGTTCTTCCTCCAACTTACCAGGGAAAATCGGAATGCTCGTCGATCATGAGCGGGCAAGCGAATACACTTTCAGTTGTTTCGCGAGTGTCTTGCCTTTCTAGGATCGCAAGATCCCAACCTTGGGTCGTTGAAGACAGCAAGCGTGGGCTGGAACCCATGAAAGACTGAATTCGAGATCGATATGGGAAAGACAAAACGAAGGGAGAAGCGCCCGGAGGAGGTCTGTCGCCCCACGCGGGCGTCGCTCCGCCCAGATGGAGTCAGGCGCGATGCCGGTCTGCGCGATCAGACGCGCTGATTGACCCCGGTCGACGCCTCTAGCCATGTGCAATCTCTACACTGTCAACGCCGGAGTAAAATTGCATCGGCTGGCCGGAGTAAAAGTACATCACGGCTGATGGCAGGAAGGCCCCCCGCGGGGGGCCTTCCTGCGTCCTCGTTTATTCCTCGGGTGAGCTGTCGGGGATGTCGGTAGCGCG
>CAIWTJ010000114.1 GCA_903915535.1 Enhydrobacter aerosaccus
CATCGAACGCTTCTTCTGCCGCATCAAACAGTTCCGCCGCATCGCAACACGCTTCGACAAGCTCGCCAGGAACTTCCACGCTGCCGTGCTGCTCGGCGCTACCAGAATCTGGCTCAGAACTTATGAGTCCACGCCCTAGGCCATTGCCTTCACGGCCAGGTACGACGCGGTGGAGGCGATCGCCGTCGCGACGGTCCCCCAGGCCAGATCGACGAGACTGACCGCCATCGGCCAGCCGCGCAGGGTGGCGAGGTTGGTGATGTCGTAGACCGAGTAGGCGAAGAAGCCGAACAGGGCGCCGTACAGAACCGCGCTGGTCCAGGATCCGGCGTTCAAGGCCATCGGCACCGGGAACACCGAGATGCCGGCCGCGTGGATCAGATAGAAGAGAATGGCGACAGACCACACCGGCTGGTCGAGCAGCAGCTGGCCCAGGCGCGCCTTGTAGAAGTCCCTGCTGATGAATCCCAGCCACAGGGCGTCGACGATGGACAAGGCAACGAGTGCCGCGAGATAGCCTGCGATGGACTTTGTCATTGCCCTAGGGTTTGGCGACGTTGGATGTGCACGCGACCCGTTTTGCACCCGCGAGCGACACCTGTCCACGGCGAAGCAGCGACATCAACGCCCGTCGGGTCTGTGAATCTGTGAAGCCACGGTCCTCGAGGCGGAGTTCGAGATCCTTGATAGGCACTTCCGGACCGTCGATGCGGGCGAGGCTGGTGATCTCATCCAGGACTGCGCCTTCGACGTCGGTCAACCGGTGAGCGGGGGGAGGTGACATGCTGAAGCTGCCCTGGGCTGCTCAGCCGTGTGGAATGAAAAGTGCCCAGCAAAGGACGACCGCTATCACGGCGCCTCCGAAGGACGATACCAAGACGAGGAAGATGCGACCGCTTATGACGCCTCCCCGCGCCTCAACAGGCGTGCGTTCTTGTTCCATGACCATTCCATTTGCACGTTGAGGGGCTCAGTCGAGTGAACGCCCGGTTTTTGCAGGGGTTGCCGCGCAGCGAGTCTTATTCGGCGAATGACTCAGTCCGGGAGGAAAGACGCCGTCAGGGAGGACTTGCGGAACCGCTGCGCGAAGGTCGCGTTATGGTGCGACGAACGGCATTTGCACATTAATCGTGGAGTTTCCCATGCTGCACTGGGCCCTGGTCTTTCTCGTCATTGCGCTGGTCGCGGCCGTATTCGGCTTCGGCGGCATAGCCTCCACTGCCGCCGGTATGGCGCAGATCCTCTTCGTGGTCGCGTTGGTGCTGTTCCTCGTGAGCCTGCTGTTCGGCTTCACGCGTCGCCGCAATCTCTGAGAGGGAGGCTTTCATGAACTATCGTGGCTTTTGCGTCGCGTTGGTCGCCGGTGTGCTGGCTGCAGCATGCTCGACAACGGAAACCCGGACCGTCGTCGTCCCTCAGCCGGTCGACGACTCCTGCGCATATTACGGCTATCAGCCCGGCACCGAGGGCTATCGTGTCTGCATCGAGCGCGAGCGCGCCGCGCGGGCCAGGGGCCGCATGGCAGCGAACTACGCCCGCGAGCGCATCGTGGCCGACTCTCAGGACGCCTGTGCTTCCTATGGTCTGGTACGCGGCACCGATCGCTTCGATCGCTGCGTGCAGCGCGAGATCAACTATCGCAACCCGGCCTGACGTCAGGCCGAGAAGTACGACCTCAGCCGATCGCGCGCGGCATTTCCAGCCGCGCGGTCCCAGCAATTGACGATGGCGACGCGAAAGCCACCCGGTGGCATGGCGTGGTGATCGGGTGACCGGTCCTCATGGAAAGTGATTTGCAGGCTCGAGATTCCCGGCATGCCGGCGATATCGGCCTGCATTGCAATGGGCGGATGCTTGTAGCGGGGACCGTGGGGCATGAAGAGGACGACGCTGTAGCCCGTGCGACGCCGCGAGTCGTCGAACTCCCATTGCTTCTTTTCGTAGAGGTGCACGAGCGCTTCGACCCAGGGGCGCCCGCCGTAGAGATCGGGCCACTGATCTGCGAACCGCAGATGAACTTCGATGATCCGCCCGCCGATCGTCTCCAGGTTGATCAGGCCGGTGTAGCCCGCCAGGTTCCTGCGGCACCATTGTCCGCACCAATCCTCGACCGCGGGCGCCGCGGCGTCGGTTATCTCCCAGTAGTCGAAGGTGCCGTTGCCGCTGGCGATGCCGCGCGCGTGACGCCACCATTGCGGCTCGCCTGCGACGACAGCGACGTCGCTGCTGACATGATCGCCGCCAAGCAGCGGCGACCAAAAATGACCTGGCTGGTAAGCATCGGCATAGTCCGCTTCCGTATCCAGCTGCCGGCTACCGACACCCATACCCTTCAGGTTGTAGATCGGCTTGGAAAAGACCGGATACTTCGACGGCGGGACACCGTGCGGTGCAGCATCCAGGCCCTGACTCAGCGCCACTGCGAGCTTGTCGTAGACCCAGCGGTAGGATGGATTCCACGCCCAGGCATCACTATCTTCCGTGGGTATGAGCACGTCGCCGGGACACGGCACGTTCTCGAAGTATTGAGTGCGCCAAGGATCGATTTCGCAAATCGGCACTTGTTTCCCTTCGTGAAGTGGGACGAGGCTAGCATAAGAGCAGTGGCGACGGAGATGCGGCAACTGGCTATCCTTGCCACGCGTTACTACCCGGTGCGGAGGTGATGTGTCGAACTTGAGAACGCGTCCGGCGCCGGTGAATACATCCCAGCGAGTCGATCGGTTTCTGACGGTGTGCGCCGCCTCCGAGCAATTGGCCGCGCCGCTGTCGGCCGAAGATCAGACAGTGCAATCCATGCCGGATGCCAGCCCGACCAAATGGCATCTCGCCCACACGACGTGGTTCTTCGAGACTTTTGTCCTGCGCCCCCACATGCCGTCCTATCGGGTCTTCGACCCGGCGTACGAGTATCTCTTCAATTCCTATTACGAGGCAGTCGGGCCGCGGCATCCGCGCCCGCAACGGGGGCTGATCACGCGGCCCGGAGTCGAAGAAATCGGGGCGTATCGCCGGCATGTCTCGCAGGCGATGGCCGAGTTCCTGGAGTCCGACGCGCCCGATTGCGCGCCGCTCGTCGAACTCGGCCTGCACCATGAGCAGCAGCATCAGGAACTGCTCCTGATGGATGCCAAGCATATGCTGTCGGCAAATCCATTGCGGCCGGCGTACGATCGCAGCCCCGCGCCGCGCCCCGTACCGGCGTCTAACCTCGACTGGCGCCGACGGGCCGGCGGCCTGATCGAGATCGGTCATGAAGGCGAGGATTTCGCGTTCGACAACGAAGGTCCGCGTCACAAGGTCTGGCTCGAGCCGTTCTCGATCGCGTCGCGGCCCGTAAGCAACGGCGAGTACCTTCGTTTCATGGAGGATGGCGGCTACTGCCGCCCGGAGTTCTGGCTCTCGGCCGGATGGGATTGCGTGAACAGCCGCGGCTGGGATGCCCCTCTCTATTGGGAACAGAAGGACGGGCAATGGCACGTGTTCACCCTGCACGGCCTGGCGCCGATGAGGCCCGACGATCCGGTGTGTCATGTCAGCGGCTACGAGGCGGCGGCCTATGCGAAGTGGGCGGGCAAGAGGCTGCCGCGCGAGGCCGAGTGGGAAAACGCCGCGGCAGATCTCGAGGGTAAAGGCGCGGTCTGGGAATGGACCGCCAGCCCGTACGTTGCCTATCCGGGTTATCGCGAGGCGGCCGGCGCGATCGGCGAATACAACGGCAAGTTCATGGCAAACCAAATGGTCCTGCGCGGCGGTTGCATCGCCACCCCGCGTGACCATATCCGCCCGACTTACCGCAACTTTTTTCCGCTCGACGCGCGTTGGATGTTCGGCGGCATACGCCTGGCAGAGGATCTCCGATGAACGGCATGCTCCTGACACTCGACGCACCCGAGACGGCCGACCGCGAAGAATTCCGCAACGCAGTGATCGACGGATTGACGCGCCGGCCACGCGCCATTCCCGCGCGGTTCCTTTACGACGCGCGCGGCTCGGCGCTGTTCGACGAGATCTGCGAACTGCCAGAATATTATCTCACGCGCACGGAAACTCGGATCCTGGCCGAACGCGCGGGGGAGATCGCCCGCCTCGCGGGGCCGGGAGCGGCGCTGGTCGAGTTCGGCAGCGGTTCGAGCGTGAAGTCGCGTTTGCTGCTCGATGCCATGAACGAGCTCTCGGTCTACACTCCGATCGATATTTCGCGCCAGCATCTCGACCTCTCGGCGGCACAGTTGCGGCGCGACTACCCCGGTCTGCGCGTCGAGCCCGTCTGCGGCGACTACATGTCGCTGCGATCTCTGCCGCGCGCCACGGAAAATGTTCGCCGCCTTGGGTTTTTCCCGGGATCGACGATCGGCAATCTAGAGCCTGCCGACGCGACGGCGTTTCTGCGCGGGGCCCGTCGACTGCTCGGCGAAGGCGGCGCTCTGATCCTGGGTGTCGATCTGCGCAAGGACGAGCGGGAACTGCACGACGCCTACAACGACTCGGCGGGAGTCACGGCGGCGTTCACGCTCAATCTCCTGCGGCGGATGAACCGCGAGCTCGACGCGACGTTCGATCTCTCGGCCTTCGCTCACGAGGCGTTCTATAATTCCGAAGCAGGCCGGATAGAGATCTATTTCCGCAGTCTTGCAGATCAGACAGTGCGGGTGAGCGGCCGCTCGTTCGCATTCGCGACGGGCGAGCGGGTACATACGGAGTATTCCTACAAGTACGACCTCTCCGGCATTGAAGGATTGGCGCGCTCGGGCGGCTTCCGGGTGACCGAGGTCTGGACGGACGAGGGGCGGCGTTTTGCCGTCGCCTGCTTGCGCGCAGCGCCCTGAAAAAGTGAAGCCCGCCCCCGAGTTTCCTCAGGAGCGGGCGTAGGGCCGAGTGGGAGTATGGCGTCGCGGAGCGGGGGGCAGGGGCGACACCAAAAGAACCCGGCCGTGCCAAATAAACGATGCGCCGCGGCAATGGTTGCGGGGAAAAAGCGAAAAATCAGCCCGCGCCGGTAAGTCCTTATTCCGGAGCGATTTCCCCGGATTCGAGGGTCTTTGCCAGCTCCGCGAGTTCACGATGAAGGGCGTCGTCCCGGATCCGGGGCAGCATCTCCCGGATCCTGAGGACAGACTGAGCCGTTGCCGGCGCGATTGTCCGGATTTCTTCCAGGAAGGACAGGATTTCGGCGCGGCTGGCATAGCCCATGTAGGTGTCGTCGGCTTCGTGGGCGAAGCACGATGGCGAGCTGGACTCAGGAGGCTTGGACGGTGACATGACGGATAGATGTCCCTCGTCTACTGTTGCCCACACAACATCAACGGAACGGCCAATTGTCCAGCCCCAGCCGCGCAGTAATTACCCTCGCCACGACCAAGATGATCTACGTCGACATGGCGCTCGTCCTGGCGCGGTCGTTCGTCTTCTGGAATCGCGATTCCGGGATACCGTTCTGCCTTTTTACCGACGTCGAGTTCGACTTGCCGCGCGAGCTGCAAGGCCATGTCGAGGTAAGGCGTATGCCCGCAGGCGCCCTGGGAACGGGCTTTTCACCCAAGCTGCACCTCGACAAGCTGGCGCCGGCCGACCAGACGATGTTCATCGACGCCGACTGCATGGTGATGGGGCCGCTCGCCCCAATCTTCGATCGCTTCGCTGGCCGTGCGGTGTCGGTGTTCGGCGCTTATATGACCGAGGGCATCTGGTGGGGCGATGTCGGCGCCATCCTGAAGCGCATCGGCAAACCCGCGATGTATGGCTTCAATGGCGGCCTCTACTACGTCGAACGCGGCGCCACGGCGGCCAAGGTGTACGCCCGCGCGCGCGAACTGGAAGGACTCTATGACGAATGGGGGCTGGCCCGCCTGCGCGGCCGGCCCAACGACGAGGTGCTGATGGCGATCGCCATGGCCGAGCACGATCTTGCCGCCGTGCTCGACGACGGCACGATCATGGTGCCCTACAACAGCTACCAGGTGTTCGACGAGCTCGACGTCTTCGCCGGCCGCTGCTCGATGACCAATCCGCCCCCTGGCGCCAAGAAGCATCGCGAGGGCGTGCCGGTCCGAACCGTGCATCCCGTGATCCCGCATTTCGTCGACGCCTACACGCACCACTGGCGCTATCTCGCCGAAGCCGAACGCCTGAGATTGCACCTGCAGACGGGAATGCCGCGCTGGCTTGCGCGGATCTACACCTTCGCCACGATCTCGATTCCCGGTTGGCTCAAGATGAACGGCAAGGAGTGGCTGCGGCCTTTCTATCGCGCATTGTTCGGCGTGCGCGCGGTCAAGGCGAACGAACGCGTGTAGGCCCCGCCGTCAGGCCGGGTGCCACCAGCGTCCGCCCAGCACCACGCCGGCCGACAAGAGTCGCTTGTCGCCGATCATCGTCTCGCCGATCGAGTCTGCGTAGTCGTACTTGCCGCTCGCCATGTCGATCACCGTTGCCTCGCCGACGCTTCCGACCCTGAGCGTGCCGAGGTCCGGCCGGCCGATCGCGGCGGCGGGACCGCTGGTCGAGAGCTTGATCACCGTCGGCAGGTCGACGCCGAGGCAGAGAAACTTCGACATCGTCGTCAGCAGATCGAACGCCGGGCCCTCGATCGAGATTACATGCACATCCGACGAGATTGCGTCTGGCAGGAAGCCCGCCGCGAGCATCTTCTTCGTCGTGCCGAAGCCGAACGAGCCGCCGCCGTGGCCGATATCGAAGATCACGCCGCGCGCGCGGGCCGCCAGGATTTCGTCGCGAACCTTGCCGTTGGGAGCGACCGGGGCATTGGGGAACGGCCGGAAGCAGTGGGTGAGAATGTCGCCCTTGCGCAGGAAAGGCACGACCTCGTGACGCGCCGGCGGCGGCGCGTCGAGGTGCGCCATCAGCGGCAGCCCCAGTTCCTCGGCCACGTCGAGCGCGATGTGCAGCGGCATGTCGCCTGAATCGCCGCTTGCCGACTGGCCGACACGTACCTTGATGCCGAGGATCAGGTCCTTGTGCTCGCGGCCCACACGCACGGCGTCGCGCGCATTGATCAGGCGCATGTCCTGGCATTCGCCCACCATCACCGTCTTGGAGAAGGCGAAGATTCCGGGAAAGGCCACGTTCAGGAATGGCAGGATGCGGACTGGTGAGGGCTCGATCACGTGCTTGCGGAAGCCATGGAAGTTGCCGGGGCCTGCGCTTCCGGCGTCGATCGAGGTCGTGACGCCGCCGGTGCGCGCCAGCAGTTCGGCTTCGACTCCGAGCGAGGTGCCGCCCCAGTAGACGTGGGTGTGCAGGTCGATCAGGCCCGGCGAGACGATCTTGCCCGCAACGTTGCGCGTGTCGGTGCCGGAGAGATTGTCGCCGATTGCCGCGACTTTTCCGCCGGCGAAGGCGATGTCCGTGACCTTGTCGATGCCCTGCGACGGGTCGACGACGCGACCGCCCTTCAAAACCAGATCGTTCATGTCAGCCCTTTGTCATTGTGGACTTCTGCGTAGCACAGGAGATCGGTGTCGGACAAAATTCCTGTCACTTTCCGCGCATCGCGCGGCCGAGTGTACCGGCACGCGGCAAGGACAGGTTTTCGAGGCCGAGCCAGTCGGCCATGAGGCGCAGTTCTTCGCGCAACGGGCCGGCGACCTTCCTCGCGTCCGCGCCGTCCTCGAGATGTGCGGCTTGCACCAGGAGCGTGCCGTTCGCGCGGTCGGCCTTGAGGTCGACGCGTGCGACGAGCGCGTCGCCGAGGAGGAAGGGCAGGACGTAGTAGCCGTGCACGCGCTTTTCGACCGGTGTGTAGATCTCGAGCCGATAGAAGAAATCGAAGATGCGCAGTGTGCGGTCGCGCTCCCAGATCAGCGGATCGAAGGGGGCGAGCAGGGCGCGCGCTTCCATCTTGCGCGGCTGACGCGCGGCGGGGTCGAGATAGCCCGGCTTCTGCCAGCCCTCGACCTCGACTTGCAGGAGATCGCCGGCTTCGAGGAGTTCGGCCAGGCGCGCCTTGGTGTCGGCGACGCCGAGGCGAAAGTAGTCGCGCAGGTCGGTCTCGGTGGCGACACCCAGTGCCCGTGCCGACATGCGCATCAGCTCGCGTTGCGCCTCATCGATGCCGGGCGTCGGCATCGCCTGGATCGAGGCGGGCAGGACGCGCTCCGTCAGGTCGTAGACGCGTTCGAAGGTGCCGCGACGCGTTGCTGTCGTGAGTTCGCCGGCGAAGAACAGCCATTCGAGGGCAAGCTTGCCATCGCTCCAGCCCCACCAGGCGCCGCGGCCGGGGCCGGCGTTGGCGAGTTCCGATGCCGCCAGCGCGCCGCGGTCCGTGACCTCCCGCCGGATCTCGTCGATGTACTTCTTCTTCTCGCGCCGGAAGAGGTGGAGCTTGCCCTTGCCATCGCCGTCGTTGCTCGCGGCGCGATCCATCCGCCAGCGCCATAGCGGCTGGCTCGACAGCGGAAGGAGCGAGGCCTCGTGCGCCCAGAACTCGAACAGCCCGCGCCGGCTCTTGCGGCCCCAGGCGATCGAGTCGAGATGCTGACTGTCGTAATTGCCGAGCCGCGAAAATAGCGGAAGATAGTGCGCTCGCGTCAGTACGTTGACCGAATCAATCTGGAGCAGGCCCAGCCGATCGATCGCGCGCTTCACATGACCGACGTTGGCCGCCTGTTGCGGTCTTTCGGCAGCGAACCCCTGTGCGGCGAGTGCGATCCGGCGGGCGGCGGCGGCGGAAAGTTTTTGAGGCGAGGGCACATGCCAGCTTGGGCATGATGCGGTCCCTTCGCAATGTGCGAAACCGCGGCGCGATTCTCTTCTTGAATTGCGGCGTCGCGACCCAATGTTGGGACGCTGCACGGTGCAGCAGATTGAGCGGGGCGGGGAGTTAGCGCAATTAGCGCTACCCCGCTACCCACCCCGGTTCCCGTTTTCCCGTTATTTTAATGGGAAAGTGCCAGCTCCGCGCGTTGAGCCATCGCGAGCAAGGGACGGTCATGCAGGCGTGCCGCCACGATCTGAAGGCCGACGGGCAGGCCGTCACGGCCCGTCCCGCAGGGTATCGAGATGCCCGGTGCGAGCGCGAGATTGAACAGCGGCGTGAAGACCGCGTGGCCGCGGGGGCCGACCTCTCTGTTCTCAATGACCTTCGGATAGACCTGCTCGACCGGCCAGGCCACACAGGCCGAGGTTGGAGTGAGCAGATAATCGTATTCGACGAAGAATTTTGCGACGGCGCGGGCACAGGCATCGGCAAAGCGAAAGGCCGCGACCACGTCGGTACCGGGCATCGTGCGGCCGCGCGTGATCAGGGCGGTGACGTTGTCGCCGAACAGTTCTTTGTCTACGGCTTCGCGCTCGCCATAGAGCAAGGCGGAGGCCGCGGCATTCACCGCGCCGAACGCGCCTTCGTTGGTTCCCTCCGGCCAGGGGATGTCGGCTTCCTCGATGCGCCAGCCGGCGGCGCGCAACCTGCCAACGGCCGCAGTAAAGGCCGACATGACATCGGCGTCGACCGCCGCGTTGAGGCCAAGGCGTGGGCTGA
The DNA here is from genome assembly GCA_903915535.1 of Enhydrobacter aerosaccus. Classification (GTDB taxonomy): domain Bacteria; phylum Pseudomonadota; class Alphaproteobacteria; order Reyranellales; family Reyranellaceae; genus Reyranella; species Reyranella aerosaccus_C. The sequence continues at coordinate 9,500 of CAIWTJ010000114.1, forward strand.
CGGCAATGCGCGGATTGGAAGGTGGCGGAATGTCGAGTGTCGCCACGGAATGCGGATCGCGGGGATCGGGGCCGGCCATGACTTCGAACGCCACCTTGGCATCGGCGACGGTGCGGCCCATCGGTGCCGTGACGCCATAAAGAGGCCCATAGGCGCCGCCGAACCCGAACGGGTTGGGGATGGCGCCGGCCGAGGTCTTCAGGCCGACAACGCCGCACAGTCCGGCCGGACGACGGCCCGAGCCGCCACCATCGGTGCCCAGTGCGATCGGCGTGAAGCCTGCCGCGAGCGCGGCGGCCGCGCCGCCGGAAGAGCCGCCGGGAGTCATCGCAGTGTTCGCGGGATTTCGCGAGTAGCCGTAGACCTTGTTCTCGGTGTGGCCCTTGGCCGCCATCTCGGGCGTGTTGGTCATGCCGAGAAAGACGCCGCCCGCGGCCTTGAGGCGCTCGACGGCCACGGCGTCGCGCGGCGGCAGGAAGTCCTTGTAGAGCAGCGAGCCGGTGGTCACGCGGCGGCCCTGCACCCAGGTCGTGTCCTTCACCGTGTAGGGCACGCCCAGGATTGGCCCGTCGAAGCCCTGCTTGCGCCTTGCATCCACGGCGTCGGCCGCGGCCCGCGCCTCGGCTGGATTGAAGTCGACAATGGCGGTGAGATCCTCATTGCGCGCCGTGACCCGGGCAATCGCCGTTTCGGCCACGTCTCGTGCCGTCACCTTGCCCGTCCGCACCGCTGCCGAGATGGCGGCCGCTCCCTGATCCAGCAATTCGGTCATCGCGATTATCCCCTGAGCTTCGACTCTTCCCGACATGATACGCTAGTCGCCTATGGCGTTGGAAAGCGATCTCTATGGGCCGGTGAAGGCGCTGCTCGAAGCGCAAGGCTACAGCGTCAAGGGCGAGGTCCTGGGCTGCGACGTGGTGGCCGTGCGGGGCAAGGAGCCGCCGGTGATCGTCGAGCTGAAGCAGACCTTCGGAATCGGTCTGGTTCTGCAGGGCGTCAATCGCCTGGCGATTTCCGACACGATCTACCTCGCCGTGGGGACCTGGCCCAAGAAGATGCGCGACGTGAAGAAGCTGTGCCGGCGGCTAGGATTCGGCCTGTTGGTCGTGGCGGGTGAGCGGGTCGACGTTTTGCTCGATCCGGGTCCCTACAAGCCACCCAAGAGCAAGCGCCGCATCGGCCGCCTGCTGGGCGAACATGCGCGCCGGGTTGGCGATCCGAATCTTGGCGGCTCGTCCACCAAAGTCCCGCTGATGACGGCCTATCGCCAGCAGGCCTTGCGATGCGCCAGTCTTCTTGCGACCAATGGACCGATGAAGGTCGCGATGCTGAAGGAGAAGGCGGATGCGCCCAAGGCAGCGTCGATCCTGAGTGCCGATCATTATGGCTGGTTCGAAAGGGTCGAGCGCGGCATCTACGGTTTGACGCCCAAGGGGCGCGAGGGCCTGGCGCTGCACGGCTGGAAGGACGCGACGTGAGTACAAGATCGCTGAAGACGTTGGCGAAGCGCGGCTGGCATCGCTCGTTCCGCCTTCTGCAGCGTGCCGGCATCAACCTGTTGCCCGAGCACTTCTATTCTGCCGTGCCCAACCTCGCCGATCTCGAGCGGCGCAACGACTGGCGCAAGCAGCGCAGTATGCACGGCATCCTGCAGCGGGACATCGACGCGCAGCTGGCGTTGCTCGGAACCTGGCTGACGCCGCACGCTGATATCCTGCGCAGCAGGTCGGTGCATCGCGAGGCGTTCGTGGGCGGTGGCGCCGATGGCGGTTACGGCGAGATCGAGGCAGAGGTGCTGTTCGGCTTCGTGGCCACGAACAAGCCGCGGCGCATCACGCAGATTGGCTGTGGCGTCAGCACCGCAATCTGCCTCAGTGCGGCGGAGAGGGCCGGCTACAAGCCCGACATCGTCTGCTTCGAACCCTATCCGAGTGCGTACCTTCAGGATGCGGCGAGAAAGGGCTCGATCCGGCTGGTTGCCCAGTTCGCGCAGACGGTCGACTACGATGTCATTGCGGATCTCGATGACGGCGACTTGCTGTTCATCGACTCAACGCACGCCGTCAAGCCGGGCAGCGAGGTGAATTACCTGATCCACGAAGTGCTGCCGCGGCTGAAGCCCGGCGTATGGGTGCACTTCCACGACATCTATTTTCCCTACGATTACGCGCGCGACACGCTCGATGGCGACATGCTCTTTCCGCAGGAAAGCCCGCTGCTCTATGCGTTCCTGACCGGCAACGACCGGTTCAAGGTCGAGGCGAGCCTCAGCATGATCCACTACGCAAGCCCCGATGCATTGCGCGCGCTCATTCCAAAATACAGGCCGAACGGCCAAAATGACGGCCTGCGGGCCGCTCCGGAAGGGCATTTCCCCAGCTCCGCCTGGCTCAGGGTTGTTGCCTAGCTCCTGCCCTGCAACCTTGGCGCCCATCGGGCATTAAGGACGTCATGCGCACCCTAGAGATCGTCCATCACACCCGCTACGAATATGCGGGGCCGGTGACCCTGGGCGAATACCGTCTGATGTTCCGCCCGCGTGACAGTCACGACCTCCGGCTCCTGAGCACCGGCTTGATCATCGAGCCTGCGGCCGACGTGCGCTATATCCACGATCCGTTTGGCAATTCGATTGCGATCGCGGCCTTTGCGGACCAGCCGGTCAATGCGCTGCAATTCACCAGCACCGTCAAGGTCGAACATTATGGCGTGCAACGCGACATACCGCCGATCGAGAAGTATGCGCGCAACCTGCCCTTCAGTTACCTTGCAGAAGAGGCGCCGGACCTGACGCGATCCGTGGAGCGCGGCTATCCGGATCCCAACGCGATCGTCAGCACCTGGGCGAAGCAGTTTCTGGAAGCCGAGGGCCCAAGTGAAACTTTTGCTACGCTGGTTCGAATGTGCACGGGCATCCAGCAGAGCCTGACCTATGCCCTGCGCTTCGAGATCGGCACGCAGCCGCCGGCAACGACCCTCGAGACCGGCACCGGCACATGCCGCGACTACGCGTTGCTCATGATGGAGGGTGCGCGCGCGCTGGGTCTCGCGGCGCACTTCGTGACGGGGTACCTCTATGACCCGCTACTCGACGTCGCACCCGGCGCACCGGCGACTCCGGCCTTCCCCCATGCCTGGCTTGAGGTTTATTTGCCCGGAGCGGGCTGGGTCGAGTTCGATCCGACGAATGGCACGGTTGGCGCCGAGCGTCTGATCCGTGTTGCCGTGAGTCGCGATCCCAAGCAGGCGATGCCCATCAAGGGTTCGTTCCGCGGCGCCGCTGGCGTGGGTATCAACGCATTCGTAGATGTCCAGGTGCGGACGCTGGCGCCGGTCTTCAATGCGGATGAAGGAGTGGCGACCGACTCGAAGGGGCGAGCGCCGGCTCTCGCGGTGACCTAATCTTCCTTCAAATTGCAGTGCAGGCGCCTCGCGACACCTTTGACATTGGTCGGCGGTAGCGGTGGAGTGCGTAGCGAGCCGGTCGCGGCTCGAAAGGGAGAAAACGTCCTGTCGGTTCTGATGAGTTGGCTTCTGCGTGGCTTGCTCGCCATCAGCGGTGTCGTTCTGGTCTATCAGGGCTTGCCAGTCGCTTTGTCGGCTTTTCAGGCACAGAAGTCCGATGCCGTCGTCATGAGGTTGCGCAGGGTGGAACCGTTCACAGCGCCAGCGCTTCTTGCCGGCCTCGAAGCGCTGAACCGCGCCGTCTCCCTCCAGCCTGTCGCCGGGCGCTATCTCCAGCGGTCCGAACTCGAGACCGGCGGTGCGCTGACGGGAAATTTCAACGTCACCCCGGAAAATCGCACGGCTTGGCTACAACGTTCGAAAACCGACCTCGAACTCGGATTGGCCATGGCTCCCGCACGCACGATGGAATGGCTGCGCCTCGGCATAACGATCCAAAGCCTCGATGGCCCATCTCGCGCAATCGTCGGGCCGCTTATGATGTCGATCAGGACAGGCCCTTGGCTTGAGGCCGCTTTCTTCAGCCGGCTTCGACTCATCGTCGACAATTGGGCTTACTTCACCGATGAGCAAAAGGTCGAGATACGGTCAGCCGTCTCTGGAATGTGGCGCCGTTCGCGAGATCAGCGGTTCTTTGCGCAGACCGTCCTAAATCCCGTCGATGAACTCATCATCCGCAATCTGCTGCGTGACGAGCCCGGCGCCCAGGAGCAGCTTACGATATGGATTCTGACGAAGTAAACGAGGACCGGCCGCGTCGGCGCAGAAGGCGGCGGCACAGCACGGAGGACGTTTCGCCGCCCGTGGAGCCGTTGCGCCTTGGCGCACTGATCCGGGAACTCGCGGGGCTGGGCGTCTTCGGGATTTTCTTCCTGCTGGTCGTCGTCGCGCCCATTCCCATGGGCGCAAATCGAGATTGGGCCTGGTCGCCGCTGATCGTCGTGATCGGTGTTCTCGCCTTGCTCTGCGCGGCGGGTATCGGCGGACGCGAGGGATTCAAGATCTTGCCCGAGGAAAGCACGTGGCTGCTCGTGCTGATCGGTTGTTTCCTGTTTTTCCTGGTGGTGGCGCTCGTACAGATGTCGCCGTTGGCGCCGCTTACGCCGAGCGCGGCGCTCTATGCAAAGGCAGGCGAGTTGCTGGGGCAATCCCTCGTTACCGTTCCGGCATTGGCCGTCGATGCATCCCGGGATGCGCTGCTGAAGTGCTTTGGCTGTGCAGCCATTTTCATGATGGCGCGCGTGCTCTTTCATGATCCGCGGTGGGCGCGGGTGCTGGTCATGGTTTTTGTCCTGAGCGCCGTCATTGTCGTGACATATGCCCTCTACATGTCGGTGATGACCCACTCCTGCTACGTCGGGAGCTATCTGAAGAAGATGGGGCAATACAATTTTGCCACGGATCGCTGTCTGGCCTCGGGCACGTTCGTGGGCAGCAACAATTTTGGATGCTTCTGCGGCATGGCCTTCGTCGCGGCGCTCGGGCTGCTGTTCGACGCGGGGCAGCCGCGTCACGACAGGGAAGAACGGGAATACGGCGAAGAGGCCAATCCCATTGCCGAGTGGTTCTCGGGCCGTCGGGTGATGCTGGTGGCGGTGTCGCTTTATTTCCTCGGCGGCCTCATGCTGTCGGCGTCGCGTGCCGGAGCTGCCGCAACAATTATTGGTGCGATCGTTCTCGGCATCCTGCTGCTGCGTGGGCACTCGCGCGCAAGGCGAAGGTGGGCGGTGGTCGGCGGCGGATTGTTGGCGGTCCTGATGCTGGTCGTTGCCGGAAGTGCGTTTCTGCACAAACTTTCGTTGTTGCTGGATGCCCGAAATCTGGACCGTGTCGTCATCTGGCGCGCGTCCATCGAGGCCTTTCTCGCCTCCCCTTGGTTGGGATGGGGACTTGGCAGCTACGGCGATATCTACACGATCCACCAGCCGCCCTCGATTCCTCTGCCCAATGACAAGGCGCATTCCACGCCGATCGAATTCCTCGTCGAGATGGGCGTCGTCGGGGGGATTCCGGCGCTGCTGGTCTGTTTGATTCCCTGGGGTATTTGCCTGATGGGCGCATTGCGGCGCCGCCAGCGTCAACTTCCGGCGCTGATGTTCGCGGTCGTGGCTGTCGCGATTGTTCACTCGTTGGTCGACTTCAGCCTGCAGATGCCCGCAATTGGCTTTGTCGTCAGCGCGCTGCTGGGAGCGGGTTGGGCGCAGGCGTTCGGTTCGGTTGAAAAATCCCAACGATCCTTTGCCAGGGACGCCTAATTCAACTATATTCATCGCCGGTGTAAATTTGCGATGTGTATGTTAGATGGTCGACATACGGCGTAGACTGGCGGGACCGTGCAACAATCTCGGCTCTGACGTGTTGCCCGGCATGATTGGCCTTCGGGAAGGATGTTAATCTTGCGGAAAGCGATTCCGGCAGAGGCCGAGCCTTCCGCTGAACAACAGCAATCGAGGGACGCTCCGGCGATCCGCTCGGCCCCCCAGCGCTTCATCGAAACATGGCTAGATGCGGTCGGTGGCTTCCTTTTTTGCGTCGTGTTGCCGGTTCCGATCTATGCGACGGGCGAGCCGTTTGCGACCGGTATCGGCGCGACGGAGCAGACCATCCTGTCGACCGTCGTGGCCTATGCAATCGTCTGGTACTGCGGTCGCCGTCTCGACGCGTTTCCGCGCGTAACTCTGCAGGGCAACCTGGGATACGTTGCTCCGGTCGCGGCGATTGCCTATTCGACGATTGCCGTCATCCTGCTGCTGTTGCGCTCCGACTATTCGCGCGTCCAGCTCTTTGGCAGCGGCGTGCTTGCCGTTCTCTGGATGACATTTGTCGCCCAGCTCAGGGCGCGCTACCTGATTCGAAATTACGCCCTCATTCCGGCGGCCCTGAAAGGGGCGATGCCGACGCTTCGTACATGTCGCTGGCTCGATTTCGAGCAAGTCGAACATGAAGGAGGGCGCGTCGATGCCATCGTCACCGATCTGGCCGCGGACCTCGGCGAGCAGCAGGTATCGGCTCTTGCAAGCGCTGCCATCGCAGGTGTCCCGGTGCTCGATCGTCGCTACGTGATGGAGACGATGACGGGGCGTACGCCGCTTGGCGGACTGACGCCAAATGAGTTCGGCGCACTGCTGCCATCGCGCCAGTACTTGGTCATCCGCCGCGCCATCGAGTTGGCTCTCACCATTACCGTGATGCCGTTTTTACTCTTGGCTCTTGCGGTCATCGCTTTGCTGGTGCGCGTGAGCAGTCCAGGCCCGATTTTTTTCGTGCAGCCGCGAGTCGGTCGCCGCGGGCGGGTCTTTCGGATGATCAAGTTTCGCACCATGTATCACGGAACGAACGGACCGAACTTCACCGAGGCGTCCGATCCGCGAGTGACTCGCATCGGTCATTTTCTGCGGCGCACCCGGCTTGACGAGGTGCCTCAACTCTTCAATGTGCTGCGCGGCGACATGAGCTGGGTCGGTCCGCGCCCCGAGGCGTCTGCGCTTGATCAGCAATATGTGCGCGACATTCCGCATTTTGCGCTGCGTGGCATCGTGCGTCCGGGCGTGACGGGATGGGCCCAGATCAATCAGGGTTATGCTCACGAGACCGATGCAATGCGGGCGAAGCTCGAATACGATCTCTACTATCTCAAGCACTGCTCGCTTTGGCTGGATCTCGTGATCGTTCTGCGGACCTTCGCCGTCGTCGTCGGCGGCATCGGCGCCCGCTGATCAACGTTCAGCGGACCTGACGATCATGTGTGGCATCGCCGGCATTTACGCCTACCTGGACGTCGCCCCGAAGGTCGATCGGGCAGAACTCGCCCGCATGAACGCCCGGATGGCGCCGCGTGGTCCCGATGGAAGCGGCGACTGGTACTCTACCGACGAGCGGGTGGGCTTCACGCACCGTCGCCTGGCCATCATCGAGCTCTCCGATCTCGGGGCACAGCCGATGCACAGCGAGGACGGCTCGCTCACGATCACCTTCAATGGCGAGATCTACAATTATCCCGAATTGCGCGCCGAGTTGGTGGCGAAGGGCTATCGCTTCCGCTCGCATTCCGACACCGAAGTGCTGCTTCAGCTCTACCGCGATCGCGGGCCCGCCATGGTCGAAGCCTTGCGGGGCATGTTTGCCTTCGGACTATGGGACGCACGGCAGCGCCGCCTCGTGCTGGCGCGCGACCCTCTCGGCATTCGCCCGCTCTACTATGCCGACGACGGCTGGACGGTTCGTTTCGCATCGACCGCAAAGGCCTTGCTGGCGGGTGGCGCGGTGTCGCGAGATCCTGATCCCGCAGGTATCGTGGGCTTTCATCTCTTTGGTTGCGTGCCGGAGCCATTTACGGTGTGGCAGGACATTCGCGCCGTGCCGGCGGGCTGTGTCCTCACGGTCGATGCCTCAGGACCGCACGCGCCGCGGCCGTACTACGACGTCGCCTCGGCGCTTGCGCAACGCACGGTAGAGGCACCGCGAAGTCCCGCCGATGCGCGTGAGCAGTTGAGCGCGGCAGTGCATGATTCGGTCCGCCATCATCTTGTTGCCGACGTGCCGGTAGCGGTCTTTCTTTCCGCCGGGCTCGACTCGGGAGCGCTGCTCGGCACGATGGCGGAACTCGGCGCCCGTGACACGCTGGCGGTGACGCTGGCATTCGAGGAGTTTCGCGGCAAGCCGCTCGACGAGGCGCCGCTCGCCGCCGAGATCGCCGCGCGCTACGGCGCCCGTCACGTAGTGCGCACTGTCGATCGCACGGAATTCGAGCGTGATCTCCCAGCCATTCTCGACGCCATGGACTTGCCGTCGACCGACGGCATCAACACCTGGTTCGTGGCCAAGGCCGCGCGCGAAGCTGGCATCAAGGTCGCCTTGAGCGGCCTGGGCGCCGACGAATGCTTCGGTGGATACGAGTCTTTCGTCGATGTGCCGCGCAGCGTCCATCTCCTCCGACCCTTCGATTTTTTGCCGGGCGTCGGTGCGCTCGCTCGGCGTCTGCTGTCGAATGGGATCGGCGCAGGTCTCGGTCTGCACCCGAAAGCGGCGGGTGTCCTGGAGTATGGCGGCGGCTGGGCTGGAGCCTATCTGTTGCGGCGCAGCGTCTACATGCCGTGGGAACTGCGCGACCTGCTGGAGCCGGCCGTTCTGGAAGAGGGGTTGCGTCGCCTGGCGCCCCTCAGTCGTATCGCCGACGTTCTGAAGGACGGGCGCACGCTGGGCGATTTCGATCGCGTTGCGGCGCTGGAGACGTCGCTTTACATGCGCAACCAGCTCCTGCGGGACGCCGATTGGGCGGGGCTCGCGCACTCGATCGAAATCCGTGTTCCATACGTCGATCCGTTCTTTCTGGCGGCGCTGCCGCCGGGAAAGACACTTGCGACGCTCAATGCGAAGGCGGCCGTCGCGGATGTGCCCCGGCCTCCGCTGCCCGCCGCCAGTCGTGGCAGGCGCAAGACGGGCTTCGTCACGCCGGTGGGGCGCTGGCTGAGCGAAGCTGCGGGTGTCGTCGACGATGGATCGTTCTCGACGGCCTCGCGGGCGTGGTTGCGGCGCGTGTGGACGGCCGGGTGGACCGGCCCGACGCTGGCCTGAGACGGAATGAAGACACGCATCCTTGCCCTCGTCGGCGACTGTTATGGCGCACCCGGCGGCATTGCCCGGTACAATCAGGACCTCTTCGAGGCGTTGGCCGATGGCGACGTCGACACGTTGATTGTTCCCCGGCTGGGCGACTCGAACGGCGTGTCGCTGCCTGCCGGCATTCGGCAGTTGCCTCCGGTGTTCGGCAGGCTGGCATTCCTGATTGCTTCTCTCCGTGCCGCTTGGCGCCACCGGCCTGTCGACATCGTCTTCTGCGGTCACGTCTACATGGCGCCATTGGCCTGGATCGTCGCCCGTGTGGCGCATGCGCGCCTGTGGGTGCAGGCGCATGGTGCCGAGACCTGGGTGGGCCGGCGCAACATCGTGCGGCGCGCAATCGAAACGGCCGACATGGTGACGACGGTCAGCCGGGGCACGCGACACATTCTCATGTCGTGGGCCGATCTTGCGCCCGACAGGGTGCGAGTGCTTCCGGACACGGTCCGGGACATTTTCGTGCCAGGCCCTCCCTCGACGGCACTGGCGGCGCGACTTCAACTCGGCCCAGGTCCCCTGCTGCTGACGGTCGGTCGGCTCTCGGCCAGCGAGCGCTATAAGGGGCATGAGCTCGTATTCGCAGCCTTGCCGGCGTTGCGCGCCCGGTTTCCGACGATCGTCCATGTCGTCGCGGGGACGGGCGACGATCGCGAACGCCTGGAGCGACGGGCCGTCGAACTCACAGGCAGCGCCGACTGCGTACGCTTCCTGGGGTTCGTGCCAGAGGACGACCTGCCCGACCTCTACCGTCTCGCCGATCTCTATGTGATGCCGAGCAGCCAGGAGGGCTTCGGTATCGTCTACCTCGAGGCTGCGGCCTGCGGGCTGAAAGTTGTCGGGGGAGCAGGTGGAGGCAGTGGGGACGCCATTCCCGACGAACGCATCGGCGTTCTGGTCGATCCGGAAGACAAAACAGCCCTGATCGAGGCCGTCGTGCGGTTGCTGCGGCAGGGGAAAGCCGAGCAGGCCGCCGTCGATCCCTACCGTCGGCCACATTTTGCCGCTACTGCGAGATTACTCCTTGCTCGCCTCAGGGCGTCCCCGCGTCGTATTAGAGGTGAGCCATGAGCTCATCAGAACATATGCCGTCCAGCCGCCTCATCCTCGAAGCGGGCCGCGCCGATCGTCAATACTGGCGCGACCTCTGGCGTTATCGGGAACTCTTTTTCATTCTGGCATGGCGCGATGTCGCCGTGCGGTACAAGCAGACAGTGGTCGGCTTTGCCTGGGCATTCATTCGCTCCTTCATGACGATGGTCGTATTCACGGTGGTCTTCGGTCATATCGCGCGATTGTCGAGCGGCGACGTCACGCCGTACGCCGTGATGGTCTATGGCGGCCTGTTGCCGTGGACGCTGTTCTCGTCGGTGTTCGGTGACGCATCGGCCAGCGTAATGACCAACTCGAATTTGATCAGCAAGGTCTACTTCCCGCGCATGATCATTCCGTTGTCGACGATCATCGTGGGCTTGATCGACTTCGCCGTAAGCCTGACGATTTTGGTCGGTTTGATGATCTGGTACCGGTTCCTGCCGGGCTGGCAGATAGTCCTGTTGCCGGTATTCGTCGCTCTGGCATTGCTGGCGAGCATCGGACCCGCACTCTGGGCATCGGCAATCGTCGTGAAGTATCGCGATTTCCGTTTCGTCGTCCCATTCCTGCTGCAGTTCGGTCTGTACGCTTCGCCGGTCGGATTCTCCAGTTCGATCGTGCCGCCGGAATGGCGCCTGCTCTACAGTCTCAACCCTATGGTCGGCATCATCGACGGCTTCCGCTGGTGCATTGTCGGTGGCGATAGTCCGATCTACCTGCCGGGCTTTGCTGTCAGTATTGCCGTAATCGCTGCGCTGCTGTGGATCGGCATCGCCTGCTTCCGCCGCATCGAGCGCGGCTTTGCGGACCTCATTTGATGTCTGACACCGTCATCCGCGCCGAGGGACTCGGCAAGAGGTTTGTCATCGGCCACCGGGCCCAGAACAACGGCCTTTTTGCCGATGCGATGGTGAATGCCGTACGGCGCTTCTTCAGCAAGGGAAAGTCGGCGCTGAAGGGAAATCCCGGCGATATCGGCGATGTATTCGAAGAATTTTGGGCGCTGCGCGACATCAATTTCGAGATCAAGCGTGGAGAGCTTGTCAGCATCATTGGCCATAACGGGGCCGGTAAATCGACCTTGCTCAAGATCCTGTCGCGCATCACGGAACCGACGGCTGGGCGAATCGAGATCGATGGACGGGTCACCAGCCTTCTCGAGGTCGGCACGGGCTTTCATCCAGAGCTTACCGGCCGGGAAAACGTCTTTCTGAATGGCGCCATATTGGGAATGACGCGCGCGGAAGTGCGCCATCGTTTCGATGAGATTGTGGCGTTCGCCGGCGTCGAGAAATTCATCGACACGCCGGTCAAGCGTTACTCGGTTGGCATGTATGCGCGTCTTGCGTTCGCTGTGGCGGCGCACCTTGAAGCGGAAATTCTCGTCATCGACGAAGTACTGGCAGTCGGCGACGCGGAATTTCAACAGCGTTGCCTCAATCGGATGTCTGAGGTCGCGAGCAGCGGCCGTACGGTCCTGTTCGTCAGTCACAACCTTGCGGCCGTGAGCGCGCTTACGCGCCGCGCCATCGTACTTCGCTCCGGACAGCTTGCGTTTGATGGGCCGGTCCAGGCAGCGCTCGCGCATTACACGGCGAACACTGGTGTGATCGCGAGACGGTTGAACTGGGGTCAAGGATCGGATTCAACCTTGGTTTCGGCCGATTTGCTCGATGAGCAGGGAAATCCGACGGATAGATTCGAGTCAGGCTCGCCATTGCGGCTGCGGGTCGTCGTGTCCACGACGGGTCTGCCCGGCATGTGCGTTGAACTTACGATCCGGGACGAACTTGGTTTGCCGTTTGCGTTTTATTCCACGGGGACGTTCAGTCAAATCAACCTGCCGGCGGCAACCGGTCGTTTTGAATGCGTGATTACACTGGACTCCTTTTTTTTGGCGGCGGGGCAGTATTCGATCGATCTCGATACTTGCTACACGAACGTACATACCGACCATCGAGTGGAGAGCGCCGTGCGTTTCCGTGTTGATCGCTGTAGCCCTGGCAAGGGCTCGTTCAATTTCCGTCAGTCCAATGGCACTGGCAGCATTGCGATGTCCTTGAAGGCGCCCATCGAGTTCAAGCCGATCCCAGTCGACGCGACCAGGTGACTGGTCGATGCCGCGCAAAGTCTGCATCGTCGGATCGGGCAGCCTGTCTTCCAACCCACGGCTCTTGAAGGAAGCCGACGCCCTGCAGGCGGCCGGCTACGATGTGACGGCAGTCGCGTGCGACTATACCGCCGCTCTGCGTTCCGCCGATGACGCAATCGCCGCGAGCGTACGTTGGCGGGTCAAGCGGGTGTCACGCCCGGTGTTTGGCCGATATACGAGCAAAATGGCGTGGCAGCTTGTGCGGCTTCTGACAGAGATGAACTTTGCGCCGTCGGTGGCCCTCGCCGCGGAGGCTTATGGCGGTCCTGCGCGTGCGCTTAAGCGCGCAGTGAGTTCGGTCGTCGCCGATCTTTATATCGCCCACTACGTACCGTCGCTGCCGGCAGCGGCCGCCGCGGCGCTCAGACATGGCGGCATGCTCGCCTTCGATGCCGAGGATTTTCATTCGGGAGAAGGTCTGGACAGCCCGGAGGAGAATCTACGTATGGCGATGGTGCGACGGATTGAAGGTGCGGCGTTGCCGTCCTGCATCTACGTGACGGCGGCCTCGCCGATGATTGGCCACGCCTATGCCGAGCAATATGGTGTCGCGGAGCCGGCAACGATCCTGAACGTGTTTCCACTCAGTATGGCACCGCCGGCGAGACGGGCGGCGCCGGGTATTGCCGGCGAGTTGAAGGCTTACTGGTTTTCCCAAACCATCGGACTCGATCGCGGTCTTCAAGGCTTCATTCGGGCGATGGCCCGTTCCCGAACTGCCGTGACCCTCGACATCCGGGGCAGCAACCGGTGGGGGCACGGGGATACGTTGCTGGCGCTGGCCCGCGAACTCGGGATCGCCGACAAGGTAAAGCTGCTGCCTTTGGCGCCGCCGCAGGAAATGGCGTTGCTCGCTTCGGACTACGACGTTGGCCTTTCTTTGGAGACGGAAGTCACGGCGAGCCGGCGGCTCTGTCTCACCAACAAGATATTCACCTATCTGCTTGCCGGCGTTCCGGTCTTGATGAGCGACACGCCGGCGCAGCGTGCACTCGCGCCCGACCTCGGAGCCGCCGCCACTGTGGTGTCGCTCTCCAATCCCGACGACATCGCCGCGGCACTCGATCGTCTGGCTGCGACGGCCTCGTTGGCCACGGCGAAGGAGGTGGCGGCGAGGCTGGGCCGTGAGCGCTACAACTGGGATCGAGAAAAGGACATTCTCCTGGACCTGGTGGCCAAGGCGTTTGCCAAACGCGATGGAGATCGCTCATGAGATCGCGCAAACAGCGCCTGGGGGATTGGTTGGTGGTCGCGTGGGGCATCAATCCACACGTTTTCCGCGCGGTATGGCTGGAATTGCGTGCGGCCTGGATTCGGTTGCGCGCCCGTATCGATCCGACGTGGATATGGCGCCGTCGTGAATTGAGGCGTCGTCGCGGAGTGCTTGCCAACATCGGCTGCGGCCCGACAGGGCAGCCCGGTTGGGTCAATTTCGACATGTTCGATGTTCCGGGCGTGACCCTGCCAATCGATTGCCGGAACGCGCTGCCGTTGGGTGACGCGTCGTGCCGCGGCATTCATGTCGAGCATTATTTCGAGCATCTGGAGATGACGATCGAGCGGCCCCGCTTCTTGGCCGAGTGCCTGCGTTGCCTGGAGCCCGGGGGCATATTGCGGATCATCGTCCCGGATGCCCGGAAATTCATCGAGGCGTACATGGCGCCCGGGTGGGAGAAGATGAATGCGATCGGCGGGTTCTATGTTCCCGAGGAGGTCTGTCGCGCCAAGATGGAAGTGATCAATCACACGTTCCTCCAGGAAGGCGATCACTTTGCAGGCTACGACGCAGAGTATCTGAGGATCGTCCTTCAGGATGCCGGCTTTCGCGAAATCGAGCAGGTAGAGTGGCGAGAAGGACGCTTCCCCGGCGGCTGTATCGATATCGATCAGCATCGGGTCTATTCGCTCTACATGGAAGCAAGTCGCTGATGCGCATCGTCATCACCGCCGACCCCGAGATCGAGGTGCCGCCAAAGCTTTACGGCGGCATAGAGCGGGTAGTCGATGGGCTCGTCAGACGGTTCCGTTCACGCGGCCATCAAGTATGTCTGGTGGCAAAGCCGGGGTCGGAGTGCCCGGCCGACGCGTTTTATCCTTGGCCAGGGGCGAGTTCGCTATCGGCTGTCGACAGTCTGCGCAATGCAGTGAATTTGTGGCGTGCCGTACGTGCGTTCCGGCCCGACGTGATTCACAGTTTTTCGCGGATTGCCTATCTCACGCCATTGCTGCGGGGCAGGACGCCGATCGTGATGAGCTATCAACGCGATCCCACCATGCGAACGGTTGGTCTCGCGGTGAAACTGGCAGCGCCAGATGTGCTGCGGTTTACCGGCTGCAGCGAGTACATCGCGGGGCTTGGCCGGCAGGCGGGTGGCGATTGGGAGGGCATTCCGAACTTCGCTGAAATGGATGCACTGCATTTCAGTCCGACGGTGGCGCCGGACGCACCGCTCGTATTCCTCAGTCGCGTCGAGCATATCAAGGGGGCGCACTGGGCAATCGAGATTGCGCGCCGTACCGGGCAACGTCTGATCATTGCGGGCAATCATTCCGATAGCGGCCCCGAAGGAGAATACTGGCGCGACAAGATCGTTCCGGAGATCGGCCACGGGGGCGTGGAATATGTCGGTGCCGTAAATGACGCGCAGAAGAACAAGCTGCTGGGCTCTGCGCGGGCCATGGTCGTGCCGATTCAATGGAACGAACCGTTCGGCATCGTCTTCGCGGAAGCGCTGGCTTGCGGGACCCCCGTCATCTCGTGTCCGCGAGGATCGTTAGCCGAAATCGTGCGGCCGGGCGTCGACGGCTTTCTCATCCGGTCGATCGAGGAAGGATGCGAGGCAGTGGCGCGGCTCGACATGATCGACCGTGCCTCCTGTCGGCGGCGGGCGGAGGAAGCTTATTCGCCCGACGCGGTCGTTGCGCGCTATCTTGGCCTGTATGCGCGCGCGCAGACGGCGCTCTCGTTGCGATGACCCGGCGGGTCGCCATCGTCAGCGGCCATTTCGCACCCAGCAATCTCGTGGGCGCCCAGCGGGCACGGCTGTGGTCACGCTACCTGCCGGAGTTCGGTTGGGAGCCGATCGTCGTCACAGGCGACCCTGCGTTCTACGAGGAGCGCCCCGATCCCGACCTGATGCATCTTGTGGCACCGGGACTGCGCGTCATCCATGCGTCGACGATTTCGACACGTCCCATACGGCTGGTCGGCGACGTGGGCGTGCGTGCATTCCGCGGTTGCTACAAGGCGCTGGCGGGCCTGGCCGCGCGTCGCGAGATCGACTTTGTACTCGTCACGATTCCGTCAAACTTCCTGGCGCCGCTCGGGCGGCTCATTCACATGCGCTATGGCCTGCCTTTCGGCATCGACTATCAGGATCCCTGGGTCAATCGCTGGCCGGGCGTCGACAGGCCGTTCAGCCGTGCCTGGGGCTCGTACCGGCTCGCCACTCTCCTGGAGCCGTGGGCGGTTAAGGGCGCGGCGCTGATCACCGGAATGGCGCCGGGTTATGTCGCGGGCATGTTGGAACGCAATCCCGCGATCGCGCGCGAGGCCGTAGTCGCCTACATGCCGATGGGTAGTGCGCCGGAGGATTTCGAGTTGGTTGGCGCGTTGCATCGACCACCCTTTCTGTTCCGCCCGGACGACGGTCTCTTCCACATGATCTATGCGGGCGCGCTGCTGCCCGCGGGTATTGTCGTGCTCGATGCATTTCTCGACGGCCTGAGGGCCCTTCAGCGGACCGCACCGCAGGCGGCGTCGCGACTGCGCGTCCATTTTGTCGGGACCGGAACCTCGCCCGACGATCCGGAAGGCTATCGCGTGATGCCACGGGCTGAACGAGCCGGCATCGCGGACATGATCACCGAGCACCCCCATCGCATCGGCTATGTCGACACGCTCAACCATCTCGAGCGCAGTGGCGCGGTGCTCGTGCTGGGATCGACGGAGCCGCACTACACGCCCTCGAAGGTATTCCAGGCGATGCTCTCGAAGCGGCCGGTTTTCGCGATGCTGCATTCAGAAAGTTCAGCAGTCGACATGATCACGAGCTCGCGCGCGGGACGCGTGCTGACGCTGACGGAGCAGGTGATGCCCGCGCCAGGCGCCATTGCCGCCGAGCTGCTGGCGCTGATGAGCGAGCTTCACGAAGCCTCTGCGGTCGACCAGACAGGCTTCGAGGCTTTCTCCGCGCGCGAGTCCACGCGTGCGCTGGCCGAGGCGCTCGATCGCGCCTGCGTCAAGGGGCTTCGCCCATGAGTCTGCGGATCGGCTTTCTGGTCAGCCACCCCATCCAGTACTACGCCCCGATCTTTCGCGAGCTGGCAGGGCTTTGCGACCTTACCGTCTTCTTCGCGCATCGTCAGACCGCCGAGCAGCAGGGGCAGGCAGGATTTGGCGTCGCGTTCGACTGGGACATCGATCTCATGTCCGGTTACAGAAGCAAGTTCCTCGAGAATATCTCCCGCCAACCTTCGACTGATCGGTTCTCGGGCTGTGACACGCCGGGCATCGCGCGCGAGATTGCGGAAGGTGGTTTCGATGCCTTCGTCGTGCCCGGCTGGGGCTTTCGATCTTACATGCAGGCCGCGAAGGCCTGCCGCCGGGCGGGAGTGCCAGTATTCGTGCGCGGCGATTCCCAGCTCATCGGCCCACGGAACTTGCTGTTGCGGCTTGCGAAGGCGATCGCCTTTTCGCGATTGCTGCGTTGCTTCGATGGTTTCCTTTACGTCGGGCAACGAAGCCGAGAATATCTGCTCCACTATGGAGCGCCGGCTGATCGTCTGTTTTTCTCGCCGCATTGCATCGACAACGCGTCATATCGTGCTGCCAGCGACTCGGCACGGCAATTGTCTGATAGTGCGCCGCGCAAGAACAAGCGCCTTCTCTTTGTGGGCAAGCTGCTCGAGCGAAAGCGCCCGTTGGACGTCCTGAGGGCCGCGGCACTTCTGCGAGAGAAGCTGCCGGTCGAAGTGGCATTCGCGGGCTCTGGGGAACTCGAGGGTGAGCTTAGGGAATTTGCGCACACCTCAGGTGTGCCGGCTGTATTCCATGGTTTCGTAAATCAGAGCGAGATGCCGGCCGTATATGCTGCCGCGGATGTCATGGTTCTGCCGTCGGACGGGTTGGAAACATGGGGCCTCGCGGTGAACGAAGCGATGGCCTGCGGTTTACCGGCGGTGGTCTCGGATGCTGTAGGATGCGGCCCGGATCTGGTGGAGCAGGGGGTCACAGGAGCGATCTTTCCGGTCGGTCAGGCGGTTCTTCTCGCTGCGGCGGTGGAGGCTGCAATTTTCCTCGATTTAACCGTTCTGCGCCAACACCTTGCGGCACGAATGCAAGTTTACTCGCCACTTGGCGCTGCAAAGGGTATTATGGAGGCGGCAGCCGCACTAGCGGCGGAAGCTTCGCCAAAAGGGTGAAAAGCGTCAGGTCCATGGGTAATAATATTTCGGCCAGAGACCCGGGCTTGGCCCCTCGGAGGGTCGGGCAGACCAGGCTCGATTATTCGTTTCTGCAGAAATTCTTTCTGCTGTTCGGCGTCATTATGGTGATCCTCTCGCCTTTTGCGCCGGACATGATTGCCCTTGCCGTGGGAGGCATGACGCCGTGGGTCGTCGTCAGGTTGCTCGGAACGCCCAACATGCCGGCGGCCGCTGCCTATTTCATTATTTGGCAGTGGAACCAGTCATTCACGCGAGTGCTTCAGGGAATTATCGACGGCGAGGCGCTTGGGCGCGGCATGTACGGTCCGGCGGTGGAGGAAGCCTATTGGTACACGCTGGCATCAACGGTGACGCTTGCTGTCGCTTTCCGGCTGGTCCTGGGCAATCTGCAGGGGCCAACGCGCGAATTCGCGGAAGCGCACAAGCACTGGCGACTGCGCGACCTGCTCATGCTCTATATCGGGGGCGTGGCCTTTTCGATGATTTGCGGGACGGCTTCCAATTTCGTTCCCTCACTCTCTCAGCCGTTCGAAGCCGCTGCGCACTTCAAGATCCTTGCGATGTCGATGGTGTTCGCGACGGTCATGGGGACGGGGCAAGGACGAAACTTCATGATGGCCGTGTTCGTGATTGAAGTTCTCTCGGGCTTTGGCGGACTGTTCTCTGACTTCAAAGGCGCCTTCATCTTCCTGGCGGTGACTGCGTTCATTGTGCGCATCCGATGGAGCGTGACGATGGCCGTCGTGACGGTCGCGCTCGCCTGTTCAATGGTGGTCATGGCGTTATGGTGGACAGCGGTTAAGTCCGACTTTCGCGAGTTTGCCACCGGGTCCGACGATTCCCAGAAAATCAGGGTCGATCTCGGAAGTCGAGTGGGTTATCTCGGCAACAAGGCATCCGGTGATATTGACTGGAACAACGCGTCTTACGCACTTCTGATCCGACTAGCCTATGTCGATATTTTTGGCTCGGTGATCGGCGTGCAGGCTGTGGCGCCGGAGCCCAGGTATTTGGGACAATGGCAGGATGCGATCGACCATATCGCCAGTCCGCGCTTTCTGTTTCCCGGCAAGGTGGCTTTGTCCGATACCGAAGTCTTCATCCGTCTGGCGAGAGGCAATGCCTCGGAGGCATTTCGGTCAGCAACCTCGATTAGCGTTGGCTATGTGGCCGAGAACTATGTGGACATGGGCTTCCCGGAAATGCTAGTCGGCATATTCGGGATCGGGGTGATGACTGCTGGTATCAGCCGGTACTTCATGACGCGACAGTTGCCCTGGATTGTTCGCGAGGGAACCGTGCTAGCGATCATCTACACCATCGGACATGACGGCGTCGAAATCTCGCTGCCGAAGATACTGGGCTCCATGTACACGTCCTTGGGCGTTTGGGCGATCATGGCGCGGTGGGGATTCCCCTACATCTTCAGATATCTCGGCCGCAACGCCGCCAATCGCGACGCACGCGCGCGATGAGTCGCAAGAAGTCCTGCCTTGGTAGCGTCGTGCATGCATTGGTGCGTCCGCCGGCATGGGCAAACGAAGAGAGCTGACGGTCGCGACGTGCGTACCCGAACAGACAGCACCCCGATGTTCATTGAGGCAGATAACGCAGTCAAAAGGCTGGACTACGCTCTGCTTCGCCGTGGCGCATTGATTTTCGGACTCTTCCTGCTTTTCTTCGCACCGCTATCGCGTGATCCTATCCCATTCGCTGTAGGGGCGATGGGCCCCTTCGTTCTGATGGCAATCGTCGGTACTCGCAACATGCCGGCGGCTGTCGCCTACCTTCTTGTCTGGCAATGGGTCGAAATCTTCGCTCAGGTCATTTTGAGTCCGTCCAACGGCGAGACCCTGACAACCGGCATCTACGGACCCGACGTCGAGCGCGCCTATTGGTACATGCTAGCGAGCCTGATTGGCCTGGCCGCCGGTTTGCGACTTACACTCGGCAACTTGCGCGATCCACCGGTCTGGGGTTTCAGCGCTCATCGTAAATGGCGGGCGCAGGACCTCTTTCTGGGTTATCTCATTTCTGTCGTCATTGCGTACGGCTGCAGCTACGCAAGGAACACCGTTCCCAGTCTCGAACAACAGATCGAGGCGGTGGCCCGAGTCAAGATCGTGGCGCTCTTTCTTTTGTTCGCCAACGTCTTGTCGACTGGCAAGGGAAAAAGGTATTTTGTTTGCGCAGTAATTATCGAACTGTTGCTTGGTTTCGGCGGCTTGTTCGCGGACTTCAAGAGCGTGTTCGTTATTTTAGGTGTCGCGGCCTTGGGGGCCCGAATTCGCTGGACGATGTCAATCGGCGTGGCGATGGTGATTTGGCTCATGCTCTTGATAGGGCTAACCTTGTTCTGGACGGCGATAAAGAGCGATTACCGCGAATTCGCGACCGGTTCGGATGAGTCGCAAAATATCCGGACGACAGCGGCAGAGCGCTACGGCTATCTCGGTGACAAGGTGACGTCCATCGCCAGTATTGATTGGGGGTTCGCTGCACAAGCCATGCTGACACGTGTTGCCTACGTCGATATCTTTGGATCAGTGATTGGCGTGAACGAGGCGACCCCGGGCGGTGTCAATTCCTATCCGCGACAGTGGCAGGAAGCGGTCGAGCACATTACGAAGCCGCGCTTCCTGTTTCCCGGCAAGGCCGATCTATCAGACACTGCGACCTTCGCACGCTTGGCCCTGGGCAATGTCGATGAAATCATGCGCTTCGGCACGTCGATCAGCGTCGGTTACATGGCGGAGAATTACGCGGACCTGGGTTTCCCGGGCATGCTGGGTGGTCTTCTCCTGCTCGGCGTCTTCACGGGAAGCATCGCGCGTTATTTCATGATGTGCCCGCTTCCCTGGATGGTCCGGGAAGGGATTGTGTTGGCGCTGGTCTACGCCGCGTTCCATACTGGCGTTGAAGGTTCTCTGCCAAAGGTCCTCGGCGCCGCCATCATGTTCTTTATTGTGTACGTCGTCATTGTGAAGTTCGTCTTCCCGATACTTTGGCGCTGGCTTGATGACCGTGCCGCGCTCGCATGAGCGCCGACGAGCCCTTGAATCTCTTCTATGAAGAGCCCGATCCCGATCGCTGGTTTCCCTTCGATCGCTATCCACGAAAGTTGGTCAGGACCCTTGTGCGCGGGGCGGCACAGCCGCGTGGAATGCGTCGAGCATTCCTCAACCTGATCCATGGCCTCGATCGCATCGGCGCGCCCTATCGCGTCAATGACTACCGGCGGCTTCGATCTGGCGACGTCAGGCTGGCCTGCATCTTCGGCAAGCCTCATCTTGTCGAAAAAGTCTCGGCCGAGATGCCGATCTTGTTTGGCACTTCGATCTACAGCCATCCGAAAGTCAATTCTGATCTGCCACGGCAGCGCAACATTCGTCAGGTGCTTGTGCCGAGCGCATGGGTGTGCCGCATGTTTGAACAGACTTGGCCAGGGCTGATTTCGATCTGGCCTACCGGCATCGACACCGAGCGTTGGACGCCGACGGCGGACAAAGCGAAGAATATCGATGTCTTGATCTACGACAAGATCATTTGGCAGCGCGAGCGCTATGTGCATTCGCTGATCGAGCCACTCGCTAGAGAACTTAGTTGTCGTGGCCTGCGGGTCGAGACGGTGCGTTATGGGAGCTATCTCGAAGAAGACTTTCTGAGTCTCAGCAAGCGGGTGCGCTCGATGATCTACCTCAGCCGGCACGAGACGCAGGGCGTCGCTGCTCAGCAGATGCTCGCGGCTGGTGTTCCTTTGCTCGCTTGGGATCAGGGAGGTTTCTGGCAGGATCCGAACTTCTACCCGCAAGAGGTCCAATTCGAGCCAGTGTCGTCTATGCCTTACTGGGACGATCGCTGCGGTATGAAGTTTCGCGAGGCCGACGACATACCAGCGGCGTTCGGGGTGTTCTGGCGGGCTGTCGAAAATGATGAATTCACGCCAAGGCAGTTCATCGTCGAGAGATTCACTCTGGAAAAATGCGCGACAGAGTACGTCTTGCTTGCCCGACGGTTCAGCTGAATTCGGCAAGCGCGCGCAAAAGCGATCGACGAACCTGCATATTACCTTTGGGCTGGGCGAGAGTTGCGTTGTGCGAACGGCCGGGAGTTGGGACTGCAAGCCGCCGCAAGTGGTACCGGCGTGTGAGGACCAGATTTCAGGCTGATGCAATCCCCATCTATCTCGCGTGTACCACTCGTTGGCCAACCCGCGCTTATGGACGCTTCCAACTCTTATCGCGCGGAAGCACGAACAGCGCATTGCATACTTTGAACAGTGGCGGCTCAAGGATCAGGTAGTCAGTGTAGGTGAGCAAGCATTCGTAGCTGAGCTGCCCCCGGATTTTTTGGACACCGATTTGTCCAACCGGAGGCATTCATGGTGAAGTCAAGCATGAACCAAATCGAAACCAACGATGTGAATGATGATCCTGAGGTCAGCAGGGTCGAGCGCAGTTCGTCCAGG
>CAIWTJ010000115.1 GCA_903915535.1 Enhydrobacter aerosaccus
CCTGGACGAACTGCGCTCGACCCTGCTGACCTCAGGATCATCATTCACATCGTTGGTTTCGATTTGGTTCATGCTCGACTTCACCATGAATGCCTCCGGTTGGACAAATCGGTGTCCAAAAAATCCGGGGGCAGCTCATGCGGTGTCGGCGAAAGGGAGTATGCTGCAACGACGGGAGACCTTGTGCATGTTCCGGGCGGAACTACGCACTGGTTCAGGTTTGCAAAGGGCGGCGGCGACTTGTTCGCCATCACCTCACGAGGCAATGCCTCCGGGATGTTTCGAGCGTTCGACAAGGGAATCAATTGGTCCGATCCGGACCGGAGCGCCCTTGTCGCCCTGGCGGCGACCTATGGACAGACCGTTGTGCCCGGATCCCTCGGGCAACCGGGCAAGGCGGGCGTGTCCCCTGACAATCCGGGAGGGCTGTCGGTGCCGGCGACCGGACGGACCGAGCGATGATTTGGAACTACGAGTAGGGCAAGCGGTATATGACGTTGTTCGCGGATCTGATGTTGGTCGGCATGGTCGGACTGGGGACGACCTCGTCGGTCATGATCGGGGCGGCGCTCGGGCTCTATGTCCCGTTCCCCAAGAAGGTGCTGGCCGGAACCCTGGCTTTTGCCGCCGGCTCCCTTATCGCGGCGCTCGCCATAGAACTCGGCTTTGAAGGCGCCAATGACCTCCACAAGCACGGGACGAGCGTCCACGCAGCCTGGGCGATCATCGCTGGCGGATTTGCCATCGGCGCCGTGGCCTACTATGTCGCGACCCTGTTCCTCGAGCAGAAGGGCGCGGCCATTCGCTATCCGTCTCGATTCCAGGAGTACGCCCTCGACCGCAAGCGGCAGGCTGCACGGAAGCGAATCGAACTGCTGGCCCGGTGCGATCTTCTCCGTCATCTGCCTCCGGAAGAACTCGAGCCTTTGATCGAGCGCGTCTCGGAGCGCGATCTGCGGGCAGGAGGCGTGCTGTTCCGGGCCGGCGAACCAGGCGATGCCCTCTACATTGTGGGTAGCGGTAGCGTGGAAGTCCTCCTCGAAGGCGAGCCCGCCCAGGTCCTGGCCGAACTGGGAGAGGGACAGGTAGTGGGCGAGATGGCGCTGCTCAGCGGCGGCGAACGAACGGCTACCGTTCGGGCGAAGACCGACAGCCGCCTGTTGTCAATCAGCAAGGCCGATTTCGAACAACTTCTGGCAGACGACCCCCAACTTGCCGCTGCCGTTCGCCGGCTTTCGCACGATCGAGCAATCAGCAATCTCAGCAGCAACCGGGACATCAATCCGACGCTCTGGGCCGACCTGGCCCGCGGCAGCCTCGAGCATCTGACCCGCAAGGAGGAGACCAGCCTGCTGCACGAGGCCAGTTCCGGCCCGAGCGCCGGGCTCGCCATCGTGTTCGGCAACATTCTCGATACCATTCCGGGCTGTCTGGTGATCGGCGCGAAGTTCACCGGCTTGGAGGGATTGTCGCTGACGCTCATTCTGGGCATGTGGCTGGGCGGCATTCCCGAGGCGGCGGCCAGCGCGGCCATGCTGCGCAAGGCCGGCTACAGCGACCGCAAGGTCTTCGGCCTCTGGTCCACCGTACTGGCCGCCGGCATCGTCGCGGCGATTGTCGGCAACCTCCTCATCGGTGGATCCGACTCGGGCGTCGCCATCTTCGCCCAGGCGATAGCTGGGGGGGCCATCTTGGCGCTGGTGGCACACGCGATGATCCCGGAAGCCTTGCACAAAGGCGGTTCTGCGGTGGTTTTGCCAGCCGTCGGCGGCTTTCTATTCGCGCTGTATCTTGCAATGCTGGAACAAACTTGAAAGGCGGCAACGACGAAGCTGCAGCGTCTAGACAGGCCCGCGCTCATAGACTGCTGAAGCGGTCGAATGGTTTTGCCTAGGTTCGGGATGCGGGCGATGGGGCTCGCATTCTCATGGTTGGCAGGCTGAAAAGCGGCTTGTTGAGTTGCTCAATGCGAGCCTTCTGCTGCATCTCGCAGTGAGCACAGCACGCCAATCGCAGCTGTAATTCTGCCAAACTGGTGCCATCCAGCATAGACAGGCGGATTGATTGCTTTAAGCTCCCCATCACTGACTGCGAGATCGGGCTCGCTGGCATAGCCCTCACAGCGAACGGGTCAAATGGCTAACATCACGAGACGAACGCTCGCCGGCCTAGCTGCCGCAATCGCCAGCAACGTAGTCACGGATGCGAACGCAAAAGGGAAAACAGCAGTGACCGACCCAGCACTTGTTAAGAAGCTTGATGCGATCTTCAGTGCGCACATGGACGCCGAGATTGCGGGTGATCTCGACAAGACTTTAGCGACCATGGCTCCCAATCCGCATCTTGTGAACATCCCCACGATGGTCGGTGGCCAGGGACAAGCCGGCGTTAGAACGTTTTATTCCAAGCGGTTGATTGGTCAGTTCTTTCCACCTGACGTCAAGTTCGAGACCGTTTCTCGCACTTACAGCGAGGAGAGGCTGGTAGACGAACTCATTATCTCGTTCACCCACACCACGGTGATCGACTGGATGCTTCCTGGCGTTAAGCCGACAGGCAAGCGAGTTGAAACAGTATTCGTGGTGATCGTGGGTATCGAGGGTGACAAGGTCTCGTATGAACACATCATGTGGGATCAAGCCAATGTGCTCGTTCAGATCGGTCTGCTAGATCCCAAAGGCCTTCCAGTGACTGGTGCCGGCGCTGTCGCCAAGCTTCGTAAGCCTTCGATGCCCGATCCTTTCTTCGACGAAGGTTAAATGCGCGAGCGAAGTTCCGCGATGACATCACTCCATAATGCGCCTGCAAAACTGCGGGCGGATGCACTGGGATTGGTAGAATGCATAGGCCAATCAGTGGCAAATATAGCTCCAACTTTAACGCCTGCCCTAAACATCGCAGTCGTCGCTGCCATGGCTGGTGTCGGTTCGTGGCTAAGTTTCCTGATCGCCACCGTCGGTGTCTTGTTCGTTGCGCTTAATATTTCAATTCTTTCCCGCCGACATACATTGTCGGGCTCTTATTTCATTTACATCGGGCGAACGATTGGGCCGAGAGCTGGCCTATTGGCTGGCTGGTTGATGATTGGTGCCTACCTTGCAACTGCAATCGCCATCTCGGTGTCTGAGGTTCTGTTTCTTGAAAATCTTTTGGCAAGCCTGAACCTAAAATCACTCATGCCAAACGCATACGCAGCTCTTTGCGGATTTATCTCTGTCGCAGCAGTTGCTGCCTACCGCGATGTCCGTCTTTCCGCTCGCTTTGGTCTGGTTTTGGAAGTCGCATCGATCCTCATGCTTGTTGTCATTACGGCAATAGTCGTGAGCCAACGTGGCACTGTAGTTGACATGCGACAGATCGACTTCACTGGTCTTGGATACGTTGGTGTCATGAGCTCTCTCACCTTTGCCGTCTTTGCGTTCGTGGGTTTTGAGAGTTCGGCCACCCTTGCTCGTGAGACACGCAATCCGAAGCGTAGCGTGCCGCTTGCTGTCACGCTCAGTGCGTTGATGTCGGGTATGTTTTTTGTAGCTATTGCCTATTTCATGGTGCTCGGGATCGGCGACGATACTCGTGCACTAGGGGATACCAGTGCGCCTTTCATCGCCATGACAGAAAGAGCCGGCCTAGCTGCGGCTGGAAGCGCCATCTATCTTGGTGCGCTGATAAGCGGGCTTGCCTGTCTTCTGGCATCAATCAACGCAGCATCTCGGCTCATGTTCTCCATGGCCAGGTACGATTGCTTTCCCGTCATGCTGACGAAAGTACATAACCACTACCATACGCCATCGGCTGCTGTTGGGCTGGCCGTCGGTGTAATCCTGCTTGGCAGTATCACTGTGTTGCCGCTTGGAGCCCTGGAAGCATTCGGGTTTGCTGGCACGCTAGCAACGTTCGGTTTTCTCGCGGTTTATTTTTTGATTTGTCTCGCGGCGCCCCTTGATCAGTTTCATGCCGGCACCCTGAGCTTTACGCATCTTATTCTGAGCTGTGGCGGCACATCCATAATGACCTTTGTGATATTGGGCAGCCTGTACCCTGTCTCGCCGTGGCCACAAAGTCTGCTGCCCTATTTGTTTCTTATCTACTTGGTTACGGGTGGTGTTTTATTCTTGCTGCTTGCTCGCAAAAAGCCGCAGGTTTTGCAGGCAATTTTCTTGGACAAAGAAGCCTAATGTCTAAGCTATTGATGGCGAGCTTTGCGAGAAGAAGTGGGGTCTTATACGCCTTGCTCGCCATAGGGCCCGCGCTTGGTGCTGCAGTTTTTCTAATCGTGATGCGCGGAGAGGCCGCACTTTCCACCGTATCAGATGGCGATCTGATTGCTGTTCCTTGGCACAAAAGCACACGGCTGATGGCGCTCGAAGTGAAGCACGTTGCGCCTGATTCAGTTGACGTGCTCACACGCCGAGATGCCAAGTCCGGAACAACCTTTGTGCTGCGTCGTATCGATTGCGCAGCGCATCAGTTCCAATATCTAGGCGAAGGCGCGACAATAGATCGAGCACGACAAGGGGGCGCCACCAATCCCAATAAACAGCCACTGGTGGAGTATTCAATTCCTTATTACGTGGCTGCTTATGCTTGTGTGCATTAGTGGTCTGGTCCCCTGAAACGGCACCGGTCTGAGAGTTAGAGTTTCGGCTATTTTAAGCTTCGAAGGAGCGAGAAATGGCACGGAAGGACTACACGCCTGAGCAGGCGATCGGGATGCTGCGGGAAGCCGAGGTACGGCTGAGCCAGGGAGAGAAGATCGGCAAGATCTGTCGCGGTCTTGGGATTTCGGAGGGAAGATGGGCTTGCTGGCCGCCGCCCTGTTGATCCAGGTCGTGCTGTTCCGCCGCGCCACCGCGCGGGAGTCGGGCGGTGCGGCCGCCGGCAAGTTCATCGCCATCCTGTCCCTGACCCTGTGGGCAGGCGTGGGCGTGGCTGGCCGCGCCATCGGGTTCATCTGATGCGACGCGCCTCAATCGCCTTCGGCCTAGCCCTCGCCGGGCTCCTCGCCGGTTGCGGCAAACCGCCCGCTCCCGCGCCCCAGGCCACGGTCAGTATCCGCGACCTGATGCTGACCATGGTCGATCCGTCCGCCGATGCCCTGTGGGCTTCGGTCGGCTCGACTGTCAGCGCCAAGGGATCGGTTGACCTGCAGCCACGCACCGAGGCCGAATGGCAGGCGGTGCGCGCCGAAGCCACGCTGCTGACCGAGGCGCCGGTGCTGCTGAGCGCCCCTGGCCGCCAGGTCGCCCTGCCGGGTCAGAAGACCGGCGACGCCGATGTGCCTGGCATCCAGGCGCCGGCCGTCATCCAGGCCCAGATCGAGGCGGACCGCCCGAAGTTCGAGGGTCTGGCGCTCGGGCTCCAGACTGCGGGGCGCAAGGCCCTGGCCGCCGCCGACGCCAAGGATCCCGTCGCCCTGCTTGAGGCAGGCGCGGCTCTCGATGAGGCCTGCGAGGCCTGCCACCACACCTATTGGTATCCGCTCACCCCCAAGCCCAAGGTTCCGCGAGGACAGTCATGAATCCCGACATCTATTGGTTTTTGCCCAGCTCCGGCGACAGCCGCTATCTGGGCAAGTCCAAGTACGGCCGTCAGGTCGATCCCGCCTATCTGAGCCAAGTGGCCGTGGCCGCGGACACCCTGGGCTTTGACGGCATCCTGATCCCCGTTGGCGCTGCCTGCGAGGACCCGTGGCTGACCGCCGCCGCCCTTGCCCACGCCACCAAACGGCTGAAGTTGTTGGTGGCCTTCCGGCCCAGCTCCCAGGCGCCGGCCTTGGCCGCGCGCATGACCGCGACCCTGGACCGGCTAACGGCCGGCCGCCTGCAGCTCAACATCGTGCCGGGCGGCGATGGGGCCGAACTGGCGGCGGACGGCGTGTTCCTGGAGCATGACGAACGCTATGCCCAGGCCGACGAATTCCTCGATGTCTGGTCGGCCCTGATGGCGGGCGAAACCGTCGATTACGAGGGCGAATACGTCCAGGCCAAGGGCGCGCGCTTGGTGCTGCCGCCGGTGCAGACGCCCTATCCGCCGATCTATTTCGGCGGCTCATCCCCCGCCGCCCACGCCCTGGCCGCCAAGCACGTAGACGCCTACCTGACCTGGGGCGAGCCGCCCGAGGCGGTGGCCGCCAAGATCGCCGATGTGCGCGGCCGCGCCGCCGCTCGCCCAACATTGTCTCGTTCAAAACATTTAACACCGGCGAGCTAGAAGGCATGGCGCTCTGGGAAGCAGTGAACGAGCGCTTAAATCGGCGGTTGGTTCAAGCGGGGCAAGCCGAGGCTCAACGATATGGAGAGCCTCAGCTGGTTCAGCCTCGACTGGGGCAGGGAGCGTTTCGCGTGCTGGTCACTGATGTCTATCGTCGTCGGTGCGCCATTACCGGCGAAAAGACACTGCCAGCTCTGGAAGCCGCCCATATCAAACCGTATGGGGAGGGCGGCGAGCATGAAGCTAAAAACGGCCTGCTGCTCCGTCGCGATATCCATAGCCTCTTTGATGCGGGCTACGTGACTGTTTCTCCCGACCTGCGCTTTGCCGTTAGCCGGCGAATTCGTGAGGAGTTCGAGAACGGAAAACACTACTACGCTCTCGATGGACAACGGGTAGAGCCTCCGGAGGATGTTGGCCAGCGGCCTGATCCTGCGGCGCTAACGTGGCACAACGAAAACTGCTTTCGCGGGTGAGGGCGGTGGCCGCTACCGACACCCGTACAGAAGCGCTCATGCGTGCCGCGGCCTTTGACCAGGTGCGAAGACTAAATGAAACCCACGATCATCTGACTGCGACGGAGCTAAAACCTGGCTTCATATTCGCTGGGGAGCGATTTCCGCTCATGAACCCTCAACGGGGCATCTTCAAGCCGCAGCAGATGCGGTTCTTGCTATCGATAAAAACGGTCTTCCCTAAGCCAGGTGGGAAGGTTTGGTACGACGACCAGCGAGACGTTCACCGGCAGATTTTTGAAGGCGATGAGACAATCGATTACGCCTTTATGGGCCAGGACCCAGACGCCGCGGACAACAGGTGGCTCCGAGAGGCAATGGAGAACCAGGTTCCGATCATCTATTTCTTGGGGATCGCGCCCGGCCGATATAAGGCGATGCTTCCTGCCTTCATCGCTGGGTGGGATGCGGCGACCTTGAAGGCGAAAGTGGCCTTCGGGCTGGTTGAACAGGGCGTTCTTACGCCGCCAGAGAATGGCCTAGAGCGTCGCTACGCCCTACGCACCGTCAAACAGCGTCTGCATCAGGCCTCCTTTCGTGAGGCTGTAATTAGCGCCTACAACGGGCGCTGCGCGCTCTCTGGACTGCCGGAGCCGGTCTTACTCGATGCTGCTCACATCGTGGCGGACAATGACGAGCGCTTCGGCCAGCCCATCGTGCCCAACGGCATACCACTGTCGAAAATCCATCATGCCGCCTTCGATGCACATTTGATCGGAATTGACCCGGATTTCCGGCTACATGTCTCCGAGCGCCTGCTCCGCCAGAATGATGGGCCCATGCTTGAGGCGCTGAAGGGCTTAAAAGGAGGCGAAATCCATCTGCCGCGTCGTGTGGTCGATAGACCTGACCGAGATAGGCTTGCTCAGCGATTCGAGCGATTCAAGAATGCCGTCTAAAAATATAAGGCGGGCGGAACGAATGATCAGACTATTGATCAGCTAACTGCCGGGCACCGCACAGTTATTCGCCAGTCGATGAGTCAGTCAGGGCGGGCCGTGAGGTGAAACGGGAAACTGAAACCGCTCTTTCATTTCGTCGGTGCGTGCCCATGGATCGCCCGGCAGGCGATCGATGAGGCCTGAGAAGACGCTTACGAATTGCTGCATTGTCGATTCATCGGTAAGTGCCTCGGCCGCAGGTGCGGGGAGCAGGGGTCTCATGTCTAGGATGAAGCGCGGGTTTCCGAGTTTCGCAAACATGCGCTCCTGTGCCTGCGCACGGGAGATCGGCATGCCGCTGAGCTCCAGATACTGCGCAAAGAGGGTCGCTACGCGCGTGGTGTCGAGCCCGTCGAACTTTTCAAGCGCATGGGCGAGATCGTACAGATCGCGACCCTTGTCGCGTTGAAGCAGCGCCCGAAGCTTGGTCGCAAGTATTTCTTCCCGGGAGAATGTGTGAACGTCGACACCTCCGGTGAACCAGGGATTGGTGACTTGGAAGGGCATGTTGACGGAAGGGTCAAAGGCAGTGATCTCACGGGTATTAATCTCGACCTTGAGTCGAATGGTGCCGCCGCCGTTTTCTGCGTCGACGCGAAAACGGAGTTTGGGGGCAACGGGGCTCTGGACGAACTGTGCTCGTCCAAGCCACGGTTCGAGAACCGTGCGAAGGCGATCAAGGATGGGGCCGATCGGTCCTTCGGAGGTGCGGACAAGGTCGATGTCCTCCGAGTACCTGAGTGGCGGAATAAAGTGGAGCTTGTTGAGGGCCGTGCCCCCGCGAAAGCGCAATGCCTCGCGCAGCGTGGGATCAGAGAAGATCTCGACGATGGCGCGGCTGATGATCAGGTCCTGTTCGACCTGCCGTTCGTCCGCCCAGGGGACGGTATTACCCCATGCCACGATGTTCTGGGACGGGATCATTCGTCAATTTCCGGCGCACGACGGACGATGACGCGCCAGCGGTCGTTTCGCTCTACTGGAGCTGGTGCAAGATCGGTATTGCTGTTTTCCTTTCGGTCGAGTTCCGTCCAGGTCACGGAGCCACGCGCTTCGAGAGCCTGGGACAAGGGCTCCGTTCGATCCCGATAGCCGACGCGATCGAGCAGATAGCCGAGACGCTGAGCGACAGGCCGTTCCGCGCTCAGAGACAGGGCCGCGAGTTTCGCGGCATCGATCTTCGATCCAAGGTCGGACAGGACCGTTGCGATATTGTCCATGCCGCCGGCGGCCTGGGGGTAGCGCAGAAGATCGAGCGTCGTCAGCTCCACAGTCGAGACCTTCATTTTGCCGGTATCGGTTTTGAGATCTTCAATTCCGCTGGCAACGGCGGGCATGTCTTTTCGATAGTAGAAAGCAATTAGGTTTCGGCCCGCGCGGATTTTCGGCAGCCGCTTGCCGGCAATGACCTGAAATTCCATGACGGCTTGATGTGAGGCCCCGTGCAGTTCGGCGGCCTTTAAGAGCCCGACGTAGTACGCCTGCTCTTCATGGCGCATCAGTGCGTCAATGTACCAAGCGGGTGGTGGCGCTCCCCAGGAAGCGAACTGCGGGGGGACGATCACATAGAAGCCGCGCCTTGGATTGAGAAGGTGCTTGCGCCGCTGCAGTCGTTCCGCAGCGTCAAGGAAAGCACCCCGTCCGATGTGCAACGCTTGTTCGGCCTCTGCGCTCGTGAACACAACCTGTCCTGCTGAGAGCAGCCCATTTATGTGCATGGATAGAGAAGAGCGCGAAAGAGGAATCATTTCTTATTATCCGCTCTGTATGCGGATTATTCAACATGATTTTTGATAGTTCAACTAAACGTTTCGTTTAGTCCGCTTTAATAGCGGATTTTCTTACATATTTTGTGTGGCGCGGCCACGCTTCGGAATCTCCATCGGATACTTGATCGTGTCGATCTCGGCCTTGAGCTTCTCGAGCGACGGTCCCTCGTAGATGTAGCGGTTGTGTACATCCGAGCCCTTAGAGTGACCAACAAGGTCCATTCGCAGGGATAGGTCCTTGCCTTGCTGAGATCCATACGTAGTGAACGCTCCGCGTAGGGCGTGGAAGTCTACGTTGGAATCGGTGACGCCGCAGGCATCCGAATACCTTCCGAACCATTGCGTCGCAGCGTTCTGCGAGGGAACCATGATCGCGTCCACGTCTGGCACGTTGTACTCAACGCCTGGCTTCTTCACCAACGGGACATCGGCGAACAGCCATTCGCGCTTCTCCCTGACGGCACATCTTGCAAGTTCGACAAACCCGAGGCGAATCAGTTCATGGTGGACTGGTACCACTCGTGCCTTATCGCCCTTCACGTTCTGTCCTCGCCCCGGCTGGATGATGATATGCCAGATGCCAAAGGTGTCGCTGACATCGTGTGGGCGAAGCTGGATCCCTTCGGTGAGGCGGACGCCTGCGTAGATGCCCAGCAGGGGCAACCAATATTTCCAGTCGCCCTCGCGGTTGCCCACCACGAACAGTGCCTTGAGTTCGTCAGGAGTATAGAGACGGCGACGTTTCTTGATGTTCTCCGTCTTCGCATAGGTCTTCACGTCCCGCATCGGATTGTCGTTTCGGTGACGCTTCTCGATGGCGAATTCGAACAGTGACCGCACAGCTCCGAGCTTGTGGACCTTGGTCTGGCCGGCGAGTTTTTCGCCTTTTTTTTCGTCCAGCGAGTCACCGAGCCAGTTGCGATATTTCCAGCAGTGGTCCGGTGTGTATTCGTGGATTTCGAGATCACCACACTGTTCACGGAACTGTTCGAGTGCCCGCTTGTAGTTCTTGGACCGCTTCTTGGCTGCGAAGTAATCCCGGGTGATCTCGGAGTGGAGCGGCGTCCGGCCGGCTACCACGCGGACCGAGCGGACCAACTCCACCGGGGTCTGGTGGCGTCGTTCGACCTTGCGCTCCCCGACCAGGGCCTCCGGGTCATCCACCGACATCAGGGCCTTCATGTGGAGCAGCCGAAGCCGCTGCTGGGCGACTCGGTCAACCCAACGGGCGATCAGGCGCTGATCCTCGAACGAGAAGGTCCGGTCCATTTTCTTGAGCCACCCGAAGGCGCAGGGGTGGCCATGGGGAGTTTGGAACTGGGCTCGTTCATCGTCTGTCAGGCCCGCCCTGCCTCGCTCATTGCGCAGGGCCCGATGACGGTCGCAGATTTCGACGGCGAACTCGTAGGCGTCCTCATCGGTCACCCGGTAGTTGACCATCTGGCGGGCTCGCTGGATCAGGTCCTCGGAATACGCAGCGGCCTTGGTCGTGGTCATCCCGTCCCTCAGGGGAACGTATACGACAGAGCTCAACGCCGTCCCGTCGATCACGACCCCCTGCACCTCCCGAGGGACGCGGCGCTTGTGATATTCGGTGCGGGACATCGGCGTAGAACCTTTCTGAGCGGAAATGTTCTACGGAAGATGTTTCGGTAAAAGCTTGGTTTCAAGGGCTTTTAGGCGGGCCAACAATTTGGATGTGCTACGATTGAACTCCTGGCGCCCCAGCCACGCTCCGCTCTTCATCGCCGGCTCAGGGGTCGACGCCTCTGTTTCTCGTGCACGACGTGTAGGCACCGGCGAAGTAGCCGCCGTTTTGCTGGGCGCAGAGCGCGCGCACACCTGCCTCCCACTGCGCTTCGCGTTGGTCCTGCCGGTGTTCGAGGAGGGTCGGGTCGTTGTTCACCTCGGCGAGTTGGGCCTGCGCCCCCGGCAACAGGTTCTGGCAGGTGCTGGCGTAAGGGCTGCGCTGCCGAATGCAGTCCTGCAGATTCTCGATCAGCTTTTCGGCCGTGTACTGGCACTCGTCCTTGTCCATGCCGGTCTGCGCCGCGGCGCAAACCTGATGCATGTAGGCGTTCATCTTCGCAGGATGCCACCAGGACGATTGAGCCTGCGCCACGCCGGGACCGAGCAGGGTGCCGCCGAGCGCGAGAAGTGCGAGCCAAACGTGTTTCATATCCCCCTCCGCGCCGACGCCGTCAGGCCTTCATTGCCCGTTCGCGGCCATCATAAGCCCGCGCGAGCAACTGTGCCCGATCGTCGAACAGGTCGCCGCCAGCCTTCTTCGCCAGCAACGCGTCCTCGATCTCCCGATGAGGCCGCGTGCCGCCGTCGGCCAGCAGATGCTCGATCGCCACGCCGCGCTCGGCCAGCCGGCGCGATACCAGCACGGTACGATGACAGTCGAGTGGCTCCTTTTCCGCGCACATCAGGCACAGCGTCGTCTTGGCCGAACGGTCGATCAGCTCTGCCAGCGCGTCCTTGAACGCCGGCCGTGCGGCCACGTCGTTGTAGCCATCGCCTTTACCGCCGAGCGCGGCGCCCTGCCACTCGTAGGCGATGCCGGCCGCCGCGAGACTCTTGGCGAGACGCTCCTTGCTAAACTGCGGATGACGGCGCGAGTAGGGCATCGAGCGCACGTCGACCAGCAGCTCGACGCCGCCGTTCTTCAGGAGATCGACGAAGCGTTCGATCGGGTGGGTCGAGTGGCCGATTGTCTTGATGGTCATTTCAGCCGCCGCACGAGATCGATGAACGCCAGCGTCGCGGCCGAGCGCTCGTCGCGCCGGCAGGCGAGGTTGAGCGGCACCTTGAGGGCGGGCTTGCCCTTCAGCGGGCGATAGACGACGCCTTCCAGCGGCAGGCGGCTCAAGGAGGCGGGGACGATGGTGATGCCGAGGCCCGCGGCCACCAGGTTGAGCGTGGACACGATGCGCGGCGCTTCCTGGCCGACATGCGGGCTGAAGCCCGCCTCGCTGCAGGCCGCGATGATCACGTCGTAGAGGCCGCGGCCGTCGGGCCGGCGGTAGAGGATGAAGGTCTCCTCCGAGAGTTCCTTGAGCGCGAGCGTAGGCTTCTTCGACAGAGGGTGCTTCGCGGGGAAGGCGACGGCGGTGTCCTCGTGCAGAAGCGCGTGAACCGTGATGCCTTCAGGGTCGACGAGGCCGGAGCGGATGAACGCCACGTCGAGCCGCCCGTCGCGCAGGCCGCTCATCATGTCGCCGGAGCCGCTCTCCTCCAGCACGAAAGAGACATCGGGCCGCTTGGTGCGGAACTCGCGCATCGCGCGCGCGACCAGCGGGTGGAACGGCGCCGACGTCGTGAAGCCCACGGCGATGCGGCCGGTCTCGCCGCGCGCGGTGCGGCGGGCGCGGATCTTGGCGTGCTCGACGTCGCTCAGAATCTGCTCGGCGTCGGCCAGGAAGGCGCGGCCGGCGTCGGTCAGGCTCACGCCGCGCGGATGGCGCAGGAACAGGGTGGCATCGACCTCGCGCTCGAGCGCCTGGATCTGCTGGCTGAGCGGCGGCTGCTGCATGCGCAGCCTCTCCGCCGCGCGCGTGATGTGCCCTTCATGCGCGACGGCGACGAAATAGCGAAGGTGACGCAGTTCCATTCTTGTCATCCTGAGTCGGCGACTCTTTCCTCCCCCGTCCCGGGGGAGGAAATGTAAGATATCGTGAAAGTATCGACCGGCTATTTACCATATATTTGAACACTGGATAAAGCGCTCCTACGGTCCGGCCATGACGATATTCATGGCCGCGTCGCTCTCCGTTCTGATGATCTTCACCGCGCTCCTCTCCGGCGTCTTCGGCATGGCGGGAGGGCTCATCCTGATCGGCGTGCTGATCACGCTGTTCCCGGTGCCGCAGGCGATGATTCTGCATGCGGTGACGCAGATGGCGTCGAACGGCTGGCGGGCGCTGTTGTGGTGGCGGCACATCGGCTGGCGCAGCATGGGGTTCTACGTCGCGGGTTGCCTGGTCGCGGTCGGCCTGTGGTCGCTCACGCTCTACGTGCCCGATAAGGCGGTGGCGCTCCTGATGCTGGGCGCCTCGCCCTTCGTGATCCGCGCGATCCCCGAGAAGATCCTGCCGCGCACCTTCGGTCCCCCGCAGGTGGCGATCACCGGACTGTTTTCGATGACGCTGATGCTGCTGACCGGCGTCACGGGGCCGCTGCTCGACACGATGTTTCTGCGGTCGCCGCTCGAACGCAAGGAGATCATCGCCACCAAGGCCGCGTGCCAGGTGTTCGGCCATGGCTTCAAGCTCTTCTACTTCGGCGCGCTGATCCAGCAGGCGGGCACCATCGAGCCGTGGTTCCTCGGCCTGGCCGTCGCCTCGTCGATCGTGGGCTCCTCGCTCGGCCGCCTGCTGCTCGAGCGCCTCAGCGACACGCAGTTCCGCTCCTGGTCGAACCGGCTGATCACCGCGATCGGCGCCTATTACGTCGGCCACGGTTTGGTGATGCTGGTTCACTTCGCCTAAGATGGCGTGTGCCGATTGACAGCAAGATTCCCGCGGGCTTCACACAGCTCGCCGACGTGGTGGGCTTCGCCGAGGCGAACGGTCCCTGGTACGAGAAGATCGAGAACGGCCGGCTGGTCCGCGGTTTCCTGGCGGGACCGCAGCACGCCAATTCGCTGGGCATCGTGCACGGCGGCATGATGGCGGCCTTCCTCGACTCGGCGATGGGCTCGACGGTGTGGCACGTGTTGCAGCGCCGCGCCGTGACCATGAAGCTCTCGCTCGACTATCTCGGGCCCGGCCGGGTCGGCGAGTGGCTGCAGGCCGAGGGCGAGGTGGTGGGCGAGGACGAACACATGGTCCAGGTGCGCGCCCGCCTTTACGGCCGCCGCCATGACATCCTGACCGGCGTCGGCGCCTTCGCGCTGCTCAGCCGCCAGCGCTCGGTGAAGCCCCGGGGTTAGGTTTGCGGGGCCGAGCCTGCGCAATTTTATTGCGTAGGGGGAGTGGCGGAATTCGGTACAAATCGCGTGAAACCCTTATGCCATCGGCATCCGAGGTGTCCCAGGATTTCGGTGCACACCGCGTCAACTTTCTAGACCGAGGCGCCGAAATCCCGGCTGAGGGCGCGGCGGCCCGAGTCGGTGAGCCGCACCGTGCGGCCGCGGCGCAGGCGTTCGGCCCAGCCTTTCTTGAAGAACGTGTCGGCGATGGCCGCGCCCAGCGCGCCCGAGATGTGCGGGCGGCGTTCGCTCCAGTCGAGGCACTGGCGCGCGAAGTGGCGGCTGCCGGCCTTGCGGGCGCCGGCGAGATCGACGCCGAGCCGCTGGCAGAACAACTCGCCGGTGCCGGTCAGCTTCCAGTCGCGCGGGCCCTTGGGCTCGAGGTGGCCGTGCTGCGTGAGCGAGTCGGTGACGGCGATGCCGACCTGGCCCGCGAGATGGTCGTAGCAAGTACGGCAGAAGCGGAGATCGGGATCGCGCCGCCACGCCGCCGTCTTCGACGCGGGCTCGGCGCGCTTGCCGGCCAGCGCCATCAGCGATTCGATGGCATGCGCCACCTCGCCCGAGGCCAGCCGATAGAAGCGGTTGCGGCCCTGCGCGCGGGCGGCCAGCAGGTTGGCCTCGACCATGCGCGAGAGATGCCCCGAGGCGGTCTGGGCCGTGATGCCGGAATTGAGCGCGAGCTCGGAGGCGGTGTGCGCGCGGCCGTCCATCAGCAGCTGCAGCATGGCGGCGCGCGCCGGGTCGCCCATGAGGGCCGCGACTTCGGAGAGGGCGTTGACGGTGATCATGAGGGAAATCTAGGACCGGTCGCGCGCGGGTGCCATGTCCAATAGTTCGGTCCCGGACGAACTATCTCCATTTCGGATTGGCGATGGCGATCTTGTCGGCAACGGTGGCCTCGAGATGCTCCATCAGTGCGGCGTCGCGCTCGTCGCGCGTGCCTTCGCGCAACTGCCGCGCCAGTTCGCGGTTGAGGTCGGCCAGCGTGCCGTCGTGGCCGAGCAGCCTTGCGAGCCGCGCCGTCTCGCGCGCATCGGCGGCTGGGCCCAGCCGCGCCTCGCGTTCGAGGATGGCCAGCGAATTGACGGCGACGCGCATCTGGAACGCCAGCCGCGGATCGGCCTTGTCGAGCACGGGCGTCGCTTCCTCGCGCAGGAAGTCGGCGATGGCGGCGAGCAGCTCGGCGGCGGTCGGACGGTCCTGTGACATCAGAGTTGGACCATCTCAGGCCTTCAGAAGTTGTAGCAGATCGACCTCGGTCTCGACGGCGCGCCGTCCGATCGAGGCCAGTTCCATCGACTTCACCGAGCCCGAGAGATGCCGCCACGCCTGGGTGAGGCAGATCACGCCCCAGCGCACCGTGCCGAACACCTCCCACCAGTGCGCGCGCGCCGGATCGACCGCACCGCCGCCCGCGCGTTCGTAGGCCTGCCACAGCTGCTCGCGGCTGCCGAAGCCGCCGGCCGGCCTGTCGATCGCGCCGAAGCGCCAGCTCTTCACGCAGAGCCAGCCGAGGTCCTCGATCGGATCGCCGAGATGCGCGCCTTCCCAGTCGAGGATCGCCGTCACGCCGGTCTCGTCGGCGAGATAGTTGCCGGTGCGGTAGTCGCCGTGCACCAGCACCGGCTTCGTGGCGGGTGCGGGCTTGCGCCGGTCGAGCCAGCCCAGCGCCAGTTCGAACACCGGCTGCGGCTGGTCGAGCGTGTCGAGCGTCGCGCGCAGGCTGGCGATCTGGTCGGCCGCCTCGCGGCGGGCGAGCGACGGCAGTCGAACGATGTCGACCGAATGAATGCGCGCCGCGATCTCGCCGAGCTGGGATGCGATCCTCGTCCGTGCCTGGGCGTAGGGCGCATCGCGCAACAGCTTGCGCGCGATCGCGGTGCCGCCGATGCGGCGCATCACGAAGGCGTCGCCCAGACCGTCTTCGGCGGTGAGTTCGAACAAGACCTCCGGCGCGCGCACGCCGCCCTGGAAGGCCGCGCGCAGGACACCGAATTCGGTCGCGCGATCGAGCGACGTGCTGCTGGCCTTCTCGCCGCCCGCGACCGTCGGCGGGTCGCGGCGCAGGATCAACTCCTGACGTGTGCCGGCTGCGACGGCGTCGAAGCTCCAGGTCTGGCGCGAGGCGCCGCCCGATTCACGGCGAAGGTTTTCAATGCCCACAGCCGCGCCGAAGTGACGGCCGCAGGCGGCGGCAAGAGCAGCGGCAACGATCTCGCTCATCCAGCCGACTGTGGCATAGGGTCCGGGGCATGGTAAGAGGACGCCCCAGAACGGGGAGCGGAGCAGGGAGCCCAGACAGTGTCAGATTTCGCGGCGATGAACGGCCTTTTCCTCGAGGATCTTTCGGTCGGCCAGTCGGCCATGTTCGGCAAGACGGTGACCGAGGCCGACATCATGGCCTTCGCGGGCGTGTCGGGCGACACCAACCCGATCCACCTGCACGAGGGCTTTGCCAAGGGCACGCGCTTCGGCCAGCGCATCGCGCACGGCATGCTGAGCGGCAGCTTCATCTCGACGGTGATCGGCACCAAGCTGCCCGGGCCGGGCGCGATCTATATCTCGCAGACCATGAACTTCATGGCGCCGGTGCTGATCGGCGAGACGATCACGGCCGTGGCCACGATCAGCGCGATCGATGCCACGAAGCGGCGCGTGACGCTCAAGACGCAGTGCCTGAACGGCGACAAGGTCGTGATCGACGGAGAAGCCGTCGTGCTGGTGCCGCGCCGGACCGCGAAGTAGGGACGGCCGAATGATTCCGGTCTTCGACCAGTGGCAGCAGGTGCCGGCCGCCTGGAAGGGCGGCGCGGTGGCGCTGGGCAATTTCGACGGCGTTCATCGCGGCCATCAGGCATTGCTCGCGCGGACGGCCGAGCACGCACGCTCGCTCGGCGCGCCGCTGGTGGCGCTCACGTTCGAACCGCATCCGCGGCGTTTCTTCGTCCCCGACACCGGGCCGTTCCGGCTCACCCTGCCGCCGGCCAAGCTGCGCCTGCTCGAGCAGTTCGGCGTGCAGGCCGTGCTCGCGCAACGCTTCGATCCCGCGTTCGCGGCCGTCACCGCCGACGCCTTCGTCGACGATGTGCTGCGCGGCGGACTGGGCGCGCGCCACGTCGTGTGCGGCTACGACTTCACCTTCGGCGCGCGGCGCGGCGGCAATGTCGAGATGCTGCGCGCGCGGGGAACCGAGCGCGGCCTGGGCGTCACGATCCTCGATCCGGTGATGCGCGAGGGCGAGATCTATTCCTCGACCCGCATCCGCGAGGCGCTGCGTGCCGGCATGGTGCGCGAGGCGGCCGAGCTTCTGGGCCACGAATGGGAGATCGAGGGCGTCGTCGAGCAGGGTGACCAGCGCGGCCGCACCATCGGCTTTCCCACGGCGAACGTGGCGCTGGGCGAGCATCTGCGCCCGCGCTTCGGCGTCTATGCCGTGCGCGCCTTGATCGAGGGGGAATGGCGCAAGGCGGTGGCCAACCTGGGCAAGCGGCCGACGGTCGGCAAGCTGCAGGAGAATTTCGAGGTCCACCTGTTCGACTTCACGGGCGACCTCTACGGCAAGGCGCTGCGCGTGGCGCTGGTCGACTTCATCCGTCCCGAGATGAAGTTCGCGGGGCTCGACCAGCTCAAGGCGCAGATCGCCGCCGACGGGCAAACGGCAAGAACACTTCTCGCGTGATCGCGGCCCTGACCGCGATTGCCGCCCTCGCGGTGGCGTTTGTCACGGTGGCGTCCTATTCGCGCGACTGGCGGCTGGCACTGATCGCGCACTTCCGGCTCTATCTCGCCGCGGCGGCCTGGCTCACCTTGCTGCTGACCGCGGCGGTCGACCTGCCGGCAGGCCCAAAGCTGGTGATGCTTTTCGCGGCCTTCGGCGCCGCGGTCGTCAATCTCGGCGAGATGATCCTCAGGACTCCGCGCGGCGCGGCGGCGGCAGGCGATCGCCGGCTGCGCGTGGCCTTCGCCAATGTGCTGAGGTTCAACCCTGACGCGGGACCCCTGGTCGACTGGGTGCGCCGCGAGAAGGTCGACGTGCTGGTCGTGGCCGAATCCGTGGCTTCCTGGCCGGGCCGCCTCGCCGTGCTGGCCGACGAGCTGCCGTTCGGCGTGCGCACGCGGATGGGCGATGTCGCGGTCTATTCGCGCCACGAGATCGTGGGCGAACCGCATCACATCTTTCCCGATGTCGGCCACGCTGTTTCGCTTGAGGTCGCGGGCATCACGCTGGTGGGGGTGCACACCGCGGCACCTCTGGATGCGGCGCTCGGCAAGGCCTGCGACGAGCTGATCGACCGGGCCGCCGATCACGTTGCCGGGGTCGCGGGTCCGGTGGTCGTGGTCGGCGATTTCAATGCCACGCCCTGGGGCGCCGCGATGATCCGGCTGATCGCGCGGACCGGCCTGCGCTACGGCCCGGGCGCCCGCATCGGCACCTTTCCCACCGAGCTGCGAGGCCGGCCGTTTCCGCGCTGGTTCGCCCTCCCGATCGATCTCGTGCTGGCGGGCGGTGGGGCGACCGTCGTCTTGCGCCGCCACGGGCCGCCGATCGGGTCGGACCACTGGCCGGTGATTGCCGATATCCGGTATTCCCAGCTGCCTTGACCCCCCCGACCCCCGTCCCTAGATTGCCCGCCCCATGATGATCAGGGCCTCTCGGGAGCGAATTAGCCGCCCGGTCCGCTAGCAGCGGCCGGGTCTTTAGTGTTGCCTCCGTGGTTCCCGTCGATCGGGTGCCGCCTGCCCCGATCCAAGTGAGTTCATTGTGACAACTGACTATAAATCCAGCGTTTTCCTGCCGAAAACAGACTTCCCGATGCGCGGCGGTCTGCCCAAGAAAGAGCCCGAGCTGCTGCAGCGCTGGGCCGACATGAAGCTGTACGAGCGGCTGCGCGCCGAGAGCAAGGGCCGGCCAAAGTTCGTGCTGCACGACGGCCCTCCCTACGCCAACGGCAACCTCCACATCGGCCACGCGCTCAACAAGATCCTGAAGGACCTCGTCTCGCGCACCCAGCAGATGCTGGGCAAGGACTCGCACTATGTGCCGGGCTGGGACTGCCACGGACTTCCGATCGAATGGAAGATCGAGGAGCAGTATCGCGCCAAGAAGCAGGACAAGGATACCGTGCCGGTCGTGGAGTTCCGCAAGGAATGCCGCGCCTTCGCCGATCACTGGATCACCGTTCAGCGCGACGAGTTCAAGCGTCTCGGCGTCGATGGCGATTGGGACAATTACTACTCGACGATGAAGTACAGCTCGGAGGCCACCATCGTGGGCGAGCTCGGCCGCTTCCTGATGAACGGCGGCCTCTACAAGGGCTCGAAGGCCGTGCTGTGGAGCGTGGTCGAGAAGACGGCGCTCGCCGAAGCCGAGATCGAGTATCACGACCATACCTCCGACACGGTGCACGTGCGCTTCCCGGTGGTGAAGTCGAAGGACGGCAAGCTCGACGGCGCCTCGATCGTGATCTGGACGACGACACCGTGGACCATGCCGGGCAACCGCGCGCTCGCCTATGGCAAGGAGATCGCCTACGCGCTGGTCGAGGTCGCCGCCGTCGAAGAGGGCAGCAAGGCGGTCGTCGGCGAGAAGATGGTGCTGGCCAGGGATCTGGTCGGCGTGGTGGGCGAAGCCGCGAAGTTCACGCCGAAGATCCTGCGCGACGTGCCCGTCGGCGAGCTCGAGGGGCTGATCGCCGCCCATCCGTTCCGCGGCCAGGGCTTCGAGTTCGACGTGCGCCTGCTGCCGGGCGCGTTCGTCACGGCCGACGCGGGCACGGGCTTCGTGCACATCGCCCCGGGCCATGGCGCGGACGACTACGAGCTGGGCGTCGCCAACGGTGTCGAAGTGCCGGACACGGTGGCCGAAGACGGCAGCTACTATCCGCACGTGCCGCTGTTCGCGGGCAAGCGCGTCTACACGCCGGACGGCAAGAAGGGCGATGCCAACCGCACCGCCATCGCGCTGCTCGACGGCGCGGGCAAACTGCTGGCCTCGGGCCGCATCACCCATTCCTATCCGCACTCGTGGCGCTCCAAGGCGCCGGTGATCTTCCGCAACGCGCCGCAATGGTTCATCTCGATGGACAAGCCGATCGCGGAGATCGGCGGCACGCTGCGCGAGAAGGCACTGGCGGCGATCGATGCGACGCGCTTCGTGCCGCGCGCCGGCTACAACCG
Source organism: Enhydrobacter aerosaccus (assembly GCA_903915535.1). Lineage (GTDB taxonomy): Bacteria > Pseudomonadota > Alphaproteobacteria > Reyranellales > Reyranellaceae > Reyranella > Reyranella aerosaccus_C. Next base: position 20,591 of record CAIWTJ010000115.1, read on the forward strand.
CCTGCGCTCGATGATCGAGACGCGGCCCGACTGGAACGTCTCGCGCCAGCGCGCCTGGGGCGTGCCGATCGCGGTGTTCGTGAACAAGAAGACCGGCGAGCCGTTGCGCGACGCCGAGGTGATGGGCCGCGTGGTCGAGGCCTTCAAGGCCGAGGGCGCGGACGCCTGGTTCGCGAGCCCGCCCGAGCGCTTCCTGGGCAACAAGTACAACGCGAACGACTTCGACCAGGTGACGGACATCCTCGACGTCTGGTTCGACTCCGGCTGTACGCATGTCTTCACGCTCGAGGGCAATCCCGACCTCAAGTGGCCGGCAGATCTCTATCTCGAAGGCTCGGACCAGCATCGCGGCTGGTTCCATTCCTCGCTGCTCGAGAGCTGCGGCACGCGCGGCCGGGCTCCCTACGACGGCGTGCTGACGCACGGCTTCACGCTCGACGAGCAGGGCCGCAAGCAGTCCAAGTCGCTGGGCAACGTCGTGGCGCCGCAGGTGGTCTGCGACCAGTACGGCGCCGACATCCTGCGCCTGTGGGTGGTCGGCACCGACTACACCGAAGACCAGCGAATCGGCCCGGAAATCCTGAAGCATCAGGCCGAAGCCTATCGCCGTCTGCGCAACACCCTGCGCTACCTGCTGGGCAGCCTCGAAGGCTTCTCGGCGGCCGAGCGCGTGGTGCCGGCGGAGATGCCCGAGATCGAGCGCTGGGTGCTGCATCGCCTGGCCGAACTCGATGCGATCCTGCGCAAGGCGGTCGACGATTACGACTTCCACACGATCGGCACCGAGCTCAATACTTTCTGCTCGCAGGACCTGTCGGCGTTCTATTTCGACATCCGCAAGGACTCGATCTACTGCGACGCAGCCGGAACGTTGCGCCGTCGCGCGGCCCGCACCGTGATGGCGGAGGTCTTCTCGTTCCTCACCGCGTGGCTGGCGCCGATCACCTGCTTCACGGCGGAGGAGGCGTGGCTGGCGCGTCCCAAGGACATGCCGGACGGCGACGCCGACAGCGTGCATTTGCGGCTCTACCCCACGATCCCGTCGGGCTGGCTCGATCCGGCGCTGGGCGAGAAGTGGCAGACGGTGCGCGCTCTGCGCCGCGTCGTGACCGGCGCCCTGGAACTCGAGCGTGCCGAGAAGCGCATCGGCTCCAGCCTGCAGGCCGCGCCGCATGTCCATGCCGCACCCGAATATGTGGCGGCGCTGAAGGGGCTCGACCTTGCCGAGATCTGCATCACCTCCGGCGGCGATCTCGTCGCGGGCGACGCTCCGGCCGGCGCTTTCAGCCTGCCCGACGTGGCGGGTGTGTCGGTCGTGCCGGCGCTCGCGTCGGGCACGAAATGCGCGCGCTGCTGGCAGGTGCTGGAAGACGTCGGCAAGTCGGCAAAGCATCCGCTGATCTGCCTGCGCTGCGAAGCGGCGGTGGAATCGTGAGGACGCTCGACAAGCAGGCCATGGGTATCGTCCTGGCGACCGTGCTGGCCGACCAGCTGAGCAAAGAGCTGTTGATGCGCTACCTGCAGAAGGTGGGCGGCATGGTGCAGGTTTTCGACGGCTTCTTCCGGTTGGTGACCGTCTTCAATTCCGGCGTGAGCTTCGGCTTCCTGGGAGGCGACAAGGCGCTGCCGCCGTGGATCCTGTCGGTGGTTGCCGTGACGGTGTGCATCGGCCTTTTCGTGTGGCTGCGGCGCATCGACCGTCCCCTCATCGGCTGGGGCATCGGTCTTGTCATAGGGGGCGCCATCGGCAATGTTATCGACCGTGCCCGCTGGGGTGCGGTGTTCGATTTCGCCGATTTCCACGTGGGCCAGTGGCACTACCCGTCATTCAACGTCGCCGATTCGGCGATCGTGGTGGGTGTCGGTCTGATGCTGATCGATTCCCTGATCGGCGAGAAACGACGCACGCCCTGATACGGCCATGATCGGCGGACAGAAGCGATCCCAAGGACAGATGATGAGACGGAACGAACTCTTCCCGGCAGCCTTCATTGCCCTCGCGGCCGCCACCCTGGGCGGCTGCAGCGCCTTCGACAATCTCGGTGGCGGCAAGAAATTCTCGCCCGACGAATTCAAGATCGTCTCGCACTCGCCGCTCACCATGCCGCCGAACGCCGAGCTGCGGCCGCCGCGGCCGGGCGAGCCCCGCCCGCAGGAAACCTCGACAGCCGACCAGGCGCGCGAGGCGCTGTCGCCCACGCTGGCCGCGCGCAACGTGGCGCCCGACGCCAAGGTCGCGCGTACGGGCGATGCGTCGGAGCGGGCCTTGGTCGCCAAGGCCGGCGCCGGCGGCATCGATCCCAACATTCGCTCGCAGGTCAATCGCGACACGCGCGTGATCGACGACAGCAACAAGGGCTTCATCGACAGCCTGATCTTCTGGCAGGACAAGCCGGTGCCCGGCACCATCGTCGATCCGGCCAAGGAGCAGCAGCGGCTGCGCGACGCCCAGGCGACGGGCCAGCCCTCCACGGCACCCACGCCCAAGATCGTGCGGCGCCAGCGCGGCCTCCTCGAAGGTATCTTCTGACCGGCCCCTTTCCGGGCGGCCCGGCGCCGCTTCGCCGCCGGGCGGTGCTCGGCGGCCTCGTTGCAGGCGCGGGCATTGCGGTCGGCCGTCCTTCTTTCGCGACCCTGCTCACCGTCGCGCGCCGGCCGGCCGAGACCTTCACGCTCGGCAACGGGCTTCAGGTCATCGTGCTTCCCTCGCGCCGCGCCCCGATCGTCACCCAGGTATTGATCTACAAGGTGGGCGGCGCCGACGAGGTCGTGGGCCGCACCGGCATCGCGCACTTCCTCGAGCACATGATGTTCAAGGGCACCGCCACGCTCGGGCCCGGCGAGTTCTCGAAGATCATCGCGCGCAACGGCGGCCGCGAGAACGCCTTCACCGATTTCGACATCACCGGCTACCACCAGACGATCGCCGCCGACCGGCTCGAGATGGTGATGCGCATGGAGGCCGACCGCATGGCCAACCTGCGCGTCGTCGAGAAGGAGCTGACGCCCGAGCGCCAGGTCGTGCTCGAGGAACGGCGCATGCGCACCGAGAACGTGCCGTCGAGCCTGCTCGACGAAGCCGTGCGCGAACAGTTGTTCGGCCGCAACAAGCCCTATGGCATGCCGGTCAGCGGTTATGTCGATGATGTGAAGCGTCTTGGCGCCGGCGATCTCGCGGCCTTCTACAAGAAGCACTATGCGCCCAACAACGCCGTGCTGATCGTGGCGGGCGACACCGACCCCGACGCCGTGCGCAAGCTGGCCGAACGCTACTACGGCCCGCTGGCGAAGAAGCCGATCGAGGCCCGCCGCCGTCCGTCGAGCGGCGGCACCGACCTGCCGCAGCGCGTGATCCGGGCCGACGCGCGCGTCGTCGAGGCCCGCTGGGGCCGCGACTATCTGGCACCATCGTATCGCGTCGGCGAGACGCGGCATGCCTATGCGCTCTCCGTGCTGGCCCGCCTGATGGGCGGCAGCGAGACCAGCCGCCTGTGGCGCGCCCTGGTGTCCGACCGGAAAGTGGCGCTGTCGGCGTCCGCCGACTACGGCGCGTCCAGTCTCGGCCTCACGAGCTTCGGCTTCGACGCGCACCCGGCGCGCGGTCGCACCGTGACCGAGGTCGAGCGCGCCGTTGCCGATCAGACCAAGAAGCTGCTCGATGACGGCGTCACCGCGGAGGAAGTCGAGCGGGCGCAGAACCGGCTGCTGGCCCAGGCGATCTACGCCCAGGATTCGCTGTCGAGCGGGCCGCGCATCTACGGCGCCGCGCTCAGCACCGGCGGCACGGTGGCCGACGTCGACGACTGGCCCCGGCGCATCGCCGCCGTCACGCCGTCCGACGTTCTCGCCGCGGCGCGCCATGTCTTCCGTGACGACGGCGCGGTCACCTCGGTGCTGACGCCGGTCGAAGGCGCCAAATGACCGCCCGCGTCGTTCTCGCTGCCGTTCTGGCCGCCGTTCTGGCGGTGCTGTCGATCGCCCCGGCGGCCGCGATCGACATCAAGCAGGTGACGACGCCGCTCGGCATCAAGGCCTGGCTGGTCGAGGACAAGAGCGTCCCGGTGATCAACCTCTCCTTCTCCTTCGAGGGCGGCTCTGCTCTGGAGCCCGAGGGCCGGAAGGGCGTTACCAGTCTCATGGCTCTTCTCCTCACGGACGGCGCCGGATCGCTCGCGGGGCCTGCGTTCAAGCAGCGTGCGGAGGACTCCGAAGTGGCGCTGGGCTTCGGCGCCTCGCTCGACCGGCTGAGCGGATCCCTGCGCGTCCTGTCGGCCAATCGCGGCGAGGGCTTCGAACTGCTGCGGCTGGCGATGATCGAGCCGCGCTTCGATCCCGAGATGGTCGAGCAGCGCCGCGCCCAGGCGCTTTCCAACGTCAACCAGGCCGGGCAGCGTCCCGCCACGGTCGCGGGGCGCGTGATGATGACGACGGTCTTCGCAGGCCATCCCTATGCCGCGGACACCGAGGCCCTGCGTGCCGGCCTCAAGTCCGTGACCGTCGACGACCTCAAGGCGCGCGCCGCCGACCTGCTGTCGCGAAGCAGCCTGGTGATCGCCGCGGTGGGCGACATCGATGCCGCGGAACTGTCGCGCCAGCTCGACCGTGCGTTCGGCGCGCTGCCGGCCAATCCCGCGCCGCCCGAGGCGCCGCAATGGAAGGCGGAGATCAGGAAGCGCACCATCGTGATCGAGCGACCGGTCCCGCAGAGCACCGTGCAGATCGTGATGCCCGGCATCGCGCGCAACGACAAGGATTGGTATGCCGCCTTCGTGATGAACCACATCCTCGGCGGCAGCGGGTTGGGCTCGCGGTTGACCACCGAAGTGCGCGAGAAGCGCGGGCTGACCTACGGCGTGTCGAGCGGTTTGCGCGTCTACAAGAAGGCGTCGCTGCTCGCGATCTCGACGGCCAGTGCCAACGAGAAAGTGGCCGAAGCCGTCAGGGTGATCCGCGCCGAGATCGCGCGCCTGCGGACCGATGGCGTCACGGCGGAAGAGCTGGCCGATGCCAAGACCTACCTCACCGGCGCCTTGCCGGTGTCGCTCGACTCCTCGGGCTCGGTGGCCAGCCTGCTCTACAGCCTGCAGATCGACGGCCTGCCGCCCGATCATCTCGACAAGCGTTCGGCGCTGATTTCCGCCGTCACCGCCGAGGACGTGCGCCGCGTGGCCAGGCGCCTGCTGCGCGACGACTCGGCGATCACGGTCGTCGTCGGCAAGCCGGTCGGACTCCCCCCGGAACCCTGAGAGAGGTTGGGCGATGCTCTACAGCCAGAATATCGATGACACGGTCCTGCCGAAGGCGTCCCTCGACAGGGAGCTGGCGCGGACGACGCCCGCGCTCGACAAGATCCGCAAATGGAAGGACGACGGCACGCTGCCGCTGCTGAAGCTGCCGGCGCGGCGCGACGATCTCGAGGCGCTGAAGCCTCATGCCGAGCGCTTCGCGAAGTTCGAGCATGTCGTCGTCATGGGCAGTGGCGGCTCGAGCATGTCGGGGAAGACCCTGAACGCGCTCAAGGACCAGGGCTTCGGTCCGGCCAAGGGTCGGCCCACCCTGCATTTCATGGACAATGTCGATCCCGCGCGGTTCGCGGCGATGACGAGCCAGCTGCCGCTCGACAGGACCGGCTTCATGCCGATCTCCAAGTCCGGCGGTACGCCCGAGACGCTGATGGCGACCTTCACCGCCATCGCCGCGATGGAGTCCAGGTTTGGGAAGGCTGCAGTGGCGAGCAACATGATCGCCATCACCGAGCCGACGGACAATCCGCTGCGCAAGCTCATGACGCGATACGGCGCGACCGTCCTGGACCACGATCCCAGGATCGGCGGCCGGTACACGATCTTTTCGCTGGTCGGCGCGCTCCCCGGGATGATCGCGGGCGTCGATTGCGCGGCCCTGCGCGAGGGCGCCGCGAGCGTGCTCGATCCGGTGCTGGCGGCCAAGGACACCAAGGGCCTGGCGCCTGCCCTTGGCGCGGCGCTCTCGGTCGGATTGTCGAAAGAGAAGGGCATCAACATCACGGTTATGATGCCGTACGCCGACCGGCTCGAGACCTTCGCCTTCTGGTATCGCCAGATCTGGGCGGAAAGCCTGGGCAAGAACGGCACCGGCACGACGCCGATCCGCGCGATGGGCACCATCGACCAGCACAGTCAGGTCCAGCTCTATCTCGGCGGCCCGATCGACAAGCTCTTCACCCTGGTGATCGAGGACACCAAGGGCCAGGGCACGAAGCTGACGCCCGAGATGTTGGGCAGCGACAAGGCGCTCGACTATCTCTCGGGCCAGACGATGGGCGATCTGCTGCTCGCGGAAGCCGACGCGGTCGCGGCGACCCTCGCGAAGAACGGCCGCCCGGTCCGGATCATCCGTATTCCCGCTGTGGATGAAAAGGTGATGGGCGCGCTGCTGATGCATTTCATGCTGGAAACCATGTTTGCCGCGGAGCTTTGGGGCGTCGATGCCTTCGACCAGCCCGAGGTCGAGGCGTCCAAGGTCCTTACCCGCCAGTATCTTTCCCAAAGGCGGAAGTCGTAAACTGCGGGCGCAATGTTGCGCCTGCTCCCCACGAACCTCGTCAACCAGATCGCTGCCGGCGAAGTCGTCGAGCGGCCGGCCAGCGCCGTGAAGGAACTGGTCGAGAATGCGATCGACGCCGGCGCGCATCGCATTGCCGTTACCTTGAAGGAGGGCGGCCGCACGTTCCTGTCCGTGGTCGATGACGGCATCGGCATGACGCCCGACGAGTTGCAGCTCGCCGTCGAACGGCACTGTACCTCGAAGCTGCCCGACGACGATCTCTCCGACATCCATACGCTGGGCTTCCGCGGCGAGGCCTTGCCCTCGATCGCCTCGGTGAGCCGGTTCACCATCACCTCGCGGCCGGCGGCGGCCGACACCGCCTGGAGCCTCGCCATCGACGGCGGCGCCAGGGCCAAGCCCATCCCCGCCGCCGCGCCCGCCGGCACGCGGGTCGAGGTGCGCGATCTCTTCTTCGCGACGCCCGCGCGGCTGAAATTCCTGAAGGAGCCGCGCACCGAATCGAGCCACGTCGCCGACGCGATGCGCCGACTTGCCATGGCGCACCCCGCGATCGGCTTCCGGCTGGAGAGCGAGGAGCGCACCCTGATCGACCTGCCGGCAGCAAATCCCTCGCTGCTGGAGAAGGGCGATGCCGCGCGGCTGGAGCGGCTCGCCGCCGTCATGGGCCGAGACTTCGCCGACAACAGTCTCGCGATCGACGCCACGCGCGAGGGTTTTCGCCTCACGGGTTTCGCGGGCCTGCCGACGCTCAACCGGCCGACGGCGCAGCACCAGTATCTCTTCGTCAACGGCCGGCCGGTGCGCGACAAGCTGCTGAACGGCGCCGTGCGCGGCGCCTACCAGGATTTCCTGGCGCGCGACCGCAACCCGATGGTGGCGCTGTTCCTCGAAGCGCCGCCCGAGATGGTCGACGTCAACGTCCATCCCGCCAAGACGGAGGTGCGCTTCCGCGATGCCGGCATCGTGCGCGGCCTGATCGTGGGCGCATTGCGCACAGCGTTGAGCGCGGCGGGCCATCGCGCCAGCACGACTGTGTCGGATGCCGCGTTGGGCGCGTTCCGCCCGCACGCGGGATACTCAAATCCTCTCCCCTATGGAAATTCGGGGGGCAACAGCCACGCGTCCTCGATCCCGCGCGGGCTTGCCGAAGCGGCGATGCAGTTCATGTCGCCTTTCGCCGAGCCGTCGGCGCGCGTCGAGACGTCCGCTGAAACGAACGGCCATCGCTATCCGCTGGGCGTGGCGCGCGCGCAGGTGCACGAGACCTACATCGTGTCGCAGACCGACGAGGGCGTGGTGATCGTCGACCAGCACGCCGCACACGAGCGCCTGCTGCACGAGAAGCTCAAGACCCAGCTCGAGTCCGAGGGCGTGAAGCGCCAGGCGCTGCTGCTGCCCGAGGTCGTCGAGATCGGCGAGGACGGCGCGCGCCGCCTCACGCAACGCGCGGCCGAGCTCGCAGACATGGGTCTCGTGCTGGAGCCGTTTGGCCTGGGCGCCGTGGTCGTGCGCGAGACACCGGCGCTCTTGGGCGAGGCGGATATCCAGGGGCTGGTGCGCGATCTCGCCGACGAGCTGGCGGAGATGGGCGATCACCTGTCGCTCAAGGAGAAGGTCGAGGAGGTCTGCGGCACGCTCGCCTGCCACACGTCGGTGCGCGCGGGACGCCGTCTCACCGTCGAGGAGATGAACGCGCTCCTGCGCCAGATGGAAGCGACGCCGCATTCCGGCCAGTGCAATCACGGCCGCCCGACCTATGTTGAACTCAAGCTGGCCGACATCGAGCGGCTGTTCGGAAGACGATGAAAAAGTATTTGCCGTTGTTGTTTGTTCTTGCGTCACCTGCGGTTGCGCAAACCTCTCCTCTCGACGGTGAATGGAAGGGCCGCAGCAACGGCGGCTCCTGCAACGCGCCGCTCGACTACCAGCTCTCGATCGACACCGGCATCGTGGACGGGACCGCCAGCGACGGAACGGCCCGCGGCCCGGTGCCCAATCTCAAGAAGACGGCGCCGCCTGCGCCGACGCCCGGCCTGTGGCAGATCCACGGTGTGGCGAAGGGCACGTCTTTCTCGCTCATGACGACGGCGTCGGTGAAAGCCGAAGACCGCCGCTCGGGCAAACTTTCCGTGGCGGTTCAGGGCGCGACCCTGGTCGTGACCGAACAGGGCGGCTGCGGCCGCACGGCGGCGCTTACCAAAAACTAAGCTCGGAGGAGCGCGCCACACCAGTGGCGCTCAGACTCATGCTCCTGGACCGCGAGCCTTCGGCTCGCTCAAAATCATGAGGCGAGCCGGAGGCTCGCAGTCCGGAAGACAATGAGCGCCACTGGAGTGGCGCGCTCCTATGATGTCGTCAGAATCTTCTCTTCCGCCCCATGCGAGAGGCGGAAGAAGGCGTCTTGCGGTTTCTCCAGGACGAACATGGCGCGCGCGTCGAGGCCGAGGTTGAGGCCGCGCAGGACCGCGCCGCTCACGCCGTGGCCGACCACGACGGTGCGCGTGTTCGAGGCGGCGATCTCGGCCAGCACCTCGGCCTGGCGGCGGCGCAGGTCGAAGTGGCTCTCGCCGCCCGGCGGGCAGTAGCTCTCGGGGTCGGCCTTCCAGGTCTCGAGGGCGGCCGGCGTATGCGCCTCGATCTCGGCCCAGCTCGAGCCTTCCCACGCGCCGTAGCCGAGTTCGGCCAGCCGCGGGTCGTCGCGCCAGTGCGCCGGATCGAGGCCCAGTTCGCGGCCCACGATCAGCGAGGTCTCGCGCACGCGGCCGAGCGGGCTGCGCAGGAAGATCGTGGGGCGTGCTTCGAGGGCCAGTTCCCGCGCCAGCGCGCGGCCCATGGCGGCGGCCTGCGCGCGCCCGCGTTCGGTGAGGTCGGAGTCGCGCGAGCCCTGCATGCGCCGCTCGGTGTTCCAGACCGTCTCGCCGTGGCGCAGCAGGTAGAGAGGCGCCGCGAGCTTCATTACGCGCGCCGCAGGATCACGATCTTGGCGGCGCCGTAGCGGCGCTCGTCGATCGCCTCGAAGCCCGGCGGCGGGAGCAGGTCTTCGGCGGTGCCGACCTCCACGGTCGCGATCGCGCCCGGCTTGATCCATCCCGCGGCGTCGAGGGCGGCCAGGGCGGGGCCGGCCTTGTTCGAGCGGTAGGGCGGATCGAGGAAGACGAGATCGCAGCCCTCGCGCGTGGGAGGCGGCTGGGTGGCGTCGCCACGGATCACCTTGGCCGCGGCGGTTTCCTTCAGCGTGCGCAGGTTCTCGCCGATCAGCCGGATCGCTGTCGCATCGTTGTCGAGGAAGGTCGCGTGCGCGGCGCCGCGCGACAGCGCCTCGATGCCGAGCGCGCCGGAGCCCGCAAACCCATCGAGCACGCGCGCGTCGATCAGGGGCGACATGCCGTCGGCGCGCCAGTGGGCGTGCGCCAGGATGTTGAACAGGGACTCGCGCGCGCGGCTGGAGGTCGGTCGCGTGCTGTCGCCCTCGGGCGTCGCAAGCGCGCGGCCACGATGTTTACCGCCGATAACCTTGATCATCGCCGCTTGCGGTGCGGCTGCTTCGGGCGGGGCTTGGCCTTCGCCCAGCCTTCGCCGCGCTTTTGCGTGACGCCCAACAGGGTCGCCAGCGCCTGCGCCGGGACCTCGTCGACCTGCTGCACGGGCAGCTCGCCGAGGTGGATCGGTCCGAACGAGATGCGGATCAGGCGCACCACGTGCAGGTCGAGGTGGGCCAACACCTTGCGCACTTCACGGTTCTTGCCTTCGGTCAGCGAGACTTCGAGCCAGGCATTGGAGCGCTGCTGGCGCTCGAGCCTGGCCTGGATCGGGCCGTAGTTGACGCCCTCCACCGTGATGCCCTTGGCCAGGGACGCGAGCTTGGCCTCGTCGACCGTGCCGTGCACGCGCGCGCGATAGCGCCGCGTCCAGCCGTTGGCCGGCAGCTCCAGCTTGCGCGCCAGCTCGCCGTCGTTGGTGAGCAGCAGCAGGCCTTCCGACATGAAGTCGAGGCGGCCCACGGTGATCACGCGCGGCATGCCCTTGGGCAGCGCATCGAAGATGGTCGGCCGCCCCTGCGGATCGCGCGCCGTCACCAGCTCGCCCACCGGCTTGTGATAGCGCCACAGCCGCGCGCGGTCGGCCTGCGGCAAGGGCTTGCCGTCGACCTCGATGAAGCTCCTGTCGGTGACGACGCAGGCTGGCGTCGCCAGCACTTCGCCGTCGACCTTCACGCGGCCGTCGGCGATCCAGCGCTCGGCATCGCGGCGCGAGCACAGGCCCGCGCGCGCCAGGCGCTTGGCGATGCGTTCACCTTCTTTGGCACCTTCTTTGGCGGCGGGCTCGGTCACGACTGGGTAGCGGCGAGGAAGGCCTGGAAGATCTTGGCGTCGCCCGACGAGATGTGGAACTCGGGATGCCACTGCACGCCGATACAGAACTTGTACTGCGGCGCCTCGATGCCCTCGATCACGCCGTCGGAGGCTGTGGCGTTGATCACGATGCCGGCCGGTGCGTCGGCCGCGGCCTGGTGATGCGCGCTGTTCACGGCAAGCTCGTCGGCGCCCACGATCCTGTGCAGCTGCGTGCCGCGCGCGACCTTCACGGTGTGGCCGGGCTCGTTGCGCGGGTTGGGCTGCTCGTGCGCGAGCGAGTCCTTGATCGAATCGGGAATGTGCTGGATCAGCTTGCCGCCCAGCACGACGTGCAGCAGCTGCTGGCCGCCGCAGATGCCCAGCACCGGCTTGTTCTGCGCCAGGGCACCCTTGGTCACGCCGAACTCGAACGCCGTGCGGCGATCCTTGGTGATGACCGTCGCGTGCTTGGCACCGCCGCCGTAGTAGGAGGGATCGACGTCGAACGCGCCGCCGGTCACGACCAGCGCGTCGATACGCTCGAGATAGTCGGCGACGCGGTCGGGCTCGTGCGGCAGCGCCACGGCGAGGCCGCCCGCGGCATCGATCGCGTCGAGATAATTCTGGCGCAGCGCGTACCAGGGAAACTTGGAGTAGCCGCCGGGCTTTTCAGCATCCAGCGTCACGCCGATCAGGGGTCGGGACATGAGGCGACGATAGCACGAAAGCGAGCAAAACTGCGCTTTTATCGCCAGTAACGACCGTAATAGGGAGTTGGAGGCGAAGGTGCCTAGAGTCGGCGCATGAATAGTCGACGACGCGCGGGTTCCCATCCTTCGAGACGCGCCCTGCGGGCGCTCCTCAGGGTGAGGGCGTTATTTTCCGAACGGCCTCATCCTGAGGAGCGTCGCGTAGCGACGCGTCTCGAAGGATGGGCGCGAGCACAGTGTTCTTTTCTTTCGCGCGTGCGCAAAAGCCTGCAGATCAAGGAAAAGCGCGCGTCTCGGCGCGCCTCTCCGCTGTTTACCGGATGTTTATTAAATATCCGTCCCCAATCACGACGACACAATGTTGCGCGGCACGTCCTTGAAGGGCTTGTTGGTGTCGACGCTGGGCTCCTTGGGCATCTTGAGCACGCGCTCGGAGATGATGTTGCGCTGGATCTCGTCGGTGCCGCCGGCGATCGAGGTGGCGGGGACGGAGACCAGGATCTCGGCGATCACGCCCTCCATCGGACTGTCCTTGCCGCTCAGGAGCGCGTCGGAGCCGGTGATGTAGGTGTGCACCCGCGCGGCCTGCCGCGCGACGTGGCTCGAGGCGAGCTTGCCCAGCGAGCCCTCGGGCCCCTGCGGCCGGCCCATATTCTGCGCGGCACGTGCACGGCGCGCCGTCCATTCGCTGGACTTCGACATGCACAAGAGCCTGGCGATCTCCTGCCGGATGACGGGATCGTCGATCTTGCCGGTCTCCTTCGCGCGCTGCACCACGAGGTCGACGCGGCCGGCGCGCTGCGGATACCACTTGTAGGGCTCCATCGTGCTGGCGATCTCGGCGCGCTCGTCTTCGTAGATGCGGCCCTTCTTGTCGGTCGCCTGCGCCCAGGTCCTGAGACCGTCGGCGCCCTGGCGTTCGTGCATCAGGGTCGTGGTCGCCACGGTCCAGCCGTCGCCCACCTCGGCCACCAGCATCTCCGGCTCGACGATCGCGTCGGTGAAGAACACCTGGTTGAACGAGGCGTGATAGTTCATCTGGCGCAGCGGATGGACCTGAACGCCCGGCTGCTTCATGTCGAGGATGAAGTAGGCCAGCCCCTTGTGCTTGGCCACGTCCCAGTTGGCGCGTGCGAGCAGCAGGCCCCATTGCGCCTTGTGCGCCGACGTCGTCCAGACTTTCTGGCCGTTGATCACCCACTTGTTGCCCTGCCGGTCGGCGCGGGTCACCGCGCCCGCCATGTCGGAGCCGCTGCCCGGCTCGCTGAAGAGCTGGCACCACGTATCCTCGCCGGTGAGGATGCGCTTCAGGAATTTTTCCTTATGCAGATCCGTGCCGTGCGCGAGGATGGTCGCGGCAGCGAGCGTGCGGATGCCCGCTTTGGCGACGCCGACGGCGCCGATCCTGGCGAACTCTTCATCGACGATGGCGTTGAATTTCACCGGCAGGCCGCGGCCATACCATTCCTTGGGCCAGTGCGGCGCGCCCCAGCCGGAGTCGCAGAGCTTCAGGCGCCACTCGACCAGACCCAGCGAGGGATCCCAGTTGTCCTTCAGCCAGGCGCGGACCTCGGAGCGGACGGAGTCTTCGGTTTGTTCGGTCATGTGCGTGTCCATCGCTTGGCCCTCCTAGTGCTTCCAGTTCCGCATCATCAGCTCGCGATGATAGTTCGCGTCGCCGAACAGGATCTCGCTCGACTTGGCGCGCTTGAACCAGAGATGGGTGTCGTTGTCCCAGGTGAAGCCGATGCCGCCATGCATCTGCACGGCGTGGATCGCGGTCTGCAGATAGGCCTCGGCCGCCGTCGCCTTGGCGAGCGACGCCACCGCGGGCAGATCGTCGTCGCCCTCGTCGAGCGCGGCCGCGGCGTAATAGGCCGCCGACTTCGCCATCTCGACGTCGACCAGCATGTCGGCCGCCTTGTTCTTGGTGGTCTGGAACGAGGCGATCGAGCGGCCGAACTGCATGCGCATCTTCACGTATTCCAGCGCGTCCTCGCGCAGCCGCTCGGCGCCGCCCACCATCTCGTTGGCCAGGCACACGATGACCTGCTGCATGGTCCTGGCGAAGGGCGCCGCCGCGGCTCCTTCGGTCCCAAGCAACCGCGCCTCGACGCTGTTGAAGGTGAGGCGCGCGAGCTTGCGCGTTTCGTCCATGGTCTTGAGTAGTTTGCGATCGAGACCTTGGGCGCTGCCCTCGACGGTGAAGAAAGAAAGACCCTCGTCGCCCGTCGAGCCCGGCCGGCGCGCCAGCACCACGATCAGGTCGGCGGTGTGACCGTCGAGCACGAAGCTCTTGGTGCCTTCCAGGCGCCAGGTGGCGCCCGACTTGGTGGCGGTCATGGCGACGGAGGCGGCATCGTTGAGGCCGCTGTCCTCGGAAAAGGCCAGCGTCGCGGTGGTCTCGCCGGCGGCGATCGCGGGCAGCAGCGCCTTCTTCTGCTCTTCGGTGCCAGCGTTCAGGATCGCGGCCGTGCCCAGCACGGCGGTCGAGAAGAACGGCGCGCACAGGAGATTGCGGCCCATTTCCTCGAGCACGATGCTCAGTTCGCCGTAGCCGAAGCCCGCGCCGTCATAGGCCTCGGGAATGTGGATCGCGGTGAGGCCCAGTTCTTGGTTGAGCTTCTTCCAGCCCTCGCGGTCGAAGCCCGTCTCGGTCGCCATCTGCTTCCGGACCTCTGTGGTGGGCGAGCGCGCTTCCAGCGCGCGGCGCACGCCCGAGCGGAATTCCTCCTGCTCGTTGGAGAAGCTGAACTTCATGGACTTTCCTCCCACTCGACGCCGTTTGGCGCTATTTTCACTGGAATGACCGCCCCGACAAGAGCTTCACCCATGGAACTGGCGCTCGCCCAAGCGCGCGCAGCCGCAGAGCGCGGCGAGGTGCCGATCGGGGCGGTAATCGTGGGACCGGACGGTACGGTGGTGGCCGCCGCGGGCAACCGTACGGAAGAAGACCGCGATCCAACGGCGCACGCCGAGATGCTGGCGATCCGCGCCGCCGCCCGGAAACTCGGCTCGGCGCGGCTGGTCGATTGCGATCTCCACGTCACGCTCGAGCCGTGCCCGATGTGCGCGCAGGCGATTTCCTTCGCGCGCCTCCGTCGGGTCTACTACGGCGCGGGTGATCCGAAAGGTGGCGGCGTCGAACACGGACCGCGCATTTTTGCGCAGCCAACCTGTCATCACCGCCCGGAGATCTATCCCGGCATTGCCGAGCGGGAAGCGGGCGACCTCCTGCGCACGTTCTTCAAGGAGCGGCGATGAAGGCAGGCCTTTCGCGCGCAGTCGTCCTGGGCGTCGCGCTGGGCGGCCTGTTCGCGCCGTTGGGGATGCTGGGTGCGCAGCCGGCCAACGAATGGACGGCCTATTCCAGGATCGAAAGCGGCGATTGCGAAAGCGGTGCCATCCTCGAGGTCCACGAATTGCCGGGCTCGATGCGGCTCAGGTTTCGCGTCAACGAGATGCGCGTCATCGAAGTGAGCATCGACCTTGCGGCCGATGGCAGTGGCCGAGGCGAATTCCACGGCAAAGCGGCCCACGCGTTTGCGAACATCGGTAAAACGGTGAGCAACGCGCATGACGCCGACGAGAATCGGGGCCTGCTCAAGCACGAGATCCTTCACGTGCCGCCGGGGACCGGCAGGCGCCCGCTTGAGAGCCGGCAATCGCGAAATGCCGGAGACTGTCACTGGATCTGGGTGCCGAAGTAGCGCGGTGCGTTAGGGCTTCACGAACTTCACGACGAACTCGTCCTTGGGCTGCGGCGGGTCGGGCGTGTTCTTGTCCTTGGGATCGTTGGGATTGGCGAGGAAGGTGCCTGCGGCCACGAACTTGAATCCGGCGGCTTCGACTTCCTTGCGCAGGAACGCCTCCTCGATGCGATGGAGCGTGCCCGACTCGGAGATGCCGGTGCCGGGACGACCGGCGTGATCGGCGATGACGTAGACGCCGCCGGACTTCAGCGCGCGGAACACGGCGGCGTTCATCCTGGCGCGGTCGACGCCCAGGAATCCGAGGTCATGGTAGTTGAACATCAAGGTCACGAGATCGAGCTTGGCGTCGGCGACCTCGGCCGGCACGGGCTCCTCGAACGGCTGCACGACGGCCACGATCGGTGCGGCCTTGCCCTGCAACGCCTTGTCGCGCTCGGCCAGGGCGACGGGAGACGGACGCGGCGCAGACGGCGGCGCGGCGGGCGCGGCGCCGGGCGTCGCCGAGGGATTGGCGTTGCCTTCGGGCGCGGCCGGCGCGGGCGACGGCTGGCCGGCGGGACGCGGCCGGCTCTGGCCGTAGACCTTGCCGGCAGGGCCGATGGCGCGCGCCAGCAGTTCCGTGGTGTAGCCGCCGGCGGCGCTGAGATCGAGCGCGGTGCTGCCGGGTTTGACGCCGATGAACTCGAGCATCTCGACCGGCTTGCGGCGCTCGTCGTTCTTGCGATCGGCGGCGCTGCGGTCGGGGCTCGCGACGAGGTCCTTGATCTGTTGGGACGTGAGTGTTTGGGCAATTGCGCCGCCGCACAGAAGGAGGCCCGCCACGATGATAGGCAACAGGAGGGATTTCATCCATTTCTCCGAAAAGCGCAGCAGCTACTATTTAATGAAAATTCGGCGTTACCAAGAAACGTTTGTCCTGCCACGCCATTTCCCCAATCCGGAAATCTAGGCTGTTCACTCCTTTGGGCGTCGGGTGCGGAAAAACGCTAAAGCTGAAGCGACGAGAGAGACAAGCGAGATCGCGATGGCGCCGAGAACGAACCACACCGATTCTCCCAGGATGTTCGCAACGGCCGCGCTAGATGATATCTCGCCACGCATCGAGAGTCGTCCCAATACATCCTCGATCCGGCCTGAATAGCGACCAACAATGGTGTTGAATTCGGTTACCCGATTTATGCCGAATATTAAGTTCTCTGGCAGAGAGTCGTTAAAATTCTTTTTTCGGATTTCCACGATGTTCAGAGCATCCTGAATCACATTCTTGGCGCCTTCGACTCTTTCATTCACCGCTTTTTCTATGCTGCTGTCGATCAGTGGACGCTTGGAATCCAGATAGGCATTGGTGCTGCTGACGCCCTGGGTTGTCGCCGTATCGATCGCTGTTCTGATAGCGGCCTGCCCGCTCGTGAATTCCTGCGAAAGAGCCGATTGGTTGGCCGACACCTGGGCGTTTAGTTTTGCGATCGAGGCGGTGGACGAATCGATCGTATCGCGCAGCTTCGCCAATTGTGTAGCGGCTTCATCTTTGGCAACGACTTCGACCTTGGCCGTCGCCTCTGTCGCTTTGTTAATCATATTGTCGATAGTTGTCTTGAGCCGTGCTTGTCCCTCGCTGAGTTGTCGCTCGAGCTTATCTCCATTTTGTGCCAGTTGAGTATTTAGTGCGGTTATCGAGGCTGCAGATTGCGCGATCTCATCGCGCAATTTTGCAACTTGAGCCTCTGCTTCACTCTTGGCTTTCGCTCCAATTCCCTTCGCTACCTGTTCGTCAATGGAAGCCTGGATTCTTTTCTGACCTTCGATCAATTGCTGATCGACCTTAATGCGATTTTGTTCCAGTTGACTGCTCAGCGCGGTAACCGCCTCTGCCGATCTTTCGATTGCTTCGTGCAGTATCTTCATCTGTTTGTCCGACTCGGCTTTGACATCGGCGTCGATCCGATTGACAGCTTCATTTCTTGCAACGATTGAGCTGCCCCCGGATTTTTTGGACACCGATTTGTCCAACCGGAGGCATTCATGGTGAAGTCGAGCATGAACCAAATCGAAACCAACGATGTGAATGATGATCCTGAGGTCAGCAGGGTCGAGCGCAGTTCGTCCAGGCA
>CAIWTJ010000116.1 GCA_903915535.1 Enhydrobacter aerosaccus
AGAAGCTGGCCGAGGCGCTGCAGGGACTGGGCATCAAGCTCGGCGACCGGGTCGGCACCATCGCCTGGAACACCTATCGCCATTTCGAACTTTATTTCGGTATCTCGGGCATCGGCGCCGTTCTGCACACGCTCAACCCGCGCCTCTCGGCCGAGCATGTGGCCTACATCGCCAACCACGCCGAAGACCAGATCATCTTCGTCGACCTCAACCTGCTGCCGATCGTCGAAGGCGTGATCGGCCAGCTCAAGACCGTGAAGCATGTCGTGGTGATGACCGACCGCGCCCACATGCCGGCCCAGAGCAAGATCGCGAACCTGCTGTGCTACGAGGAGCTGATCGCCGACAAGCCCGGCACGTTGAAGTGGCCCGACTTCGACGAGAAGACCGCCTCGTCGCTCTGCTACACCTCGGGCACGACGGGCAACCCGAAGGGCGTGCTCTACTCGCACCGCTCGACCGTCATTCACTCCATGATGATGTGCTCGGGCCCGGTGCTCGGCATGACGCCGGACGATGCCATCCTGCCAGTGGTGCCGATGTTCCACGCCAATGCCTGGGGCCTGGTCTATGCCGGCCCGATCTGCGGTACCAAGCTCGTCTTCCCCGGCGCCAAGCTCGACGGCGCCTCGATCTACGAGCTGCTCGACAAGGAAAAGGTGACCTTGAGCGCCGGCGTGCCGACGGTGTGGCTCGCCCTGCTCGACTACTGCGCCCAGAACAAGGTGAAGATGTCGTCAGTGCGCCGCACCCTGATCGGCGGCTCGGCCGTTCCGTACGCGATGATCTCGCGCTTCTGGAAGGAGCATGGCGTAGAGGTGGCGCAAGGCTGGGGCATGACCGAGATGAGCCCGCTCGGCACGCTGACGCGCTTCAACAAGGGCGAGCGCGACCTGCCCGAGGAAGAGCGCTTCGCCATCACCGCCAAGCAGGGCCGCCCCGTGTTCGGCTGCGAGATGAAGATCGTCGACGATGCGGGCAACGATCTGCCGGAAGACGGCAGCGTCTCGGGCAACATGGTGGTGCGCGGTCCGTGGATCGTGAAGGGCTACATGAAGGGCGACGGCAAGAGCCAGTTCATGGCCGACGACTGGTTCCAGACCGGCGACGTCTGCAAGATCGAGAGCGACGGCTCGGTGGTGATCACCGACCGCTCGAAGGACGTGATCAAGTCAGGCGGCGAGTGGATCTCCTCGATCGACCTCGAGAACGCGGCCATGGGCTGCCCGGGCGTGGCCGAGGCGGCCGTGATCGGCGTCGCTCACCCGAAGTGGGACGAGCGGCCGCTGCTGATCGTGGTCAAGCGCCCCGAGGCCAGCGTCACCAAGGACGACCTGATCAAGTTCCTCGACGGCAAGGTCGCCAAGTGGTGGCTGCCCGACGACGTGCAGTTCATCGACGCGATCCCGCACGGCGCCACCGGCAAGATCCTGAAGACCGCTCTGCGCAAGCAGTTCGAGGGCTACAAGCTTCCGACGACCTAGTCTGCGGCCTGGTGCTTCGTCGCCCTCGCATGAAGGGCGATGTCGGCCACGACGGCGGCGAGCACGACCGCGCCGCCGATCAAGGTCGCGACGGCCGGCGTCTCGCTGAAGGCAAGCCAGACCCACAGCGTTCCCAGCGGTGTCTGCAACACACCGATCAACGCGCCGCGTGTCGCCGAGACCAGCGGCGTGCCGAGGGCGAGCAGCAGAAGCCCCATGCCGAACTGGGATGTGCCGAACAAGGCAAGCAGACCCAGCTCGTGTGCACCGACCGACAGCGGGTGAGAGAAGGGCAACACGATCGCGGCGCAGGCGAAAGCCGAGAGCGCGACCGCGGGCAGCATGTCGACGCCGCGGTTGCGCCGGATCAGCACCAGCACGAACGACATCAACAAGGCCATGCACAGCGCCAGCAGGTCGCCCGCGAGACGGCCACCCGCGATTGCAGGTCCCGCCATGACACCGACCCCCGCGGCGGCGACCATCGTCGCCAGCAACGTCGCCTTGTCCTCGCGCTCGCCGATCAGCAGCCAGGCGAGGCCCGCGGTCAGGAACGGGATCATGGCGTCGATCACCATCACATCGGCCACCGACGACAGCCGCATGCCGTTCAGGAAGCAAACGGTCGCGAGTGCCGAACACACTGCAATCAGCAGGCCGTCGCGGCCGATCGCCCGCACCGTCCTGGCGAACCGGCCGCGCTCGCGCCAGGCCACGATGCCGAAGATGAACAGGCCCGCGAACACGCCCCGCCAGAACAGCAAGGTCCACGCGTCGACCGCGATCAGTCGCGTGAAGAAGCCGGCGGTGCTGTACGCCGCCGCCGATGCCGAGAGCAGGATGGTGCCGAGCCAGACCTGGCGCATGGCTGCTTACAGGAACGGAACGAACGGGATGCGCTCGCGCCGCTTGAGCAGCGGCAGGAGTTGCGGGATCGCCTTCTTGAAGTGCTCGGTCTCCTGGTGCGCCTTCCACCCTGCCTCGTCGACATAGAGCTCGAAGACGAAGAACAGCGCCGGATTGGTGGGCGACTGGTACGGCAGGAACAGCTTCACACCCGGCTCTGCCATCGAGAGCGGGGTCAGCCAGCGCTGGATCTCGAGCACCTTGTCGATGTCGCCCTCGTGCGCCTCGAGCATGATCGCCACGACGAAGCCCTCGTTCAGGGAAGCCATCGCGTCGGCGGGGAGTGTCATCATTCCAGTCTCCATTGGTTTGGACGCCTTTATGGACAGTCCCTCCTGACAGCGTTATGTCAGCAGTGAAATGCGCCGTTCCGACAGGCTTTTCGACATCATCCAGCGGCTGCGCGCCGCCTCCGGGCCGACCACGGCGGCGGCCCTGGCAGACGAGCTCGAAGTGACGCCGCGCACGGTCTATCGCGATATCGCCACCTTGCAGGCGCGCCGCGTGCCGATCGAGGGCGCGGCCGGCGTAGGTTACCTGCTGCGCAAGAGCTTCGACCTGCCGCCGCTCAACTTCACCATCGACGAGATCGAGGCCATCGCGGTCGGCGCGCGCCTGGTCAATCGGCTGAAGGATCCCGCATTGCAACAAGCGGCCGAATCGGTTCTCGCCAAGGTAACGACCGTGGTGCCCGAGCGCCTGCGCGCGCACATCGCCGACGCGCCGATCTACGTCTCGCCCGGCATGACGCCCGAAGCCAGCGGCGCCGATCTCGCGGAAGTGCGCGCGGCCATTCGCGATTCCGCCAAGCTCTACATCGCCTACGCCGACGAGGGTGGGCGGCGCACAAACCGCGTCATCTGGCCCATCGCCATGGCCTACTATGTCGATGTCACCCTGATCGGCGCCTGGTGCGAACTGCGATCCGACTACCGGAATTTCCGGGTCGAGCGCATCGTGTCCTCCCGGGTGCTGGACGAGCATTTCGACCAGGACAATGGAAGGCTGTTTCGCGAATGGTCGGCGCTCCCCAAGGAGAAGCCGAAGGGGTAAACTGCAGCCATGGAAATCAAGCCCATAGATCCCGCCAACCGCGCGTTCTTTGCCGGCCGAGTCTCCGGCATCGACCTCACGAAGCCCCTGAGCGCCGCCGACGTCGAAGCCGTTCACCGCGGCATGGACGAGTTCGGCGTGCTGGTCTTCCACGGCCAGAAGATCGACGACGAGCAGCAGCTGGTGTTCAGCAAGTCGCTCGGGCCGCTGGAACAGGCGACAGGCGACATCGCCGCCCCCCAGGACCGCCGCGTCAGCATGGACCTGAACGACATCTCCAACCTCGACAAGAACAACAAGGTGCTGGCGCGCGACGACCGCCGCCGGCTGTTCGGCCTCGGCAACATGCTCTGGCACTCCGACAGCTCGTTCAAGGACGTGCCGGCCAAGTACTCCCTGCTTTCGGCGCGGCAGATTCCCGACGCCGACGGCAACACCGAGTTCGCCGACATGCGCGCGGCCTACGACGCGCTCGACGACAAGACCAAGGCCGAGGTGCGCGACATGATCTGCTCGCACAGCCAGATCTTTTCGCGCGGCATCCTGGGCTTCACCGACTTCACCGACGACGAACGCGTGAAGTGGGCGCCGGTGCGCCAGCGACTGGTCCGCAAACATCCGCGCACGGGACGTCTCTCGCTTTATTTGTCGAGCCACGCCGGCGGCATCGAAGGCTGGCCTGTCCCCGAGGCACGCGCCTTCCTGCGCGACCTCACCGAGCACGCGACGCAGCGCCAGTTCGTCTACGCGCATCAATGGAAGCCCGCCGATCTGGTGATGTGGGACAACCGCGTCACCATGCACCGCGCCCGCCGCTACGATCACACCCAGGTGCGCGACATGCGCCGCACGACCCTCACCAACGAAGTCTCGAGCCTGGAGCAGGCGCCCTGACCTTGGCACCCCGTCGCCCCGAGCGATGCCGAGGGCCCTTTCTTCGGCCGAAGAAGAAATAGGTCCCTCGACTGCGCTTCGCTCCGCTCGGGATGACGGGTATCGTGCAGCATGCGCCTGCAATTCCTCGGCTCCGGCGATGACTTCGGCAGCGGCGGCCGCTTCAACACCTGCTTCCATCTCGAACGCCGCGCGCACGGCCATGTGCTGATCGACTGTGGCGCCTCCTCGATGGTGGCGATCCGCAAATGGGGCGTCGATCCCAACGGCATCTCGACCGTGCTGATCAGCCACCTGCACGGCGATCACTTCGGCGGCCTGCCCTTCTTCCTGCTCGACGCGCAGCTGATCAGCCGCCGCACCGCGCCGCTCACCATCGCCGGACCTCCGGGATTGAAAGACCGACTCCAGATCGTGCGCGAGGCGCTGTTCGCGGGCTCCACGGCGATCGAGCCCAAGTATCCGTTCGAGATTCGCGAACTGGCGCTGCACGAGCGGGTCGAGATCGAGAACCTCGCCGTCACGCCGTACCTGATGAAGCACTACAGCGGCGCGCCCTCCTATGCGCTCCGGATCGAGACCGAAGGCAAGGTGCTTACTTATTCCGGCGACACCGAGTGGGTCGAAGAGCTGATCCCCGCCGCCACCGGGGCCGATCTGTTCATCTGCGAGGCGTACTTCTTCGACAAGGTCATGAAGTACCACATCGACTAACAGGACGCTGTCGGACCACCTGCCCACGATCGGCGCCAAACGCACCATCGTCACGCACATGAGTTCGGAATTGCTCGGCCGCCAGGGCGAACTCGCGCTCGAAGCCGCCTCCGACGGCCTCGTCGTCGACTTCTAAGGCGACGGTTTTCACCGTTTATATACGGCCGTGACGCCGATCGGGCGCCAAGCCATTGATAAGATTGAAATCACGCGAAATCAAAACCGGGCGAAAACGGTCGGTAAACCGTCGAATTCCGTCGTCCTGAGCGCAGCGAAGGACCTTGCGCTGACAATAGTGGAATCCTGGTGGTTGGCGCGAGATCCTTCGCTCCGCTCAGGATGACAAACTTCATTTCCATACGCGCCTACCTACGCGCGTTGGGTGGAATCCCCTATTACGGTCATTACTGACGACATATCGTTGGCCCGCTTCAAACGGATGCCTTCGGCACCCACTCCTCGACGTACGTGTTGCTGGCGGCATCGAGCGTGCGCGTCTCGCGCAGGACGAGATCGTGCTTGGCCATGACATGCGCGGCGGTCACGCCGTCCTTGCCGACTCCGGGAAAGACCGGCCGGCCACGCGGCACGTGGCCGTCGGTCCAGGAGAGATAGAACGCGTCGTAGCCGATGCCCAGGAACAGGCCGAACACATCCGTCCCGCCCACGACCGCCAGCGTGCCGCCGTCGATCCGCAGATGCGCCCACGCCTCCTCGAACGGCGCGGTCGCGGGGTTCCACAGCGTGACGTTGGCGTTCTTCGGGTCCGGCATCAGCCGCGTGACCTTGCGCGTGAGGCGCAGGCGCTTGCGCATACTCTCGCCGGGACCGCCTTCCGCCGAATGCGCACCGTTGGCCACCGCGGACGCCGCCGCCACCGCGTCCAT
Source organism: Enhydrobacter aerosaccus (assembly GCA_903915535.1). GTDB lineage: Bacteria > Pseudomonadota > Alphaproteobacteria > Reyranellales > Reyranellaceae > Reyranella > Reyranella aerosaccus_C. The sequence continues at coordinate 5,939 of CAIWTJ010000116.1, forward strand.
GTAGAACTTGTGGTCGGCGGCGTTCTTGATCTCCTCCGGGAAGAGCCCGTCGGCGGTCGCGATCATCCCTTCCTGCGAGATGACGGCATAGCCCTCGATGCGCGGTCTTTTCATCAAGCTCCCATCGCGCCAATGACGGCGCCCTGGATAACGAGCACGCCCAGCCAATGGATGCTGTCGATGATCGACAACATGTATTTGCGGCCGGGATAGGCGTTGTTGACGAACACCGTGGTGAGCACGAACCCGGCCCACAGGATCAGGCCGGAGATGATGCCGTTCTTGAGCGTGACCTGCCCCGGCCCGAGATGCGCGATGGCGCCGGACAGCACGAAAGCCATCACCAGAAGGGCGACAAAAGACAGGATGAAAGGCGTCGGCGATTTGTTGGGCTCGGTGCGCCCCACCGCCGCCAGCCATTGCTTCGAGAGAGTCATGTAGTAGGCAGCCCCCCAGACGAAGGCCGCGATCGCGGCAAGGGGGATGGACCAATAGTTGATTGCGGCGACGGTCACGCTGTTCTCCTCGGTTTTGCGGGCAGCCTATCAAAGAATCTCCGCACGGCGGAACAATAGCTCGCTGGGCGGCGCGCCTCCGGGTTGCTAAGACAGACGCCAAGCCAACGACGCTTTTGTAGGGGAAACGTCCATGTCCGACGCAGTGCTGCGCTCCACCGAGGGGCGCATCGGCATTCTCACCATCAACAACCCGCCGGTGAACGCGCTGGCCGCGGCGGTGCGCACCGGCATCAAGGACGGCATCGAAGCGTTCGGCGCCGACTCCAACATCGACGCGATCGTGCTGATCGGCGGCGGCCGCACCTTCATCGCCGGCGCCGACATCCGCGAGTTCGGCAAGCCGCCGTCGGGCCCGAACCTGAACGACGTGATCGCCACCATGGAGAACTGCCCCAAGATCGTGGTGGCGGCGCTTCACGGCACGCCACTGGGCGGCGGCCTCGAAACGGCGCTCGGCGCGCACTATCGCGTGTCGCTGCCGACCACGCGCCTGGGCCTGCCCGAGGTCCATCTCGGCCTGCTGCCGGGCGCCGGCGGCACGCAACGCCTGCCGCGCCTCACCGGCGCCAAGTATGCGCTCGACGCGATCCTGTCCGGCCGCCATATCCCCGCGCCCGAGGCCAAGTCCAAGGGCATCGTCGATGCCATCGTCGAGGGCGACGACCTGCTGAAGGGCGCCGTGGCGCACGCGCAGATGCTGGTCGCGCAGAAGGCGCCGCGCCGCAAGGTGCGCGACCTTACGGCTACTCTCGAGTCGCCCGACCTGTTCAAGGAGACCGAGAAGGCGATCGCGCGCAAGTCGCGCGGCTTCAAGGCGCCCTGGAACATCATCAAGTGCGTCCAGGCTGCCTGCGAGCTGCCGTTCGACGAAGGCATGGCGCGCGAGCGCGAGCTGTTCGTCGAGTTGCTGACCTCGTCTGAGTCGGCGGCCCAGCGCTACTATTTCTTCGCCGAGCGCGAGGCCGCCAAGGTCCTCGACGTGCCGGCCGACACGCCGCAACGCCCGATCAAGAGCGCCGGCATCATCGGCGCCGGCACGATGGGCGGCGGCATCGCGATGAACTTCGCGAACGCGGGCATTCCCGTCACGCTTCTGGAAGTGAAGCAGGAAGCGCTCGACCGCGGCCTCAAGACCATCCGCACCAACTACGAGAACACCGCCAAGCGTGGCGGCATGAAGGCCGAGGATGTCGAGAAGCGCATGGCACTGATCACGCCCACGCTCACCTACGATGGCCTCCAGGACGTCGACGTGGTGATCGAAGCCGTGTTCGAGACCATGGAAGTGAAGGAAGCGGTCTTCAAGCAGCTCGACGCCGTTGCCAAGCCGGGCGCGATCCTGGCCACGAACACCTCGGGCCTCGACGTCAACCAGATCGCGCAATACACCAAGCGCCCCGGTGACGTGATCGGCATGCACTTCTTCTCGCCGGCCAACGTGATGAAGCTGCTCGAGAACGTGCGCGGCAAGGCGACCGAGAAAGACGTCATCGCCACGGTCATGACGCTGTCGAAGAAGATCGGGAAAATTCCCGTCCTCGTCGGCGTCTGCGAGGGCTTCGTCGGCAATCGCATGCTGCGCTCGCGCGGCATCCAGTCGGCCTACATGATGGAGGAAGGCGCCCTTCCCCAGCAGATCGACAAGGTGATCTACGACTACGGCTTCCCGATGGGCCCGTTCGCGATGAGCGACCTCGCCGGCAACGACGTGGGCTGGCGCATCCGCCAGGGCAAGAAGGAAAAGGAAAAGCGCAACGTGCGCTACACCGGCTACGTCGCCGACGCGATCTGCGAGCTCGGCCGCTTCGGCCAGAAGACCGGCGCGGGCTACTACAAGTACAATCTCCCCGACCGCACGCCGATCCCCGATCCCGAGGTCGAGAAGATCATCGAGGAGACCTCGAAGAAGCTGGGCATCACCCGCCGCGCCATCTCCGACCAGGAGATCCTGGAGCGCTGCCTCTATCCGATGGTCAACGAGGGCGCCAAGATCCTCGAGGAGAAGATGGCCCAGCGCTCGCTCGACATCGACGTCATCTGGGTCAACGGCTACGGCTGGCCGGTCTATCGCGGCGGTCCGATGTGGTGGGCCGACAACGTGGTGGGCCTCAAGACCATCCACGATGCCCTGATGAAGTACCGCGACGCCTCCGGCGACCCGTTCTGGGAGCCGGCACCGCTGCTCAAGAAGCTGGTGCAGGACGGCAAGAAATTCTCTAGCGTTTGAGTTCAGTGTCCGTGGCTCTCCCCTCCCTGCCCTCCCCCGTATGACGGGGGAGGAGGTTTGATTTTTCTTCCACCTCCCCCGTCATACGGGGGAGGTCGGGAGGGGGAAAGCGACAACAAGATTTTCTGAGGAGGAAGTTCAAGATGGCTGATGCAGTAATCGTCTCCACCGCCCGTACGCCGATCGGCAAGGCATTCCGCGGCATCTTCAACGACACGCACGCCGCCGACATGGGCGCGCACGTGATCAAGGCCGCCGCCGAGCGCGCCAAGCTCGACCTCGGCGACGTCGAGGACGTGATCCTGGGCTGCGCGGCGCCGGAAGGCACCACGGGCTCGAACGTGGCGCGCGTGGCCGCGATGCGTGCCGGCGCGCCGGTCAGCGTCTCGGGCGTGACCGTGAACCGCTTCTGCTCCTCGGGCCTGCAGACGATCTCGATGGCGGCGCAGCGCGTGCTGGTCGACAAGGTGCCGGTGATGATCGCGGGCGGCCTCGAGTCGGTGTCGCTGGTCCAGGGCCCGCCGGGCGGCAACAAGAACCGCCTCGTGAACCCGTGGGTACAGGAGCATGTACCGGGCATCTACCACTCGATGATCCAGACCGCCGACACGGTGGCCGCGCGCTACAAGATCAGCCGCGAGGCGCAGGACGAGTACTCGCTGCAGAGCCAGATGCGCACGGCGGCGGGCCAGCAGGCCGGCAAGTTCGACGACGAGATCGTGCCGATGGAGACCACGATGCTGGTCACCGACAAGAACACCAACGAGGTGTCGAAGAAGACGGTCAAGCTCACCAAGGACGAAGGCAACCGCCCCGACACCAACCTCGCGGGCCTGTCCAAGCTGCAGCCGGTGGCCGGTCCCGACAAGTGGATCACCGCAGGCAACGCCAGCCAGCTCTCCGACGGCGCCTCGGTCTCGGTGGTCATGAGCGACGCCGAAGCCGCCAAGCGCGGCCTGAAGCCGCTCGGCATCTACAAGGGCCTGGTCGTGGCCGGCTGCGAGCCCGACGAGATGGGCATCGGCCCGGTCTACGCGATCCCCAAGCTGCTGAAGCGCTTCGGGCTCAAGATGGACGACATCGACCTGTGGGAACTGAACGAGGCCTTCGCGGTGCAGGTGCTCTACTGCCGCGACAAGCTCGGCATTCCCAACGAGAAGCTCAACGTCAACGGCGGCTCGATCTCGATCGGCCACCCGTTCGGCATGACCGGCGCGCGCTGCACCGGCCACGCGCTGATCGAAGGCCGCCGCCGCAAGGCCAAGAACGTGGTCGTGACCATGTGCATCGGTGGCGGCATGGGCGCCGCCGGCCTGTTCGAGGTCGTGCAGTAAGGCGTTCCGCAGCCGGCGATGATCTCTCACGTTCACGTCGGCATCGGTGACTTCGCGCGCGCCTGCCGCTTCTACGATGCGATCCTGCCCCTGCTCGGCCTCGAGGTCCGGTTCAAGGAACCGGACCGGGGCTGGGCGGGATGGCAGGAGCCGGGGCGTGCGCGCCCCCTGTTCCTGATCGGCAAGCCGTTCGACGGCGGGCCTGCGTCTCCCGGCAACGGCCCGATGACCGCGCTGTTGTCGCCGGACCGCCGCACCGTCGACCTGGTCCATGAAGCGGCGCTGGCCGCGGGCGGCACGTCAGAAGGCGCGCCCGGCCTGCGGCCGCAGTATCACCCGAATTACTACGGCGCCTATTTCCGCGATCCCGACGGCAACAAGCTCTGCGTCTGCTGTCATCACCCGGAGTGATCGCGCCGCCGGCTGTTCCGTCAGCGCTGGTGTTTCTTCAATGCCTCACCGAACGCCTGGAACAGCGTGCGGTTGATCGGATTGGTCTGCGGGTCGTATTCGGCGTGCCATTGGACGCCCAGCGCAAAGCCTGGCGCCTCGGCGATGCTGATCGCCTCGATCGTGCCATCCTCTGCCACGCCCTCGACCACGACGCGCTTGCCCGGCTCCTCGATCCCCTGCCCGTGCAACGAGTTCACGCGGATCGACTCGCGTCCGAGGAGGGCCGCGAACTTGCCGTCCGGCTTCAGCGCCACTTCGTGGCGGTCGGCGAACACGACCTTCGGGTCGGGATGGACCTCGCCGTTTTCCAGGCGCGGCATCCGGTGGTTCATTCGGCCGGGAATCTCGCGGATCTCGGGGTGGAGCGTGCCACCGAAAGCGACATTCATTTCCTGCAGGCCGCGGCAGATGCCGAACAGCGGCACGCCGCGCGCCACGCAGGCCTCGATCAGCCCCAGCGCCATCGCATCGCGCTCCTGGTCGTAGGGCTCGTGCCTGGGGTGCGGCTCCACACCGAAGTGCGTCGGATGGACATTGGCGCGCGCGCCGGTCAGGAGGATGCCGTCGACGGCGCCCAGCAGCGCCTCGATGTCGGTGATGTCGGGCGTGCCGGCGAACATCAGCGGCAGCGCGCCCGCCACTTCGGCGATCGCGCGCATGTTGCGCTGGCCCACGAGCTGGACGTTGTGACGGTCGTTCACGACACTGGAATTGCCGATCACGCCGACGACCGGCTTCCTCATGCTGGGCACTCGCTCACGTCCAACTCCTGTCCCCCTGCCTAACTAGATAGCGCACGGACATCGGCAATGCAGCCGCTAACCGCAGCGGCCGCCGCCATGGCGGGGCTCGCCAGATGCGTCCGCCCGCCGGCGCCCTGCCGGCCCTCGAAGTTGCGGTTCGAACTCGACACGCAGCGCTCGCCGGGCGCCAGACGGTCGGCATTCATGGCCAGGCACATCGAACAGCCCGGCTCCCGCCACTCGAAGCCTGCCCGGAGCAAGATACGGTCCAATCCCTCGCGCTCGGCCTCTGCCTTGACCAGGCCCGAGCCGGGCACGACCAGCGCCCGGACGTGGCTCGCGACCTTGCGCCCCTCGGCCACGGCCGCCGCCGCCCGCAGATCCTCGATGCGGCCGTTCGTGCAGGAGCCGATGAAAACCGTGTCGATCTTCACCCCGGCCAGCGGCATGCCGGGGGCGAGGTCCATGTACGCAAGACTGCGTTCCGCCGCCCGGCGCCGGTCGGGATCGGGCTCATCCGCGGGATCGGGCACCCGGCCAGTGACGGGCAGCACGTCCTGCGGGCTGGTGCCCCAGGTCACCTGCGGCGCCAGGCCGCTCACGTCGAAGGAGACCTCGCGGTCGTAGCGCGCACCTTCATCCGTAGCGAGTCCCCGCCAATGGGCGACCGCCTGGTCCCAGGCCGCCTCCGTCGGCACGTAAGGCCGGCCCTTGAGATAGGCGAAGGTGGTGTCGTCGGGCGCAATCAACCCGGCTATCGCGCCCGCCTCGATCGACATGTTGGCCACGGTCATGCGGCCCTCCATCGAGAGGGCCCGGATCGCGGGGCCGGCATATTCGATCACGTGACCGTTGGCGCCGGCGGTGCCGATCCGGCCGATCACGAACATGATCAGGTCCTTGGCCGTCACGCCGGTGGGCAGCGTGCCCTCCAGCGTGATCCGCATTGTCTTCGAGCGCTGAGCGAGGATCGTCTGCGTCGCTAGCACCAGCTCGACCTGGGAGGCGCCGATGCCGAAGGCGATGGTACCGAACGCACCGTGGGTCGAGGCATGGCTGTCGCCGCTCATGACAGTCATGCCGGGGCGGGTGAAGCCCTGCTCCGGTCCGATGACGTGAACGATGCCCTGTCGCGGATCGCCGACCGGAAGATAGGGGATGCCGAACTCGCCGACGTTACGCACGAGCGTGTCGACCTGCTGCCGCGATTGCGGCTCCGCGATGCCGCCGCGCCGGTCCGTCGTCGGCACATTGTGATCCGCAACCGCGAGCGTGGCGCTCGGCCGGCGCACTGTCAGTCCGGCCGCGCGCAGCCCATCGAAAGCCTGCGGACTATGGACCTCGTCGACCAGATGCCCATCGACATAGAGGGTCGCGAACCCGCCGCCCCTGTCCTCGACGACATGGCTGTCCCAAATCTTTTCATACAGCGTGCGCGGCGCCATCACGGACCTAGGACGGCTGGGTCTCGAATATCTGGCCGCCCTCGGGCAAGACGACCCAGGGCTGCTTGCTGCGCGTCCAGAAGTGGACCGTGGGCTTCACCCACGAGGTGTCGTCCAGCGTGCCGACGCGCACGCGCCGCCCGTCGGGGCGCGGTCCGTTGCTGATCCACGAGCCGCAGTCCGGGCAGACCAGCCGCGCCACGGTGCGTCCGCTGTCGCCCTGGCGCTCGACAGGCTTCAGCTCACCCTGCGTCATCCGGAACGCCTGTTCCTCGACGAGGATCGCCATCGAGAAAGCGCTGCCGGTGACGCTCTGACAGGCAGTGCAGTGACACGTATAGGTCACGATCGGCGCGGCCGTGATCTCGTAGCGGCACGTACCGCACTGGCAGCCGCCGGTCAGGGGAAGCTTCACGGCCGCTGGTTGCGGCGCAGATCCTCGATGTCTTTCCACATCAGGTACTGCGGACCGAGGTCGGAGATCTTGGTGGCGCCGATCTGGGCCATAGAGATGTCGATCTCCTTGCGGAAAATGTTGAGAGCCATCTTGGCGCCCGGGATGCCGCCTGCCGTCACACCGTAGAGCGTGGGACGGCCCTGGAAGACGAACTTCGCGCCCATGCAGAGGGCAATGATGGCGTCGAGGCCGCGGCGGATACCGCCGTCGAACATCACCGTCATCTTGTCGCCGACCGCGTCGTTGATCGCGGGCAGCACGTGCAGAGGGGACGGCGCATTGTCGAGCTGCCGCGCGCCGTGGTTCGAGACCATGATGCCGTCGACGCCGAGCGAATGTGCGCGCACCGCGTCGTCGGGATGCATGATGCCCTTCAGCACGAAGTTGCCCTTGAAGATCGAGCGGAAGCGCTCGACGTGCTTCCACGTCATCGGCGCGCGATTCTGATACGCGACAAGATCGGCGACCTTCTCGGCGGAGGCGCCGGGGCCCGCGTACTTCGCCCAGTTGCTGAAGTACGGCGTGCCGTGGCGCAGCCACTCCAGCATCCAGGCGGGATGTTCCAGCGCCTCGAGCTTGGTGGCGAGGCTGAGCTTCAGGGGGCGTCCCCAGCCGTTGCGCTGGTTGCGCTCGCGGTTGGAGCCTTCGGGCACGTCGACGGTGAAGACCAGGGTCTTGAGGCCCGCGTCGGCGGTGCGCTTGATCAGGTCCTCGGAGATCGCCTCGTCCTTCGACGAGTAGAGCTGGTACCAGCCGTGATCGGGCGCGAGCTTGCCCAGGTCCTCGATCGAACCGGTCGAGGAACCCGACATGATGAACGGCACGTTGGCGTCGCGCGCGGCCTCGGCCAGCATCAGGTCGGCGCCGCGGCGGAACAGGCCCGCAAGACCGGTCGGCGCGATGCCGATGGGGCTCGAATAGGTGCGGCCGAACAGGGTGGTCGACTGATCGCGGACCGAGACGTCGACCAGGTAGCGCGGCACGATCCGCGCCTGGCGGAAGGCCTGCTCGTTTGTCACCAGGCCCGTCTCGTCGTCGGTGCCTCCCTCGATGAAATCGTAGGCAATCTTGGGCAGCCGCTTCTTGGCGAGCTTGCGGAGATCCTCGATGTTGACGACACCCTTCATGTCTTACACTCCCGTTACCGGGAGTTTGCCGCTGTTTCCCTCCCACGGCCAGCGGTGTTAGACGAACCGCTATGCAAATCGGGACCACATGAGCGGATTGATCCTCCATCACTACGATTTCTCGAACTTCGCGGAGAAGGCGCGGTTGATGCTGGGCTTCAAGAAACTGGCGTGGCGCGGGGTCGAGATCCCGCCGATCGCGCCCAAGCCCGACCTCGCGCCGCTGACCGGCGGCTATCGCCGGACGCCCGTCCTGCAGGACGGCGCCGACGTCTGGTGCGACACCAACCTGATCGCGCGCGAGCTGGAGCGGCGCGTGCCGCAGCCGTCGTTGTTTCCCCCCGGCACCGTGGGCGCGGCGGAGATCATCGTGCGCTGGGCCGAGCAGCAGTTCATGCGGCCGATGGCGCTCTTCGTCTCCGGCATCAACGCCGACCACATGCCGGCGGGCCTGCACGAGGATCGCGCGAAGCTGCACGGCCTGCCAGTGCCGTCGGTCGACGCCGTGCGCGCAGCGGGCGCGCGCAATCGCCTGCTCGTGCGGCCGCAACTCGCCTGGCTGGCCGACATGCTGAAGGACGGACGTCCCTATCTGCTGGGCGATGCGCCCTGCATCGCCGACTTCGCGGCCTATCACGTCGTCTGGTTCCTGCGCGGCCGCAAGATCGACTGCTCGACCGAGCTCGATCCCTACCCAAAGCTGATCGCGTGGCGCGACCGCATGGCCGCGATCGGACACGGCACGCGTACCGACATCGCAGGCGGCGTCGCGCTGGCCGAAGCCCGCGCCGCATCGCCCGCCAGGCCGCTGCCATCCGACCCGCAGGAAGGCGACCCGCGTCCGGGCGATCTCGCCCGCGTGCGCGCGTCGGACAATGCGAAGGACTGGATCGGGGGCGTGGTGTCGTTCATCGACGCGAACGAAGTCGCCCTGCTGCGCAACGATCCCGTCGTCGGCGAGGTTACGGTTCACTTCCCAAGATTGGGATACGACTGGCGGAAGGTCAGCGCTTCTTCCTGAAGCGGTCGATCTCGAGACCGTCGATCGGCACGTTGGTCGAACCGGTCGCGACCAGCTCCGCCATCATGGCGCCGGTGCCCGGTCCCAGCTGGAAGCCGTGCGTCGAGAAGCCGAACTGATGGAACACGCCCTCCGAGGTCGAGCTCTTGCCGACAACCGGAATGCCGTCGGGCATGTAGGCCTCGATGCCCGCCCAGGCGCGCACGATGGTGGCCTGGCGCATGATCGGGAACAGTTCCCACACGGTGCGCGCGCTGATCGCGAGCTTCTCCCAGTCAATCACCGTCTCGTTGCGGTCGCGATGGGGCGTGGCAAGATGGCCGCCGCCGATCACCACGGTGCCGTTGGCGAGCTGCTTGAAGGAGAGCTTGCGGCCGCGCAGGATCACCACCGGCTGGATGAATGGCGCCACGCGGCTGGTTACCATCAGCATCGGCGCCACGACGGTGAGCGGCACGGGCTCGCCCAGCATGGCGGCGATCCGGTCGGCCCAGGCGCCGGCCGCGTTCACCACCTTCGGCGCCTCGATCGCGCCGTCACTGGTCTCGACCCGCCACACGTCGCCCACGCGGGACAGGCCAGTCACCGTGACGCCTTCGATCACCTCCGCGCCCTTCTCCACCGCGCGCTTGCGAAAGGCCTGCGTCGAGCGGAACGGATCGGCCGCCCCGTCGCGCCGCGAGACGACACCGCCCGGGCAATGCTCCGACACGGCCGGCACCAGCCGCCGCAGTTCGGCCTGGTCGATCATCTCCTCGTGCGTGAAGCCGCGCAGGCGCAGATCGTCGACCCGCTCCTTGAAGCTCGCGAGCTCGGCGTCGTTCTCCGCGACCAACACCGTGCCGTGACTCTCGAACCCGCAGTCGTCGCCGACCAGCTCCTGGATATGCTCCCAGAGGTCCATCGAGGAGATCGAGAGCGGAATTTCCGCCAGGTCACGCGCCAACTGGCGCACGCCGCCCGCGTTCACGCCCGACGCATGGCGGCCGGCATAGTCCTTCTCGACCAAGATCGGCTTCAGGCCGCGCAGCGCCAGATGCAGCGCCGTCGAGCAGCCATGGATGCCGCCGCCGATCACCACGACGTCGGCGGTACGAGTCACCGCTAGCGCTCCACGGCCTTGCGCTCGGCCTCGCTGATCGGCAGCGACGCCAGCTCGCCGAGCGTGATCGGCTTCACCGGCGGACGCAGGCGGTAGTAGCCCACCTCGTCCGGCGTCGTGCCGCGCTCCTCCGCGATCAGCTCCGTCACCGTGAGGCCGCACATCCGTCCCTGGCACGGACCCATGCCGCAGCGCAGGAAGGCCTTCATCTGGTTGGGTCCCTCGCAGCCCATGCGCGCGGTCTCGCGGATCTGCCCGGCGGTCACTTCCTCGCAGCGGCAGGCGATCGTGTCGCCTTCCGGCTGGCGCAGCGCCGCCACGGGACGATAGAGCTCGTCGAGGAACGCGCGGCCCATTTCCTCGCGCTGCAGCCTTTGCCGCGCGGTCTGGGGATCCGCGATCTTCGCGTCAGGCTTCAGCGCGCGCACGGCAGCGATGGCCGCAATGCGTCCGCGTTCGGCGGCCGCCGTGCCGCCCGCGATGCCTGCGCCGTCACCCGCCACGGCAATGCCGGGCACCGAACTCTGGAAGTCCGCGTCGAGCACCGGAGCAAAGCAGAGCTGACGATCGTTCCAGCGATGCGCCACGCCTGCCGCGATGGCGAGGTTCACGTTGGGCACCACTCCTTGGTGCAGCAGCAGCAGGTCTGCCGGTATGTGATGACCGTCGGCCACGACTTCCTTCAGCTTGTCGGTGCCGACCGCCGCAACATTGCCGACCGGAATGACGTCGACCTTCGCCTTGACCTCGCGCAGCAGCGCCAGGCCCTTCTTGAAGTACGGCGATAGCAGAAAGTCCGGCAGGAACATCGCCGCGCGCAGCCAGTTGAGGCGGCTGCTCGTATCGAGGATGGCTTCGATCCTGCCGCCCGCGCGCAGGATCTGCGCCGCCAGCAGCCACAAGAGCGGACCGTTGCCGGCCATCACCGTGCGGCCCGTGGGCACGAGCCCCTGCGCCTTCAGGAGTGTCTGCGCACCGCCCGCCGTCATCACGCCGGGCAAGGTCCAACCCGGGATCGGGAACGGCCGCTCGAGCGAGCCGGTGGCGATGATCACGCGTTTGGCCGTCAGCATGCGCGCCTGGCCCGCAATCGAAACACCGACCGTGAGCGTGCGATCGAGGCTCCAGACGGTAGCGCCGTTCACGATCGACGCACCGCTCGCCTTGGCTTCGGCGGCAAGGGCCGAGCCCGCCCAATACTCCTCGCCCAGGATGGCGCGATTGCGCACCGGATTGGCGGTGATGCCGCGATAGATCTGCCCGCCGACGCCCGGATTCTCATCGAACAGTACGGTGGCGACTCCCGCGCGCGCCGCGGTCGCGGCAGCGGCAAGGCCCGCCGGACCGCCGCCGATCACGACGAGATCGTAGGACGATGCCAGTTCGGAGGCGTTCATCGGCCGGCCTCTCGCTTGCCGAGCTGCGTCTCGACCTTCATGCCTTCGGCCACCGGCACGAGGCAGCCCTGGCGGCTGCCGACGCCATCGACGGTTACCAGGCACTCGAAGCAGACGCCCATCAGGCAATAGGGCGCGCGCGCCGCACCCGTCACCGGCGTGGTGCGGCAATGATCGATGCCGGCCGCGAGCATGGCGGACGCCACGGTGTCGCCGATGCGGGCGCGGATCGGCTTGCCGTCGATCGTGACGGTCAGAGTCGCGCCGGTATCACCCAGCCTCTTGAACATGAAACCTCCGCGCGCTGAAGGGGGCGACCAGCGACGTATCGAGTTTGCCGCGCGCAATCATCGGCGCGACGGAAAGGGCGTGGTTGGCGGCCAGCGTGACGCCGGAATGGCAGCACACCGTAAACGCGCCGGGATGCGTCTCCGATTGGTCGTAGATCGGGAAGCCGTCCTGCGTCATCACGCGGATCGCGCTCCAGGTGCGCACGACGTTGGCGCTCTTCAGCAGCGGGAACATGCGCACCGCGCGCGAGGCTTCCGTCGCACTGACGCCAAGCGTCAGACCCGAGGGATCGGTGCTGTCTTCCTTGGAATCGCCGATCATGACGGTGCCCTCGTCGGTCTGGCGCAGGGTCACCACCGGATGATTGAGGAACGGCCGCAGCCGCTCGGTGACGACGATCTGGCCGCGCTCGGGCCGCATCGGGCATTCGAGGCCCACCATCGGCGCCAGCCGCATATTCGCGTTGCCCGCCGCCAGCGCCACCTTGCCGGCGGTGATCGTGCCGCCCTGCGTATGCAGTTGGAACTCCCCGCCCTCGCGCGTGATGGTCTCGACCTTGTGGCTGGGCAGGTACGTCACGCCGCGCTCGTTGATCGCCTTGTGCAGGGTGCGGAACAGGCGCAGCGAATTCACGTGCCCGTCGAGTTCGCAGAAGCTGCCGCCCACGACGTCGGGGCCGATGTCGGGCAGCATTTGCCGGACGCGCTCGCGATCCATGATCTCGATCTTGTAGTCGACCATGCCCGGCTGCTCGCGCAGCCGCTTCAGCGTGGCCGCGCGGTTCTCCAGTTCCTTCTCCGACAGCGCGAGCGTGAAGCCGCCGGGCCGCTGGAAGCAGACATCGAGGCCGGTCTCCTGCTTCAACAGATCGGAGAAACCGCCCCAGGCGTTGGACGAGCGGATGGTCCAGCCGGCGTAGGGCGCGAGACCGAGGCCTTTGCTTTGCACCCAGACCAGCGCGAAGTTGCCGCGGCTCGCCCGCACGTCGCGGTCGCCCTCGTCGAGCACGACAACCTTCAGGCCCTCGCGCGACAGGCCCCAGGCGGTGGCAACGCCGACAAGGCCGCCGCCGACGACGGCAACGTCATACGAATCAGCGGCCATCGTGCCCTCGTCCGACCAGCAGCCGCTCCAGCCCATAGGCACGATCGAGCGCGATCAGGCCGCCCACGGTGGTGGCGATGACGCAGGCGGACACGGAGGTCACCAGCGGATCGATATTGTCCTGGATGTAAAGAAACATGCGGACCGGCAGAGTAGCCGTTCCCGGCCCGGCAATGAACACCGTCATCGTGACTTCATCGAAGGAGTTGATGAAGGCCAGCGCCCAGCCGCTCGCCAGCCCCGGCACGACCAGCGGCAGGGTCACGCGCTTCAGCACCGTCCATTCGGAGGCGCCCAGCGAAACGGCGGCGTGCTCGATCGAACGGTCGAGGCCTGCGGCCGACGCCAGCGTCAACCGCAAGGCGAATGGCATCACCACGACGATGTGCGCCAGCACCAGGCCCGTGAAGCTGCCGCTCAGGCCGATCTCCGTGAAGAAGCGCAGGAAGGCGATGCCCAGCACGATGTACGGGATCATCAGCGGCGACATGAAGAGCGCAGTGAAGGCCTCGCGGCCCTTGAAGCGGTGCCGCGCGATTGCGAGCGCCGCGGGAACGGAAAAGCCGACCGCGAGCGCCGACGAGAGCGCGCCGAGTCCCAGACTTTGCCAGAAGGCCGAGACGAACTCGGGATAGCGCGCGATGGCGTAGAACCAGCGCAGCGACCAGTTGGTCGTCGGGAACGACAAAAATCCTTCCGGCGTGAAGGCGACCCAGCAGACCACCACGATCGGCGCCAGCATGAAGATCACGAACAGCGTGTGATAGGCGAGCGCGATGGGACCGTTGCGGCTCATCCGAACACCTGTGCGTAGCGGCGTTCGACCAGCCGGTTGGCCACGATCACCGCCGTCGCGAGCACGACCAGCAGGATTACCGCCACCGTGGCGCCGAGCGGCCAGTTGAGCGTATTCAGGAATTCGTCGTACGCGAGCGTCGAGGCGACCTTGAGGCGGCGGCCGCCGATGATCGCGGGGGTTGCGAACGCGGAGGCGGCCAGAGAGAAGACGATGATCGCGCCCGACAGGATGCCGGGCATCGCCTGCGGCAACACGATCCGCCGCAAGGTCGTAAGCGGTCCCGCCCCCAGCGCTACGGCAGCATTCTCGATCTGCGGGTCGAGCCGCTGAAGGGCGGCCCACACCGACAGCACCATGTAGGGCATCAGCACATGGGTCAGCGCCACGACCATGCCCGTCTCGGTGAACATGAAGGGGATCGGCGCCGAAATCAGTCCCGCCGCCATCAGCCCCTTGTTCACGAGACCGGAGTTGCCGCCGAACAGCAGCGCCCAGCCCAGCGTGCGCGCCACGACGGAGATCAGCAGCGGCCCCAGGATCACCAGCAGGAAGAGACCGCGCCACGGGCTCTTCATGCGGTTCAAGATATAGGCCTCGGGCGCGCCGAACACGGCAGACAGGACGGTAACAAGCGCGGCGATCCGGAAGGTGCGGCCGAAGACCTCCCAGTAGTAGGAATCCTCGAGGACCTCGCGCCAGTTCTTCAGGATGAACACCGGCTCGATGCCCTTGTATTGGCCCCAGTCGTGGAACGACAGGGCCACCGTCATCACCAGGGGCACGATCACGATCGCGGCGAACAGCACCAGCGCCGGCAGGACGAGGAGATACGGCGTCGCCTTCACGGCGTACCCCACGCCAGGTGAACGGACGCGCCCTCTTCCGGCATCGCGCCGCCCACGTTCTGGCGGATGACGGTGAGCAGGCCGCTCGCGGTCTCGACCTGGTAGAGCCAGTGATTGCCCTGGAAGATGCGCGTTCGCACGACGCCGGCAAGCCCGGCGGCAGCGAACTCGATGCGCTCTGGCCGAATGGCCTTGCCATCGACGTGATTGGTCTTGCCCAGAAAATTCGCGACGAACGGCGTCGCCGGCCGCTCGTAGGCCTCGTGCGGTGCCGCGACCTGCTCGGCGCGGCCCTTGTTCATCACGACGATGCGATCGGAGAGCGCCATTGCCTCGCCCTGGTCGTGCGTCACCAGGATCGTCGTGGTGCCGACGGTGCGCTGGATCTGGCGCAGCTCGATTTGCATCTCCTCGCGCAGCTTGGCGTCGAGGTTGGAGAGCGGCTCGTCGAGCAGCAGGATCTGCGGCTTGATCACCAGCGCGCGCGCCAAGGCGACGCGCTGCTGCTGGCCGCCGGAGAGCTGGCGCGGGAAGCGCGCGGCGAAGGCGCCGAGTCCGACCAGCTCCAGCGTCTCTGCGACGCGCCTGGCGCGCTCGGCCTTGGCGACACCCTGCATTTCGAGTCCGAAAGCCACGTTTTCCGCCACGCTCATGTGCGGGAAGAGTGCGTAGCTCTGGAACACGATGCCGAGGCCACGCTTGGCCGGCTTCACGGCCAGCAGGTCGCGCCCCTCGATCCGGATCGCGCCGCCGCTCGGCTCGACGAAACCCGCGATCATCTGCAGCGTCGTGGTCTTGCCGCAGCCCGACGGGCCCAACAGCGAAACGAACTCGCCCTTTTCGACCGACAACGTCAAACCGTCGACGGCGGCATGGCTGCCGAAATGCTTGGTCAGGCGATCGAGGGTGAGGAAGGCCATGCTCAGCTGATACGCTCGATGGCGCCGCCGTGCAGGCGGAAGAAAGCGTCCTGCGGCTGGTCCATTTCCATGATGTCGGCCTGCGGCGCGCGCACGAACAGGCCGCGCAACACGCGACCGATCCCACCATGCGCGAACACCGCCACCGGCTTGTCTGCCGCGAGCGCCACGATGTCATCGAGCGCCGCTTGCGCGCGTTCCACCGCCATGACGTAGTTCTCTCCGTTGGGCGGGAGGTAATGCCATTTTGCCAGCCGGCGCGCCGCCATTTCGCCCGGCCAGCGCGCCTCGATCTCCTGGCCGTTCAACCCGTCCCAGTCGCCCCAGCTCATCTCGCGCAGGCGAGGATCGAAGTGCGCCGTCTCATGCGCGAGCCCCGCCGCCTGTGCGGCGATTACAAGGGTCTCGCGCACTCGGCCAAGCGGGCTCGAACGCACGACGATCCCGTCCGGCCCGCAGCCCAGCCGCGCCAACTCGCGGGCCAGTCCTTCGCCCATGACCCGTGCCTGCTCGCGGCCCGTTGCCGTCAGCGGCGAATCGAGATGGCCCTGCGCCCGCTTCTCGGCGTTCCAGACCGTCTCGCCGTGCCGGAAGAGGAAGATCGGATGATGGCTCAGCGCTCGACCTCGCGGTTCCAGCGCTTGGTCCAGTCTTCGCGCGCGGCGTTGATCGCATCCCAATCGGGCGAGACGATCAGCTTGGCGCGCTCGCCGACCGGCGCCATCTTGAGCTCCGGCATGTTGACGTCGACCTTGGTGTTGACCGGACCGTTGCCCATTTCCTTGGCCATGCCGGTCTGCACCGACGCCGAGAGCAATGTCTTGATCATCTCGTGCGCGAGCGGATTGACCGACGCCTTCGCCACCGGGCAGGCCGAGGCAAGCAGGATCGGCGCGCCCTCCTTCGGGTAGATGAAGTCGACCGGGAAGCCGGTGTTGGCGAAGGCCTGGACGCGCCCGGTGCCCCACACCGCGATATTCGCCTGTCCCGACTGGAAGAGCTCGGTCATCTTGCCGGGCGACGGCTCGTAGACCAGCACTTTGGGATTGATGTCGTTCTTCATCACCTTGAAGCCCGGGTCGATGTTCTTCTCGCCACCGCCGTTCATGCGCGCGTACATCATCAGCGCGTACAGGCCGTAAGTATTGTTGATCGGCGGGATCACCAGCTGCTTCTTGAACTTGGGATCCTTGAGGTCGTTCCACGAGGTCGGGATCGCCCAGCCCTTTTCCTTGAAGACCTTGGTATTGATCATGAAGCCGGTGCCGGTCTGGCCGACGGCGACGGCCTTGTCGTCCTTGAACAGCGCGGCGGGATAGAGCTCGCTCTTGTCCATGCCCTGGATCGGCGTGCAGAAGCCGAGCTGGATCGCCTGGTACATGACGCCATCGTCCATGATCGCGACGTCGATCACCTGGTTGCCCTTCTGGGCCTGCAGCTTGGCCAGCGTGTCCGTCGAGTTGCCGGCGACGTAGTCGATCTTGACGTTGTGCTTCTTCTCGAAGTCGGGGAAGACCTTCTCGCGCAGGTGCGAATCCCACACACCGCCGTAGGCCGCGACCGTGAGCTTTGATTGCGCGAATGCAGGAGCGGCCAGCAGCGCCAGAATGGCGGCAAGGCGAAGCGATTTGAGCATGTCGGTCTCCCTCTAGGTCCCCGTGTCTGAGGTTAGCATGAAAGTCAGCTCATGCTTGTTGTGATGTAGATGCAAGACCTGCGCCCCGGGCAAGGCGGCAAACGCCGCAGCTGACTCATGGTCCGTCTCGCCCTGGAATTTGAGCGTACAGACGAAGTTCCTGACCAGCCCGGAGCCGCGCCAATGCGCGACAAGCCGCAGAAGCCGCGCGGGATAGCAGATGATGTCGGAGAACAGCCAGTCGACCGGTCCGACGCTCGCCGGTTCGAGCGCGAACGCACTCTCGCCGCGCCACGACACGCCCGGCATTGCCGCCACCGCGGGATCGAGCGGCGCCTTGTCGACCGCGATCACCTCGGCGCCGAGCTTGCCCAGGACATAGGTCCAGCCACCGGGCGACGCGCCGAGATCGAGACAGCGCTCGCCCGGCTCCGGAAAACGCCGCAGCCTGATCAGTGCCTCCCAGAGCTTGAGGTAGGCGCGGTTGGGCGGGCCGGTCCTGTCCTCGACCAGCGTCACCTCGCCGTTGGGAAAGGGCGAACTGCAGTCGGCCGCCGCCAGCATGCGATCGGGCGCCAGCAGGGTCCACGACCCCAACGGCGCCGTGGGTGCGGCCGCCGGAAAGACGATCGGTTTGGCCGAGACGTGCGGCAGCTTCTCCTGGATCAGCGCCGCGCGGCGATGATGCACGGGCGCATACATCGCCCAATTGCGCTGAAGACCGCGCAAGGCCTTGGCCGCGCTGCCGATCGATTCGACCGGCCACTCGATGCAGTCGTGCCAGATGTTAGCGGACCACGCCGACCGGATCGCGGGCGCTTCGGTGATGAGCAGCCGGCCGTGCTCTGCCGCCACGACGATATCCGCGCGCCGCAGTTCCTCGCGCAGTTGCGCCCCGAGTCCTTCCGCCGCCAGATACGCCGTGGTCATGGCGGCAACCTACCCTCCCGCGGGTGCGTTCGCAGAGAAGAGTTTTCACAGGAGGAACGTCATGGCGAAGGAATCCATGGCCCAGCGCAAGACCACGGGACGGGTGATGCACGAGTTCGCGCACGGCGAGCTGAAAAGCGGCCCGGCCGGCAAGGGCGGCAAAGTGAAGAGCCGCAAGCAGGCGATTGCGATCGCCCTGCACGAGGCAGGCGACTCGAAATACGAGAGCAAGGCGAAGAACCGCAAGGACCTCGCGAAAACGAAACGCAAGGAGGCCGCCGGCCGGACCGCGCAGCAGGAAAAGGAAGGCAAGAGCCACGTCGGCGCGCGCGGCAAGCGCGAATCAAGCCGCGCCATGGGCGGCGAGAATGCGAAAAAGGCGGCCCGACGCAGCGCACACCGCCGCGCCGCCTGACGTTGCTCTGGTGACCGGAACGGCCGTGGACTAGCCTCCCGGCATGACCGCCGACATCGACACCCTGCTCGCCCGCCACCGGACGTACTTCCGGTCCGGCAAGACCCGCCCGGCCGAATGGCGCGAACAGCAGCTCGTCGCGATCAAGGCGATGGTCACCGAACGCGCCGATGTCTTCTACGACGCGCTCTGGAAAGACCTGCGGCGCAACCGCGTCGATGCCGCCGTCGCCGACCTGAACGCCATCGCCGACGAGGCCGACTACGCGCGTCGCCGCCTGCGCCGCTGGATGAAGCCGCAAAGCGAGCGCACGCCGTTCTTCCTGTTGCCGGGCCGCACGACAGTCACTTTCGACCCACTGGGCGTCGGGCTGATCATCGGTGCCTGGAACTACCCGATCCAGCTCGTGCTCTCGCCGCTGATCGCAGCGATCTCCGGCGGCAACTGCGCGGTTCTGAAACCGTCCGAGGTTTCCCCGCACAGCGCGCAAGCGTTGGCGGAGCTCGTGCCGCAGTATCTCGACCGCGAGGCCGTGTCGGTCGCGACCGGTGGCGTGCCCGAGACGACGGCGCTTCTCGAGCAGCACTGGGACCACATCTTTTTCACGGGCGGCACGTCCATCGGCCGGATCGTGATGACCGCGGCCGCCAAGAACCTGACGCCGGTGGTGCTCGAACTGGGCGGCAAGAGCCCGGCGATCGTCGATGCGTCGGCCGATCTGAAGGTCGCCGCCCGGCGCATCGCGCACGGCCGCTGGCTGAACGCGGGCCAGACCTGTACGGCGCCTGACTACGTCCTGGTCGCCAAACAGGTGGCGTCGGATTTCCTCGGCCATCTCAAGGCGGCCGTCGTCGACTTCTACGGTCCGGATCCGCAGCAGAGCCCCGACTTCGGCCGTGTCGTCAGCACCCGGAATTTCGACCGCATCAAGGGACTGCTCTCGGAAGGCTCCGTCTATCACGGCGGCCAGCACGATCGCGGCGATCTCTACATCGCGCCCACCATCCTGACCGGCGTGCCCGCCACGGCGCCGGTCCTGCAGGACGAGATTTTCGGTCCGATCCTGCCCGTTCTCGAAGTCGAGAACATCGACCAGGCGATCGCCCATGTGAACGCGCGGCCGCACCCGCTCGGTCTCTACATCTTCGCGGGCGACAAGGCGGTTGCCGACCGCGTGCTCGCGGCAACCGCCTCGGGGGATGCCGCCGTCAACGATTGCGCGGTGCAGCCGATCATCCGCGAACTCCCGTTCGGCGGCGTCGGCAATTCGGGCATGGGCAAATACCATGGCGAATGGGGCTTCCGCGCCTACACCAACGCGCGGGGCGTGCTGCGCCGCGGCACCGCCATCGATCCGCCGCTACGCTATCCGCCCTACAGCCGCGGCGCGAAGTTGCGCAACTGGTTGATGGGCGTCCGATAGGACGCCATCAACTGGTTGATGGGGATACGCTGAGCCAAGAGGCGTTGTCCCGGTTCGGAGCAACGTCTAACCTCCGCTCAACACGGAGGAAACAATGGCCAAATTTGGCATCGGCGATTCGGTACGCAGGGTCGAGGACCCGCGCCTTCTGACCGGCAAGGGCCGCTACACCGACGACACCAAACTCTCGACGCCGGCCGCGCGCCTTTATGTGTTGCGCAGCCCGCATGCCCATGCCGACATCAAGCGCATCGACACGACGGCCGCCAAGAAGGCGCCGGGCGTGCTGCTGATCTTCACCGGCGAGGACGTGAAGAAGGCGGGCTTCGGCGACGTGCCCTGTCTGGTGCCGCTCGCCAACCGCGACGGCAGCCCGCGCGGCGAGACTCCGCGCCCGGTGCTGGCGCTCGACCGTGTGCGCCATGTCGGCGACGCCGTGGCGCTGGTGGTCGCCGAGACGCTGGAGCAGGCCAAGGACGCCGCCGAGCTGATCGAGGTCGACTATGCCCCGCGCCCGCATGTCGTGGGCACCTTCGAGGCCGCCCAGCCGGGCGCGCCGCTGGTCCACGACGGCATCAAGGACAATATCGTCTTCGACTGGGAGATGGGTGATCGCGCCCGCACCGACGCGGCCTTCGCCAAGGCCCACAAGGTCGTGACTCTGAAGCTGGTCAACCAGCGGCTGGTCGTGAACTCGATGGAGCCGCGCGGCGCGATCTGCGAATACGATTCGAAGGACGATCGCTCGACCCTGTGGCTCTCTTCGCAGGGCGTGCACATGATCCGCCCCGTGGTGGCCGACATGATACTGAAGATCGGCTCGAACAAGCTGCGCGTACGCACCGGCGACGTGGGCGGCGGCTTCGGCATGAAGATCTTCGTGCATCCGGAATATCCGATGGTCGTGTGGGCATCCCGCACGCTCAAGCGCACGGTGAAGTGGATTCCCGACCGCCAGGAAGCCTTCCAGAGCGACGTGCAGGGCCGCGACCATGTCTCGATCGCCGAGATGGCGCTCGACAAGGACTGCCGCTTCATCGGCGAACGCATCACGACCTATGCCGCGCTCGGCGCCTATCTCAGCCACTTCAGCGCGTTCATTCCGACGCTCGCCGGCAGCTCGATGCTGAATGGCCTCTACACCACCCCCGCGATCTACGTGAACGTGAAGGGCGTGATGACCAACACCGTGCCGACCGATGCCTATCGCGGCGCCGGCCGTCCTGAGGCCTCGTACCTGATGGAGCGCTTCGTCGATCACATCGCGCGCGAGACCGGCAAGACACCGGACGAGATCCGCGCCATCAACTTCATCAAGCCCACGCAGCTTCCCTACAAGACCGCGCTGGGCGACAGCTACGACTCCGGCGACTTCGAGACGGTGATGCGCAAGGGCATGGAGAAGGCCGACTGGAAGGGCTTCCCAGCCCGCCGCGCGCAATCTGCGGCCAAAGGCAAATGGCGCGGCATCGGCATGGCGACCTATGTCGAGAAATGCTCCGGCGGCTCGCCCGAGACCACCATCGCCAAGTTCACCGACGACGGCATGCTGACGCTCTATGTCGGCAACCAGTCGAACGGCCAGGGCCACGAGACAGCGATCGCGCACGTGGCGTCGGCGAAGTTCGGCATCGACATCGAGCGCATCCGGCTCGTGCAGGGCGACAGCGACGTGGTGCCCGAGGGCATGACCGGCGGCAGCCGCACGGTCGCGGTCAACGGTGCCGCGACGGCGGGCGTGGCGGAAAAGATCATCGCCAAGGGCAAGCCGCTCGCCTCGACGATGCTCGAGGCCAGTCCTTCGGACATCGAATACAAGGACGGCGCCTACAGGATCGTCGGCACCGACCGCCAAGTGAGCCTGTTCGATGTGGCGAAGGCCAACAAGGGCGCGCTCGACGACCAGTTCACGCGCACGCCGGAAGCCGACACCTTCCCCAACGGCTGCCACATCTGCGAGCTCGAGATCGATCCCGACACCGGCACGTTGCAGATCCGGAACTATAGCGTGATGGACGATTTCGGCGTGGCGCTGAATCCGCTGCTGCTGCAGGGCCAGATCCACGGCGGCGTCGGCCAGGGCGTGGGCCAGGCGCTCACCGAGAAGACGATCTATGACGCGGACTCAGGCCAGCTGATCAGCGGCAGCTTCATGGACTACGCGATGCCGCGCGCCGACGTGGTGCCGCACGTGCAGTTCGGCCTGCACAACAGCCCGTGCAAGACCAACCCACTCGGGGTGAAGGGCGCGGGCGAGGCCGGCGCGATTGGTGCGCCACCGTCGGTGGTGAATGCAATTATCGACGCGATCCACGCGCATACGGGCGTGAAGCATCTCGACATGCCGGTGACGGCGGCGACACTTTGGGCAGTGATCGAGGCGCATCGCGTGAAGAAGGCGGCATAATTGGCCGCATAGCGCAAAAGAACCACCTGCAATTCACATTGACTGCGATGTCGCCAGTTTACCAGCCAGTCGCCCCCGAGCATTGCTCGACCGACTAAACCAAAAGTTGACTGACTTCAATCCAACCGCAACTATTGACGCGGGTGGATGGTGTAGGTTTCTCGCTGAACGTTGCTGATCTTTTGGTGATGTCCAAGGGCGTAAATGGGCTGTCATGGCGTTAACGCCAACAGACATTTTGTCGTTTGCATCTATCTCAGCAACTCGCAGTTGTTGAACGCCTAACATTCGAGGGATAGGCGAGAGCAACATTCTGTGACGACAATTTCTAGTCAGATCTTGGTGATCTCGAGCGGTCAGACCAGCAATGGCCTCACTGTTCTGTACAGAGGCATAGTTCACGTACTGTCTGGCGGCACAGTGAGCGGAGCGACGATCTCCAGCGGCGGCTTTGAGTTCGTTGATTCCGGCGGCTTGTTGGCGGGCACGATTGTGTCCAGCGGCGGAAGTGACGCAGTCAACTCAGGCGGAATAGCGACGGGGACGGTGCTCTTTTCCGGCGGCACGGACGGTGTCTTTGTCGGCGGCACGGCAGTGGGCACGATTGTGGCTGGTGGCGGTGAGTATATCTACTCCGGCGGCACAGCGAGCGGCGCGATTGTCAGCGGCGGCGGCTACGAGTATGTCACTTCTGGCGGCACGGCGATTGGGACAGTGGTTTCCAGCGGTGCGGTCGAGATCATCTCTTCCGGCGGCAATGCGAGCGGAACAGCCGTATACAGCGGTGGAACTGAGTACGTTTATTCCGCAGGCACAGCGAGTGGCACTGTGGTGTCCGCTGGAGCTACAGAAAACGTCTGGATCGGCGCCACAGCAATTGGGACGATTCTGGCAGGCGGCGTCGAAACCGTCTCGGGGCAGTTCCTTACCCGAGGCACGACGATCGGAACTGTAATATTGAGCGGAGGCGTCGAAATCGTCTCCTCCGGCGGCCTTGCGAGCGGAACGGTCATCTCGAGCGGTGGTGTCGAGCACGTCAACGCCCAAGGCGTTGCCGATACGACGACGATCAGCGGCGGGACGCTAGTCGTCGACGCCACTGCCTCCTTGGGCAGTGGAGCGGTCACTTTCGCTGGCACGGGCGGACAGCTGACGCTCAGCGGCATTGCAATGCCTTTCGAAGTCATTAGCGGCTTTGCTTCGGGCGACACTATTGACCTGGCGGGAGCCGCCTTCGCAGCCGGTGGCAGCGTCAACCTGACGTCAGGAAATGTGCTTCAGGTTGTCGAGAGCGGGCAGGATTACGATCTAAAACTTGATCCGTCGCAGAATTTTTCAGGAACACATTTTCAGCTGACTTCGGATGGGAGCACTGGAACCAACATCACGACCGTCACGCAGATTGTCGTCGCTCCTCCCGACCAGGACATCTGGACGACAAGTCAATTTTCATTCGCCCCTGGCGGCGGCGGCCCGGGCGGAGGCCTGGCGAACGACACACTTACAGTCGGTGGATGGGGTGATCTCTACTACTCATTGGTCAAGTTCAACCTGACCAGCCTGCCTACACAGGCCTCCAAAGTCGAATTGCGCCTATTCGACATGGACTCCGGTGGCGGAACTCCGACAGGCTTGAATCTCTACCAGATCACGCAGGATTGGAATTGGCAAACGCAAGGGACGGGGTCGGATCACGCGCGCCTTTGGTGGGCTGACCAACCAACCACCACTTTGGCAAGCGGCGGCGGCTCGTTGGCCGCTCCCACCGCAGGCTCCTACTACTACATCGACATAACCAATCTCTATAATGCTTGGCAGAGCGGCGCCCTTCCGAACTACGGACTCGAGCTCACCCCCACGAGCAACAACAACAACTTCGACGACTTCGCGAGCTCGCGGAATGCCAACCAGGCTTACCAGCCCGCGCTCGTGATCACTGCATGGACGAGTTTACCGACGGTGACCGGTCCGGCGGCGGTCACCCAGCAGACCAAGCAGTCTTTGAACTTCTCCTCGCTGATCAGCGCAAGCGAATCAGGCGAGTCCATCGCGAGCTATACCTTCTACGACTCCACGCCCGGCGCCGGATATCTCACGCTCGACGGCCAGAGGATCAACGGGACCTCGGTGTCGATATCGCAAGCGCAGCTCAATCGGGTGGGGTACTACACAGGCGCTAGCGCCGGCAGCAATCAAATCGCCATCGATGCGTTTGATTCACTTGGCCAGTCGAGCGCCGATTTCCTAATGACGATCAACGTGACAAACGGCGCGACGGACGTGCCACCCGTTGTCACCGGCCAATCGAACGTAAGCTACGCCCAAAACACGGCATTTGCGTTCACTTCGCTTATTCAGGCGACCGACTCGGACGGCACTGTCGCCAGCTATCAATTCTGGGATTCGACTCCGGGCGCAGGCTATCTGACCTTAAACGGCCATAGGATCAGTGGCCCAACTGTTATCGTGTCCGCCGCGAATCTCGGTCAAATAGGTTATTTCACCGGCAACAACGGCGGGACGAATCAGATTGCGATCGACGCGATAGACGATCGCGGAGTGTCGAGCGCCGACCTCTTGATGACGATCAACGTGGCTGGCTCGGTTGATCTGGCGCCGACATTGGTCATCCACGAGACGGTAAGCTACGCAGCCAACACATCATTTGATTTCACGTCGCTCATCCATGGCAACGATGCGGATGGCACGGTTGCGAGCTATACATTTTCTGACGCTACTCCGGGCGACGGATATCTCACGCTGAATGGTCAGCAGATAAATGGCTCCTCGGTTACCGTAGCGGCTAGCCAATTGAATACGGTTGGCTATGTCACTGGTTCGATTGCCGGATCGAACCAAATTGCCATTGCAGTCACGGACAACCAGGGATTTTCAAGCACCCCGGCTATCATGACTATAGATGTCACGGGACCCAGCAGCCAGAACCCGCAAATTATCGGAAACAGCCATCCTACTCTGAACGTCGGAACATCGCTTAATTTTGCAGATCTCATCCAAGCGAGCGCTCCTGCCGGGTCCGTTGCCAGCTTCACTCTTTCTTATCTTTCCAGTGGCATTGGATACCTGACTCTCGACAGCAAAAAGATCGATGGGTACACAATCAACATTGCCGCCTCCCAATTGGGACGTGTCGGATTTTATGGTGGGCCCTTCAACGGTACAAACGAAGTCACGGTCAAAGCGGTCGACAATCAGGGGCATTCCAGTGCCGCCTTCGACGTCAATCTGGTCTGCTCCCCGGGAACGGTACCAATGTGATAGTTAGATTTCCGGCTATTTTGGGCTTTGAAAGGAGCACGGGATGGCACGGAAGGACTACACGCCTGAGCAGGCGATCGGGATGCTGCGGGAGGCCGAGGTACGGCTG
>CAIWTJ010000117.1 GCA_903915535.1 Enhydrobacter aerosaccus
ACGCCTGCCGGCGGAGGCGTTGCGCCGGCTGCGCGGCCCCGAGCTCGCCGTGGTCTTCCAGGATCCGATGACCTCGCTCAATCCCGTGCTCACCATCGGCACGCAGATCGTCGAGACCCTGCAGGTGCATCTCGGCATGGATGGTGTGGCCGCCACGAAGCGCGGTGCCGAGCTTCTCGCGGCCGTCGGCATTCCGGCACCCGAGCAGCGCCTGCGCCAGTATCCGCATCAGCTCTCTGGCGGCATGCGCCAGCGCGTCGCCATCGCCATCGCGCTGTCGTGCGAGCCCAAGCTGCTGATCGCCGACGAACCCACGACGGCGCTCGACGTCACCGTGCAGGCGCAGATCCTCGACCTGCTGGCGCGCGAACAGCAGCGCCGTCACATGGCGATGATCCTGATCACTCACGATCTTGGCGTCGTCGCGGGCCGCACCGACGAGGTGGCGGTGATGTATGCCGGCCGCGTCGTGGAGCGCGCGCCGACGCCGCAGCTTTTTGCCCGCATGCGCATGCCCTACACCGAGGCACTGCTCGCCGCGATCCCCAAGCTCGACACGCCGCCGCACACGCCGCTGCCCGCGATTGCCGGGCGTCCGCCCGATCCGACGCGGCCGCTGCCCGGTTGCTCGTTCGCGCCGCGCTGCCGTTATGCCGACGACGAGTGCCGCACCGCCAAGCCGCCGCTCATCGATCCCCAAAAGACGGGCGGGCTCTACGCCTGCTGGTATCCGCTATGACGGCGCCGCTGCTGTCCGTCGAGAACCTCACCGTCGAATATGCGGTCGGCGGCCGGAGCCTGTTCGCCGTCTCGGACGTGAGCCTGCATGTCGATCGCGGCGAGACCCTGGGTCTGGTAGGCGAGTCGGGATGCGGCAAGTCCACGCTCGGCCGCGCCGTGCTGCAGTTGCGGCCGCCGACCGGCGGCAAGGTCGTGTTCGACGGCACCGAACTCACGACGCTCGACGCCCCGTCGATGCGGCAGATGCGCAAGCGCCTTCAGCTCATCTTCCAGGACCCGATCGCCTCGCTCAATCCCCGCCGCCGCATCGGCGACATCATCGCCGAGCCGCTGATCATCACGGGCGTCACCGACAAGGCCGAGCGCGACCGCCGCGTGCGCGAGGTCATGACTGCCGTCGGCCTCGATCCCGACGTGGCCATGGGGCGCCTGCCGCACGAATTCTCGGGCGGGCAATGCCAGCGCATCTGCATCGCGCGCGCGCTGATCCTCGAGCCCGAACTGGTAATCTGCGACGAGCCTGTGTCGGCGCTCGACGTGTCGATCCGCGCCCAGATCCTCAACCTGCTTGAAGAGATGAAGCGGCGGTACGGGCTCACGCTGCTCTTCATCGCGCACGATCTCGCAGTGGTGAAGGCGGTGAGCGACCGCATCGCCGTGATGTATCTCGGGAAGCTCTGCGAAGTGGGGCCGACCGAAGCCGTCTTCGCCCGGCCGGCGCATCCCTATACCGCGCTGCTGCTCGAGGCGATCCCCGTGCCCGATCCCACGGTGCGGCCATCGGCCAACGTGCCGATCGGCGAGCCGCCGTCGCCGCTCAATCCGCCGTCGGGCTGCCGCTTCCGCACCCGCTGCCCGCGCGCCGACGCACAGTGCGCCGCGGAGGTGCCGCTGCTGCGTCCGGTCAGCGGCGGCCAATCGGTGGCCTGCCACCATCCGCTGACCGAAGGCTAGGTCTTTAGGCCGATCAGATTGTGAACGGCGATCGGGCGGCTCATGCCGCGCACCTCGCGTTCGCCCAGGTCTTCCATCTCGACGACCTCCTCGATCGCCGTGGCGAGCCGGCCCGTGACCAGGATCTGGCCGTCCTTGGCATCGCCGCAAAGGCGCGCGGCGAGATTGATGACGGCGCCGATCGCGGTGTAGTCGAAGCGATCCTCGAAGCCGATGCGGCCGAGCGTTGCGTAGCCCTGCGCCATGCCGATGCCGAAGCCCAGCGTGTGGCCGCGCTTGGCCCAGACCGGGATGAGCCTGGCCACGGCCTCGCGCATCTCGAGCGCGAGCTTGGCGGCGCGGACGGCGGGGTCGGGGCAGGGCACCGGGTCGTTGAAGAACACCAGCATGCCGTCGCCGGTGAAGCGGTCGAGTGTGCCCTCGTATTTGCGGATCAGCGGGCCGACCGCGCCATGGTATTCCGAGAGCAGGTCCATGATGTCTTCGGGCTCGGCCGTCTCGGAGAACGATGTGAAGCCGCGCAGGTCGCAGAAGAACGCCGCGACCTCGCGCCGGTGATTCTCCAGGATCTTCTCGTCGCCCGCCGAGATGATCGCCTGCGCGAGCTGAGGGGCGAGGAAGCGCTTGAGGCGGCCGACGCGCTCCAGCTCGTCCACCTGGTCGAGCACCTTCTTCTCCAGCCCCTCATTCAAGACGGTGATCTGGTCGTGCAGCGCCTTGATGCGCAACATGGCGCGCACGCGCACGATCAGCGCGCCGTGATCGATCGGCTTGGTGAGATAATCGTCGCCGCCGGCTTCGAGGCCCGCCAGCACGTCCTGGGCCGTGGTCTTGGCCGTCACCATGATGATCGGCATGAACGGCAGGCTGGTGTCGGCCTTCAGCCGGCGCGCCACCTCGAGCCCGTCGATCTTGGGCATCATGATGTCGAGCAGGATCAGGTCGGGCAGCGTCTCGCGCACGCGCTCCAGGGCCTGTTCGCCGTCCTCGGCGACCACGACCTCGTAGCCCATGCTTTCCAGGCGCATGCGCAGGATCTCGACATTGTCGGCGACGTCGTCGACGACGAGGATACGGGCCGGATTGCGCATCTAGGAGCCCAGGATCTCGCGCACCTTGGCCAGCATCTGGCGCGGGCTGTAGGGCTTGGCGATGTAGGCGTCGCAGCCGGCATCGCGCGTCTTCTGCTCGTCGCCGGACAGGGCATAGGAGGTGACCGCGACGATCGGGATCGCTTTCAGATCGGGGTTCGCCTTGATGCGGCGCGTGGCTTCGTAGCCGTCCATCACCGGCATCTGGATGTCCATCAGGATCAGGTCGGGCTTGTGTTCGGCGGCCTTGGCGACGCCCTCGGCGCCGTCGTGCGCCTCGACCATGTCGTAGCCGGCCATGCCGAGCAGATCGCGCAGGATCTGGCGATTGTCCTCGGTGTCCTCGACCACCAGTATCTTCTTGCTCATTGGGCAGCTTCCTTCGCGGCAGCGACATGGACGGGGATCGTGACCTTGAAGGTCGATCCTTTTCCGATTTCGGACTCGACGGTGATGGCGCCGCCGTGCAGTTCGACGATCTTGCGCGAGATCGAGAGGCCGAGACCGGTGCCGCCCTTCTTGCGCGTGCTGGTGTTGTCGACCTGCTGGAACTCCTCGAAGATCTTCTTCTGGTCCTCGGGCGCGATGCCGAAGCCCGTGTCGACGACCGACAGCTCGAACGTGTCGCCCGCTTGCGCCGCGCGCACCTCGACGGAGCCCTTGTCGGTGAACTTGATCGCGTTGCCCACGAGATTGAGCAGCACCTGCGTGAGGCGCCGCGCGTCGCCGGTGCCCGACGGCAGGCCCGGCGCCACGGTGGCGCTGAGGCCGATGCCCTTGGTGCGGGCCAGCGACTCGGTGGCCGACAGCACCGTCGTCACCATGTCGCCCACGACATAGGGTTCGACGGCGAGCACCAGCTGTCCCGCCTCGATCTTGGCGAGGTCGAGCACGTCGTTGATCAGGCCGAGCAGGTGCTTGCCGTTGCTCTGCACTCGCTCCAGCGTGGTGCTCGCCTTCTCGGGCAGCGACCCGTAGAGGCCGTCGACCATCATTTCGGTGTAGCCCAGGATGGCGTTGAGCGGCGTGCGCAGCTCGTGGCTCATGTTCGCGAGGAACTGCGACTTGTGCTGGCTGGCGATCTCGAGCTGGCGGCTCTTCTCCTGGATTTCCGTGAACAGGCGCACGTTCTCGATCGCGATCACCGCTTGGGCAGCAAAGGCTTCGAGCAGTTCGATCTGGCGCGCGGTGAAGGGCCCCGGCTCCGGCCGGCGCAACGCGATCGCGCCGATCGCCACGCCTTCGCGCATCATGGGAGCGCCGAGCGCCGCGCGGAAACCCATCTCCTTGCCCATCCGGTGCGCAGCGGCGAACTCGACCGGATCGAGCGCCTCGATATCGGGCAGATGGGCGGTCACGCCGTCGGCCATCGCGCGGCCCGGCGCGGTTTCGCGCGTGATCGGCAGGCGCGCCTCGGGCGGCAAGGCGGTCAACGGTCCTTCGTGGGCGACGGCTCCCCAGAAGTCGCCGTAGCGTATGGCGATCACCGCGTCCTCGGCGCCGCAGAAGCGCACGGCCGCCTTGGCCACGGCCGTCAGCACTGGCGCCACGTCGGTCGGCGATTGCGAGATGACCTCGAGAATCTCGCCGGTCGCGGTCTGCTGCTCCAGCGACTCGCGCAATTCGGTGAACAGCCGCACGTTCTGGATGGCGATCACGGCCTGGGCGGCGAAGCTTTCCAATAGCTCGATCTGGCGTGGCGTGAAGGCGCCAGCCTCGCGTCTGCGCAGCGCGATTGCACCGATCGCCGTACCATCACGTAGGAGCGGCGCGCAGAGAACGGCGTTGAAGCTCATACGCTCGGCATGCGCGCGTTCCGAGGCATGTTCTACCGCATCGAGCGAACGGATATCTGGATAATGAACGGTCTGGCGGTCGACCATCGAACGCCCGGGGGCCGTCTCCCGGTTCAGAGGAAAAGCCGTGCCGATCGCACTGACCAATGGTCCTTCGTGGGCGACGCCGGACCATTCCTCGGCCTGGCGCATCAAGATGACGGCGTCGGTCGCGCCGCAGAATCGCACCGCAGCCTTGACCACGGCGTTCAGCACCGGCTGAACGTCGGTCGGTGAACTCGAGATGACGTGCAGGATATCGGCGGTCGCCGTCTGCTGGTCGAGCGATTCGCGCAGCTCGGCGGTGCGATCGTCGACCCGCTGTTCGAGCGTCTCATAGGACTCCTGCAGCGCGCCTGCCGAGCGGTTGAACTGGTCGGCCAGCGCCTCCAGCTCGTCGCCGGATTTGATCGAAATCCGGTGGCCGAGGTCGCCGTCGCCGATGCGCTGTGCGCCGGCCTGCAGGGCGCGGATCGGCACCAGCATGCGGCGCGCCAGCCACGCGGCCGCGGCGCCCGCGATCAGCAGGCCGAGCGCGAGCAGGGCGAGATCGCGCAGGCCGCTGTTGATGACGGGCTGCAGCACCTCGTTGCTGGGGAGTTCGACGAAGACGATCCACTTCAGGGCCGGAATCTCGGCGTGCGCCGAGAGCACGTCGCGGCCGGAAAGATCGCGCGCCTGCGCCACCTGTTGCGTCGACGCCTCGGACGCGCGCGCCTGGGCGACCTGGGCCAGCCGGTTCATGTCGGTGCCGCGCAGCACCAGCGAGATGTCGGGATGCGCGATCAGCCGGCCCTGGGAATCGACCACATAGGCATAGCCGTCCTTGCCGACCTTGATTTGGGTGATGACATCCAGGATGAGCTTGAGGTTGATCTCGGCCACGGTGACGCCGCCGGTGCGGCCGCCGTGCGCCACCGCCATCGAGAGATAGGGCTCGCTCTCCTTGCGGTAGTAGACCGGACCGAAATAGACCTTGTTGGCGATCGCCTCGGTGAAGGCGGGCTCGGCCGAGCGGTCGATGTCGCTGCCGACCACGTCCATGCTGAGCCGCGACACCTTGAGCTGCTCGTGGCCGTTGCGATCGAGCTGCGTCAGCTCGGTGATCGCCGGCACCTGGCGTTGCAGGCGGACATATTCGAAGCGGCGCTGCTCGACCGGAAGTGCCGCCCATTGCGGATAGGCCACCCAGCCGATCTGGTGCTCGATCTCGCGCACGAACGACTCGACCTTCTGCGACGCGGCTTCGGCCTTCTCGCGCTGCACGTCGATCGAGGCGCGGCGGTTGTCCTGATAGACGAACGAGAGGTCGAGTGCCGCGTTGATGACGAGCACGAGCGTGACCAGCCCGACGAAGGCCATGACGTACTTGAAGAAAAGGCCGCGCTTCATCGGCTCACTCTACTCCAATACCTCGTCCGCACGCGCCAGCATGATCGCAGGCACTGTGAGGCCGAGGGCACGCGCGGTCTTCAGGTTGATCAGCAGCTCATAGGTGTTCGGGCGCTGGATCGGCAGGTCGCCGGGTTTGGCGCCCTTCAGGATGCGGCCGGCGTAATTGCCGACGATGCGATACATGTCCGCCCAGCGCGTGCCGTAGCTCACGAGTCCGCCATCGGTGACGAATTCCCGCGACGGATAGATCGCCGGCAGCTTGCGCGCGGCGGCGAAATCGAGGATGCGCGCGCGGTAGTTGATCAGGAAGGAATCGGCGACCACGGCCAGGGCGTCGAGCTTGTCGCCCGTTGTGCCCTGGAGGGCGCGATCGATGCCCGAGCTGGTTTCGGCCTCCAGGATGCGAAGGGCGAGATCGAGGGTCTTCGCGGCCTCCCGCACGTGCTCGATTTCGACGGTCACCCCGGGATTCCTGGGGTTCATCAGGAGCGCCACGTTCCGCGCAGCCGGCACGACGGTGCGCAGCAGTTCGAGGCGCTTGGCGTCGAGCTCGTTTGCCCACAAGGTCATGCCGGTGAGGTTGGCTTCCGGCCGGCTGAGGTTGGTAACCAGTCCGATCTGCGTCGGATCGCTGCCGGCGCCGAACACGACGGGGATGGTCGAGGTCGCCTTCCTGGCGTCCAGGCCGACCGTATTGCCGCCGACGGCTGCGATGACGTCGGGCTTGGTGGCGATCAATTCGGTGACCAGGGAGAAGACACGATCGTAGTGACCGTCGGCCCAACGGACGTCGATGGTGACGTTCTGGCCGTCGATATAGCCGGTGGTCTTCAGTCCTTCCTTGAAGGCCGCGAGCAGATGGCCGTCGGTCGCCTGCGAGCGGCCGCTGACATAGGCGATGCGCGGCAGCGCCTGCGCGCGCGTCTGCGGGGCGATGCCCGCTGCCGCGACGGAGGCAAGCAGCGCACGCCGCTTCATTCAATCACCTCGGTGATTGTCATTCAATCACCTCGTCGGCTTGGGCCAGGAACATCGGCGGCAAGGTAAGGCCCAGCGCCTTCGCGGTTCTCTGGTTGACGATCAGCTCCATGCGCGTGACCTGCTGCACCGGCAGGCTGGCGGGCTTGGCGCCCTTCAGCACCTTGTCGACGGCGGCCGCGACCAGACGCTGGATCTCCGCCGGATCGGCACCATAGGAATAGAGGCCGCCCGCATCGGCGAATTCGCGGCGGAAGGAGATGGCGGGCAAACGCAGCTTCAGCGCGATTTCGGCGCAGGCCACCAGCCCGAGGCTCGGCTGCACGATGACGCCGCTCACTTTCTTCTCCGCCATCCTTTCGAAGGTTCCGGCGAGGGTGTTGCGCGATTCGACTAGCGCGGAGACGAGATCGATCTTCTCCGCCGTCGCTGCGGCCTGGATGTCGCGCAGCAACGGCACATGAAAGGGATCCTGCGCATTCACGATCGCGCCGAAGGCCGGCGTCGGCTTGATCGCGCGGAAGAGTTGCACGCCCTTGCCGGCGAGCGTCGAGCTCGGGCTGAACACGCCGGTGAGGTTGCCTTCCGGCCGCGCGACATTGTCGACGCCTCCGATGTCGGGTGCCGCGCCGAAGAACACGATCGGCAGAGTCGACGTCGCCTTCCGCGCCGCCACGATCGCGGGCGACAGGATCGGCACGATCGCATCGACTTTCAGCCGTACGAGTTCGGCGGCGAGGCGGTCGAGCTGGCTGCCGTCGCCATCCGCCGACCGGTACTCGTAGGCGACGGTGCGTCCCTCGATGTAGCCGAGGCCGGTCATGGCCTTCTTGAACAGGGACCAGGCAGGCTCGGGATCGCCCGCGACCAGGAAGCCCACGCGCGGGATCGGCTTCTGTGCGAAGGCAACGCGCGGCACCACGGCGGCCGCGCCCCCCATCGCCAGGAGTCGACGCCGCTTCATGCGGAGACTGAAACTCTTACAAAAAACATCCCGCCGCCCCCAACCGGATGACGGCAGTCTATACGTCATGGCGGCTGTTATTGCGAGCCGTGCTATCCTTGCGCCGATGATTGGGCGGCGGACCCTGATGGCCGGATTGAGCGGCATGGCGGCGGCCTTTCCGGCGGCGGCGCAACCCGCGATTCCGGAGGTTGGCTTCCTGCATCCAGGCGCCTCTGCCACGGGCATCCCACGGCTGACGGCGGTCAATGAAGGACTGCGCAGCCGCGGCTTTGTGGAAGGCCGGAACGTTTCGTTGTTGAGCCGCTTTGCCGACTTCGATTCGGCAAAGTTGGACGCCTTCGCCGCCGAATTGGTCGCCCGCAAGGTGAGTGCCGTCATCACCGTCGGGCCGCAGTCGGTGTTCGCCGTCCGCGCGCTCACGACCACGATCCCGATCGTCGCCCAGGATCTCGAATCCGATCCGGTGAAGAGCGGCCTGGTCGAACGCCTGTCGCATCCCGGCGGCAACGTGACCGGAATGTTCTTCGACTTTCCCAACTTCAGCACCAAGTGGCTCGAGCTTCTCGGCGAGGTTCTGCCGGGCCTGACGAAGATCGGCCTGTTGTGGGATCCCCGCACCGGTACGGTCCAGCTCGAAGCGGTCACCGCCGCAGCACGGGAGCGCAAGCTGGCGATCGAGACGCTGAAGGTGAACGCGCCCGCCGAGCTCGATGCGGCGTTCCAGGCGGCGGTCGATGCCAGGGCGCAGGCGGTGCTGGCGCTTTCGTCGCCGGTCTTCGGTACCATTCCGCAGCAGGTCGCCGATGCCGCGCTCGGCCACCGCATGCCGACCATCACGCTGTTTCCGGAATACGCCGATGCCGGCGGCCTGATGGCCTATGGCACCAGCCTGCCCGAGCTGTTCCGTCAGGTCGGCGAGATGGCGGGCAAGGTGCTGGCCGGCACCAAGCCCGCCGATCTGCCGGTCGAGCGGCCGTCACGCTTCGAACTGGTGGTCAATCTCAAGACCGCGGCGGCGCTCGGCATTGCGATCCCGCAGGTGGTGCAACTGCGCGCCGACCGCGTGGTGGAGTAAGGCTAGACGAAGCTCGGGCGCGTGCGCAGCGTCTCGCGGTCGAAGCC
This sequence comes from Enhydrobacter aerosaccus, assembly GCA_903915535.1. Taxonomy (GTDB): domain Bacteria; phylum Pseudomonadota; class Alphaproteobacteria; order Reyranellales; family Reyranellaceae; genus Reyranella; species Reyranella aerosaccus_C. Next base: position 9,084 of record CAIWTJ010000117.1, read on the forward strand.
CGCGATCTTCTTGTAGCGATCGGAGATCGCTTCCAGCTCCGCGGTCGAGATCACATCCTCGATGCGCGCGAAGCGTTCGCCCTTCGAGCGCTGCCACACTTCGCGCAGGATGGAATCGGGCGGATCGGTGCGGTTGGTCAGCACGACCTTGGCGGTGACCGGATTGCGCACCTTCTCGTATTCCTTCAGCGCCTCTTCCGTGGCGCCGAGCTTCTTGATCTGGCCGGTGAGGAAGCGCGCATCGACGATCGCCTGGCCTGCGCCGTTGGAGCCGCGCGGGTACATCGGATGCGCGGCATCGCCCAGCAGAGTGACCCGGCCGAAGGTCCAGCGGTCGAGCGGATCGCGGTCGACCATCGGATATTCGAGGATCTCCCCTGTGCTCTCGATCATGCCGCTGATGTCGAGCCAGTCGAATTTGAGACCCGCGAAGGCCGGCATGATGTCGGAGAGTTTGCCGCGACCGGTCCAGTCCTGACGCACCGCCTCCGGCCGTTCCAGCTCGGCGACCCAGTTGATCAGCGGCAGGCCGCCCGGTGGCGCCGGCCGCACCGGATAGATCACCGTCTTGCCAACCGTCATCCAGCCGGTCGAGACCATCGTGTCGCCGCCCAGGAAGGCCGGCCACGGCACCGTGCCGCGCCACATGTTCACGCCGGAATATTTCGGCGGCCCCTGGTCGGGATAGAGCTGCAGGCGGATCGCGGAGTGGATGCCGTCGCAGCCGACGACGAGCCTGCCCGTGTGAGGCTCGGCCCTGTCGAAGTGAAGCGTCACGCCGTGCGCGTCCTGCTCCGCCTTGAGGCAGCGATGGCCGAGCTGGACGGCATCGTCGCCCAGCCGCGCGCGAACGGCGTCGAGCAGCACCTTATGCAGGTCGGCACGATGGATCGAAAGTTGCGGCCAGTCGTAGCCGGCGTAACGCCCCCGCGGCTCCTTGAAGATGAACTGGCCGTGGCGGCTGTAGAAGGCGAGTTCGCGCGTCTCGATGCATTGCGCCGCAAGCGCCTCGGCGAGGCCGAGCTCCGACAGCTCGCGCATGGCATGCGGCAGCAGGTTGATGCCGACGCCGAGCGGCAGCACTTCGGGCGCCGATTCGAAGACGCGGCACGAGACCCCGGCCTGGTGCAGGCTGAGCGCCAGCGCCAGGCCCCCGATGCCGCCGCCCACGATCAGCACGTCTGCGTCGCGGCCGCTCATTCGGCCCTCATTCAGCAATAATCCCGCGCTTGGCCACGACCTCGGCCCAGCGGGCCTTGTCGCGCACGACGATCTCGGCGAGCGCGGCGGGCGTCGAGGTCGTGGGGATCAGCCCCTGCGCCTCGAAGATGCTGCGCGCTTCGGGGGCGTCCAGAATGGCCGCCGTCTCCTGGTTGAGACGCGAGACGATGTCGGCCGGCGTGCCCTTGGGCGCGAAGAGCCCGTACCACATGTCGACGTCGGCGCCTTTCAGACCCTGCTCGATCAGCGTCGGCGTGTCGGGCAGTTGAGGCAGGCGCCTGGGGCTGCCGACGGCCAGTGCCTTCAGCTTGCCGGCGCGGATGTACTGCGCCGAGACATGGACCGGCAGGAACATGTAGCCGATCTGGCCGCCCAGCAGATCCTGCACCGCGCCCGCCGAGCCCTTGTAGGGCACGTGCGTCAGGTCGATTCCGGCGTCGGTCTCGACCAGCGCCATCGACAGATGATGCGGCGTGCCGACGCCCGGGCTGCCGTAGTTGAGGGATTTGGGCTTGGCTTTCGCGAGCGCGATGAACTCCGCGAGCGTGTTCGGCGCCTGCGCGGGATTGGCGACCAGCACCAGGGAGCCCCAGGCCGTGAGGCCCACGGGCGCGAAGTCGGCGACCGGATCGTAGGGCAGGTTCTTGTAGAGGCTGGCGTTCATCACCAGCGTGTTAACCGACGACATCAGGGTCGTCCCGTCGGGCCGGGCGCGCGCGACCTGCTGGCTGCCGATGTTGCCCGAGGCGCCGGCGACGTTGTCGACGACGACCGGCTGCCCGACCTTGGGCGACAGCCGCTCCGCCAGGAAGCGCGCGATGATGTCGGGCCCGGTGCCGGGCGTGAACGGCACGACGATCTTCATCGGCTGGTCGAGCCAGGCGAAGGCCTGCGGCGCGGCCAACAGGCCGCCGAGAAGGGGAAGGAGGGTGCGCCGCTTCATGGGGCGCGCATTCAACCAGCCCGGCCTTTATTCGTCGATACAACTATCACGTGCTTTACAGGAGGGTTGTTCGTTCTTTAATTGTTCCACCCTCAGGGCCGGAGAACGATATGCAGGCAAAAGTGCGCACCGTGGCGTTTCAGGGGATCGACGTCCTGCCGATCGACGTGCAGGTGATGATCGCACCAGGCAACATCGCCTTCGCGATGGTGGGCCTGGCCGACAAGGCCGTCGGCGAGAGTCGCGAGCGCATCCGGGCGGCGCTGCGGGCGCTCGGGCTGGCGCTGCCGCCGCAGCGCATCACCGTGAACCTCTCGCCCGCCGATCTCGCCAAGGAAGGCAGCCACTACGACCTGCCGATTGCGCTCGGGCTTCTGGCGGCGATGGGCGTGATCGCCAAGGAAAGTCTCGCGGGCTTCGTGGCGATGGGAGAACTGGCGCTCGACGGATCGCTCTGTCGCGTGCCGGGCGTGCTGCCGGCGGCCATCGCGGCCGCTGCCGGCGGGCGCGGCCTGATCTGTCCCGCCGCCTGCGGCGGCGAAGCCGCGTGGGGCGGTTTCGATGTCGCGGACGAAGACAGGCAGGCCGTGCTTGCGGCGCCGTCGTTGCTGGCGCTGATTAATCACCTGCGCGGGCAGCAGACTTTGGCGACCCCCGAAGCGCTGCTCGCGGATGGCCAGGTCTCCTATCCGGATCTCGCGGAGATCAAGGGACAGGAGACCGCCAAGCGCGTGCTGGAGGTAGCGGCCGCCGGTGGCCACAACCTCCTGATGATCGGCCCGCCGGGTTCCGGCAAGTCGATGCTGGCGGCGCGCCTGCCCGGCCTCTTGCCGCCGCTCGAGGCCGACGAGGCGCTGGAAGCCACGATGGTGCGCTCGCTGGCGGGCGAGGGCGGCGACGGGCGGCTCAATCGCCGCCGCGCCTTTCGCGATCCGCATCACTCGGCCACGCTGCAGGCGTTGATCGGCGGCGGCGCGCGCCCGAAGCCGGGCGAGGTGTCGCTCGCCCATCACGGCGTGCTGTTCCTCGACGAGTTGCCCGAGTTCGCGCGCTCGACCCTGGAGGCGCTGCGCCAGCCGCTCGAGACGGGCCGCGTCAGCGTGGCGCGCGCCAATGCGCATGTGACGTACCCGGCGCGCTTCCAGCTCGTGGCGGCGATGAACCCCTGCCGCTGCGGCCATCTGATGGAGCCGAGCCAGAACTGTGGCCGCGCCCCGCGCTGCGGCAGCGACTACCAGTCGAAGATCTCCGGCCCGCTGCTCGATCGCATCGATCTCACCATCGACGTGCCGCCGGTGGGCGCCGCCGATCTCGCGCTGCCGCCGCCCGCGGAGACCTCGGCCGATGTCGCCGCGCGCGTCGCCGCCGCGCGCACCATCCAGCGCGAGCGGCTGGCCGCGCTCGACCGCAAGGGCAAGCTGATCGAGGTCGACGCGGAACCGACCGCGGGCCTGCTCTCCGGCATGGCGCGGGGTTGGTCCAAGCCGCGCTGCAATGCCGATACCGACGGCGCCTTGCTGGCGTCGATCGCCGAGCCCGATGCCGAAGGCCGCGCCCTGCTCACGCGCGCGGCCGAGCGGCTTGGCCTCTCGGCGCGCGCCTGGCACCGCACGCTCAGAGTGGCGCGCACGCTGGCCGATCTCGACGGCTCCGACGCCGTGCGGCGCCTCCACATCGCCGAGGCGCTGAGCTATCGTCGGCCGCCGCCGCGCACCGCGCTGGCGGCGTAATCAAGAAGTGTCCGTTTCAAGCGGGCCAACGATCTATCGCCAGTAACGACCGTAATAGGTGTTGGACGTCGACGCGCTTAGGGTGGCGCGATGATCGCCCACAATTGTCGTCCTGAGCGGAGCGAAGGACCTGGCCTCACAACACAGACTCCGAGCGTAGCAGGCGCGAGGTCCTTCGCTGCGCTCAGGACGACGCGAAGGCGCCGTCGAATTTTCCGGATGTTTATTAAATACGGAGCACCGGTGCGCGCACGTGCGTTGCCGGCAATCACCATGCGTGCACCCGCTCGCGAGGCGCTCGCGACTCCTCGCGAGGAATGGCCTTCGATGTTGGCAGGCCGGCATTTTATGCCGATCCTCGCGAGCCGGAAATTTTTCACCAAGGCCCGGCGTCCCGTCTACCGCCCGTTTGCTAGACGGGAGCGACCTCTACTGGCCGAGCCCGATGCCCATCATGTTCAGCGGCCACATAAAGAAGCGCCGGATGCGCAGCAGGATCGCGGCCTTGCGGAATCCCAGCGTGTTGTAGAGCCGGGGCAAAAAACCCGAACCCGGCACTGTGAACGTCGGATCGAGCTCGCGGATCATCTCGAACACGCGGGTCGCTTCGTCGAGATCGTAGCGGGCGATCTGGTGCGCCAGCGGCCACAGGCGGCCGCGCGTCGAGGCCTTGCCGCGGCGGGCGTTCATCTCGCCGCGGTCGGCGAGCAGGCGGTAGATCTTCTTGTAGATCTTCAGCTCCGCGAGATGCACCGGCACCGTCTCGGAGGCCGAGGGCATCTGCAGCCGGCCACGCGCGTGGTGACGATGCACCAGGGCGAAGCGGTCCCAGACGGCGATGCGCGGATGCTTCAGCGCGACCTCGAGGATGAACATGCGGTCGTCGTTGGCGAGGAACTCCTGGCGATGCCACACGTCGGCGATGAAGCTGCGCTTGAACAGGAACGCCGAATAGTGCCCGCTCTGGCTCTCGCCCAGCTGCTGGGCGATGAAATCGTCCGTCTCGGCCCACGGTGCCTCGACCCAGTGGTTCGTGCGGTCGTCGAAGGTGCGGTAGCCGGCCACGACGATGTCGGCATCGGTCCGGCGCGCGACCTCGAGCTGGCCGTCGTTGGCGTCGAGCTCGAGCCAGTCGTCGGAGTCGAGGAAGCGCACATAGTCGCCCTTCGCCATCGAGAAGGCCTTGTTGACCGCCCAGTCCTTGCCCCAGTTGTCGGTGCGCACGTGCACGATGTCGGGCTGCTGCGCCAGCCAGTCCGAGGTGCCGTCGGTGCCGCCGTCGTCGACCACGATGATCTCGTGCGGACTCTTCGTCGCCCGGCACGAGTCGATCGCCTGGGGCAGCGCCCACAGGCGGTTGTAGCTCGGGATGATGATGGAGAGGGCGACCAATGTGCAGGCTCGGCGTTGACGGAGGTACTAGCGGGGCTGCGCGAGGTATATCAGGAAACGCCTGAACAGGCGCAGCGTGCGGAAGCTGCCGGGATACAGGTGCTTCTCCGACAGCACGCGCAGCCAGCAGAACAGATGGAAGCGCCAGTTGAGCCAGCGCGTCGGGCCGATCATGTGCTTCCAGTCGGACGGCTCGAAGACGACGCACTGCACCGCGCGCGCGATCGAATATTCGAGCGGGTACTTCAGGTACATGTTGAGCTGGAAATCGTCCCTGCCCGGCGCGCCCTTGCCGGTCGGGCCGCCGAGCGGCTTCACCGTGTACATCATGTACGGCATGAACCGCACGCAGCCGGCGAGGCCCAGTTCGCGCAGCCTGAACTTCACGAAGGATTCGGTGTTCCAGTTGTCGGGGCTCACGGCCTTCATGCGCCGGGCGAGCTCCTCCGGCTCGTCGAAGGTGGCGCGCGCCACCTCCATGAACCGGCGGAAGTGCTTGCGCGGGACCAGGGCGTGACGGTCGGTGTAGCCGCGATAGCGCTCGCCGTCGGGCAGGTAGAGATGTTCCGGCGAGAACAGGTCGAGGCCGGGATGCATCACCGGCCAGATGAAGTCCGAGCGCGTGAGCACGAACCAGTCGTATTTGTCGTACAGCCCTTCGGCCTCGAGTCTTCGCCGCAGGAACTCGCGAAAGACGATCAGCAGGGCGCCGACGCCGGCCTGCTGCAGGGTGGGATGGCGGACGCCGCCGAACCATTGGTCGGGCAGGTCGAGCAGGGCGTAGACGTTCTTGCCGGGCGCCAACTCCCTATAGGAGTCGCCCCAATCCGGCGGGTCCTTGTATTTCCAGACGTATTTGGCGTGGTCGTAAAACGGATTGTGCGTCTCGCGCGGATTGTCGCCCACGCACAGGGCGAGATCGGCATCCAGCCGCTCCAGCAGGTTCTTTTTGAACAGCGTAAAGGTGAGTTCATGGGCGCGGGTTTCGCCCAGCACCACGATCAAGGTTCTTCTCGCCGCCGCCATGCCTTAACTTGGCACAGAACGCCCCCATAGCGTAGAACCCCTGTCCGCATGCGCCTCGCCTTCCTCCCGCTTGTTTGTGCCTTCCTTCCGTGCGCAATGGGCCTCGCCGCGAGCACACCGGCGCGTGCCGCGCCTCCGAACGTGTCTCTCGAGGAGCTGACCTGGACCGAGGTCCGCGACGCGATGAAGGCCGGGACCACCACCATCATCCTGCCGGTGGGCGGCACCGAGCAGAGCGGCCCGCAGATGGCGCTCGGCAAGCACAATGCGCGCGCGCGAGTGCTGGCGGGCCGGATCGCTGCGACGCTGGGCGACGCGCTCGTGGCGCCGGTTGTTGCCTACGTTCCGGAAGGCAGCATTTCTCCGCCCAGCGGCCACATGCGTTATCCCGGAACGATCTCGATTTCCGACTCCGCCTTCAAGGGCCTGCTGGAAGGTGCCGCGCGCAGCTTCAGGCAGGCAGGCTTTCGCCATGTCGTGCTGATCGGCGATCACGGCGGCTATCAGAACGAGCTGAAGGACGTGGCGGCGGCGCTCAATCGCGAATGGGCCGGCACCGCCGCGCGCGCGCATTTCATCGACGCCTATTACAAAGTGACGCAGACCGCCTACGTGCAGGCCCTGCGGGGCAAGGGCCTCAGCGACGCCGCAATCGGCAGTCACGCTGGCGTGGCCGACACGTCTCTCCTGATGGCGACCGATCCCTCCATGGTGCGCACCGACAAACTCGATTCGGCCGGCGGCAGCGCGACCGGCATTACCGGCGATCCGCGCGGCTCATCGGCGGCGCTGGGGCAACTCGGCGTCGACCAGATCGTTGCCGAGACCGTGGCCGCCATTCGCAAGGCCCGGCAGGAGCACCCTTGATCCCATGAGTCGCGTTCGTTCATTCATTGGCGCCGTCGTCGCTGCGGTGATCTTCGGCACGATCGGCTATTGCGCGGCGCAGACTCCTGCGCCCGAGCCCGTCGTCACCGTGCCCGGCATGCCGCCGGTAAGCGACCCGAACAATCTCTACAGCGAGACCGGCGCCGATCGCCTCAGCCCGGCGCTGAAGAACGACCTGCCGCGCGTCTACGTCCCCAACCGGCGCAGCAATACGGTGTCGGTGATCGATCCCGCCACCTTGGCAGTGGTCGACACCTTCCGCGTCGGCCGCAATCCGCAGCATGTCGTGCCGTCGTGGGACCTGCGCACGCTGTGGGTCGCAAACAATGCCGAGGGCCGCACCGACGGCAGCCTGACGCCGATCGATCCGCTGACCGGAAAGCCCGGGCAGGCGATCCCGGTCGACGATCCCTACAACGTGTATTTCACGCCCTCGGGCAAGCACGCGATCATCGTCGCCGAGGAGCTGAAGCGGCTCGACTTCCGCGATCCGCAGACCATGAAGCTCGACTACTCGATCGCGGTGCCCAAGTGCGGCGGCATCAACCACGCCGACTTCTCGATCGACGGCAGCTTCGCGCTGTTCACCTGCGAGTTCGACGGCGCCGTGACCAAGATCGACCTGGTCAACCGCGCGGTGATCGGCACCCTGATGCTGACGCCGTTCTACCAGGATCCGGACGTCGTCGCGCAGCTCGCGACCTTCGAGAAGAAGCCGGTGCCGGTGCTGCGGTCCCAGAATCTCGGAACGACGGTGTTCGCCACGCGCGGCATGCCGCAGGACATCCGCATCTCGCCCGACGGCAAGACCTTCTTCGTGGCCGACATGATGGCCAACGGCGTGCACGTGGTCGACGGCGGCTCGTTTCGGCAGACCGGCTTCATCTGGACCGGGCCCGGCGCGCACGGCCTCTATCCCAGCCGCGACGGCAAGCTTCTCTATGTCGCCAACCGCGGCAGCAGCCGCATGATGGACCGTCCCGGACGTCCCGGCTCGGTCTCGGTGATCGACTTCGCCACCCGCAAGGTTCTCAAGACCTGGCCGATCCCCGACGGCGGCAGCCCGGACATGGGCAACGTCAGCGCCGACGGCAAATACCTCTGGCTGTCGGGCCGCTTCGACGACGTGGTCTATCGCATCGACACGACGTCAGGCGCCGTCGACAAGATCAAGGTCGGCGGCGAGCCGCACGGCCTCACCGTGTGGCCGCAGCCCGGCCGCTACTCGCTCGGCCACACCGGCAATTTGCGCTGATCCGTCAGGGATCGATCAGCACGCCCGGATTCATCATGCCCTTGGGATCGAGCTCGCGCTTGGCGCCGCGCAGCGCCCGGGCGAACAGCTCGGGACGCTGCTTGTCGTAGAACGGCCGGTGGAAGCGGCCGACGGCGTGATGGTGCGTGGTGGTGCCGCCGTTCTCCACGGTGGCCGCGGTGCAGGTCGACAGCACTTCCATGAACTGTTCCAGCATCCTCGACTTGTCCATCAGGCCGCCGAAGGTGAAGTAGAGGCAGGGCCCGTCGGGATAGACGTGCGTGAAGCGGCAGGTGACGGTGCCGGGGTGGCCGGTCACGCGCTTGATCGTGTCGTGCGCGACCCTGGTCACCTTCTGGTGGAAGTCGCGCATGCGCTCCCAGGTCATCGAGGTCTCGAAGGTCGAGGAGAGGATGCCGCGCGCCACCGCGTGCTCGCTGTAGTGCGGCGCACGGATGAACTTGTTGCGCCACGCGCCGGCCGCGCCCGAGCGATGGGCGTTCTCGTCGTCGCCGCCCGACGGATCGGGCACGCCGCCGTGGTCGGCGCAGATCTCGAGCGCGCGCTTCATCCAGGCATCGAGCGGATGGTCCGCCGACTCGAACGCCAGCACCAGCACCGCTTCCTCGTTGCTCCACGGGATGTTGGGCAGCGCCTCGCGCGCCTCGAGCAGGCGGCAGTTGGCGGGGTAGAGGCCGGCCTGGGTGATGTCGCGCACCGCATCGGCGCCGGTGAAGAAGTCCTTGAAGCGCACGCTGGCCGAGGCGCGGAAGGTCGGCTTCTTGCGCAGCCGCACCCAGGCCTCGGTGATGATGCCCAGGATGCCCTCGGAGCCGATGAACATGCGGTCGGGACTGGGGCCCGCGCCGGAGCCCGGCAGGCGGCGCGATTCGAGCGTGCCGGCCGGCGTCACCACGCGGGTGCTCTCCACGAAATCGTCGATGTGGGTGTAGAGCGTGGCGTAGTGGCCGCCCGAGCGCGTGGCGATCCAGCCGCCCAGCGTCGAGCAGCGATAGGCCTGCATGTAGTGGCGCATCGTGAACGGCGTGGCGCGCAGCGCGTCCTCGATCGCGGGACCGTAGATGCCGCCCTGGATGCGCGCGGCCTGGCTGACGTCGTCGACTTCCAGCACCTTGTCCATGTGGCGGGTCGAGATCGTCACGACCTTGTCGAACGCGGCCGAGGGCTCGATGCCCTTCACGACGGACGAGCCGCCGCCGTAGGGAATGACCTTGGCGCCGATGCGGTCGCACCAGTCGTACACGCGCGCGATGTCCTGCTCGGTCTCCGGGAAGGCCACGGCGTCGGGCGGATTGGGCACCGAGCGCTGGAACATGCGGATCGCGTCGAAGCCGGCCTTGCCGTAGCTGTGCTCGAGCCGCGTCAGGTGGTCGGTGCGCACGATCGATTGCAGCGCCGACGGTACCTCCACGCGCGGCGCGCGCAGCGTGATCTCGTCGGCCTTGGGGGGCGGTGCGACGTCGAAGCTCTTAACGCCGTAGCGCTGGGCGATCTCGGCTTCCCAAGGCTTGATCTCGTCCGGCGACAGGTCCTCGTCGGCGTAACCCCAGGCATAGAACTTCTTCTGCCGCCGCATGTCGTTCCTCCGGAGTCTGCTTTTTCTTGGCGCGATTTGATCAAGCACGGAGCAGATAGGCAAGCCACTCCGCGAGTTTGGTTCCGACCGGCGGCGCAAGCGGGCCCGCGTATCCGGGATCGGTCGGGGTCGAGACAGTCTTCAGATTGTGACTGACCGCCGGCACGACCAGCGCCTCGCCCGAGGCCGTACGCTTCGCCAGCTCGTCGAGCAGCGGCTGAATGTCCGCGAGCGGCACGATCTGGGTGTCGGCGCCGCCGTGGACCAGGAGACACGCGCTGTCCGTGCGGGCGAGCGCGGTGGCGGGATCGAAGGAGAGCGCCGACTTCAGGAACGGCCCGGCATAGGCCGGAAAGACCAGTTGCAGCTCGGGCGAGATATCGGGAGGCACGCGACCGGTGTCGAGGATCGACGCCATGATGCGGTCTGCCGCCGCAACGAATGGCGGTGCGTTGCGCGCGATTTGCTCGTGGACGATGTCGCGCAGTGGGCGACCCGGTGTCGAGGCGAGCACCAGCCCGGGCGGGCGGCGGGTGCCCATCGCATTGGTTGCCGCGAGCGCCAGCAGGCCGCCTTCGCTGTGCCCCAGGAAAGCCGTGGCATAGGGCTTGATCTCGTTCTGCCGCAGCAACTCGTCGTGTGCGGCCACCGCGTCGGCCACGAAGTGCTCCCACAGGAAGAAGCGTTCTTCATCTCTGAGGCCACTGAGCGGCCGTGCCGTCGATTGACCGATGCCGCGCTTGTCGTAGCGCAAGGTGGCGATGCCTGCCGCCGCCAGCCGCTCGGCGATCTGGCGCAGGAGGTCGACCTTCACGGGGATCAGCGGATTGTTGCCATCACGATCTGTCGGCCCGCTGCCGGCGATCAGAACGACTCCCGGCACGGGCTGGATCTCGCTGCGCAGCGGCAGCACCAGGGTGCCCGCCAGGGTCGCGCCGTCGGCGCCCGGAAACCGCAGCTCGCGCTGTTTCATGCCGGAAGCATACCAGCCGGGAACCTGGGCAGCAGCGGTCGTTGCGATCAGCATGCCGCTGCCGCCGAGCAGCGCCCGCCGCCGGATCACGGCCGTGGACCGCTCATGACGTGAACGTGGAAATGAAAGACGACCTGGCCGCCGGCCGGTCCGACATGAGAGGCGATGCGGAAGCCTTCGGAGACGCCGAGCTGGCGCGCGACGGTGTCCACGGCGCGCCAGAAGCCGGCCTGCGCATCGGCGGACGCGGTACCGGTGAAATCGACGAAGGAGACGTACTCTCCCTTCGGGATCACCAGCACATGGACGGCGGCTTTCGGGAAGATGTCATGGAAGGCGAGCGCGTGATCGTCCTCGTAGACCTTCCGGCACGGCGCTTCGCCGCGCAGGATCTTGGCAAAGATATTGTTGCGGTCGTAGACGCTCACGTGCGCTTGCGCGACGCCTTTTCGGCGATGCCCGACAGGCCCTCGCGGCGTGCGAGCTCGTTCCAGACGGCCTGCGGCTTCACGTTCACGGCGGCCCACAGGGTGAGCAGGTGATAGAGCATGTCCGCGCTCTCGGCGACGAGTTTGAGCTTGTCGCCGCGGATGCCCTCGATTAGCGCTTCGACGGCTTCCTCGCCCAGCTTCTTGGCGATCTGCTGGCGGCCGCGGCTGAACAGGCGGGCGGTGTAGGAAGTTTCCGGATCGGCGCCCTTGCGGCCGTTGATGACGACATACAGCCGGTCCAGCACGTGCTCGAGCACGACGCTGTCATCGCGCTGTCTTTTCAGCGCCTTCTTCTTTGCTTTTTTCTTCTTGGCCATGGCGAGGGGAACTCTACTGACGCCTCTTCAGGGGGCGTATTTGCCATCTTACCGCAAAATCACGCCGCACGCGAGATCGATCGTACCGGCACACCGGCGCGCGCGAGATGTTCCTTGGCCTGGGCGATGGTGAAGGTGCCGAAGTGGAAGATCGACGCGGCCAGTACCGCCGAGGCGCCGCCCTTGGTGACGCCGTCGACCAGGTCGTCGAGGGAGCCCACGCCGCCCGAGGCGATCACCGGCACCGGGACGGCATCCGACACCGCCCGGGTGAGGGCGAGATCGAAGCCTGACTTGGTGCCGTCGCGGTCCATCGAGGTCAGCAGGATCTCGCCCGCGCCCGAGCCGGTCATGCGCCGGGCCCAGTCGATCGCGTTGAGGCCGGTGCCGTTGCGGCCGCCGTGGGTGAAGACCTCCCATTTGCCGGGGGCGGTCTGGCGGCAGTCGATCGAGACAACGATGCACTGGTCGCCGTATTTCTGGGCGGCTTCGCGCACGAATTCCGGACGCGTGACGGCGGCGGAGTTGATCGAGACCTTGTCGGCGCCGGCCAGCAGGAGCTTGCGGATGTCCTCGACCGTGCGCACGCCGCCGCCCACCGTGAGGGGCATGAAGCACTGCTCGGCGGTGCGGCGGACGACGTCGAAGATGGTGTCGCGGTTCTCGTGGCTCGCGGTGATATCGAGGAACGTGAGCTCGTCGGCGCCGGCGGCGTCGTAGGCGCGTGCCTGCTCGACTGGATCGCCGGCGTCGACCAGGTCGACGAACTGCACGCCCTTCACCGAGCGGCCGTCCTTCACGTCGAGGCAGGGGATGATGCGGACCTTGAGCATGGCCGCCGTCACTCGCCCTTCAGCACGCGGATCGCGTCCGGCACCGTGATGCGGCCGTCGTAGAGCGCGCGGCCGGCGATCGCGCCGATGATGCCGTATTGCTCGGTGGGCCTGAGCTCACGCAGGTCGTCGAGCGAGCTCACGCCGCCCGAGGCGATGACCGGCGTGGTGAGGTGTTGTGCCAGCGTCACGGTGGCGTCGATGTTGACGCCGCCCATCGCGCCGTCGCGGTCGATGTCGGTGTAGATGATGGCGGCGACGCCCGCGTCCTCGAAGCGAAGGGCAAGGTCGAGCGCGCGCACCGTACTCTGCTTGGTCCAGCCGTCGACCGCGACTACGCCCTCGCGCGCGTCGATGCCGACCGCGACCTGGCCCGGCCACTGCTTGCACGCGGCCTTCACCAGTCCTGGCTCCTTGACCGCGACGGTGCCCAGGATGACGCGCTTCACGCCCGCCTCGAACCAGGCGGCGATGCTCTCGATGGTGCGGATGCCGCCGCCCAGCTGCGTCGGCACGTCGATTTCCTTCAGGATGCTCTGCACCGCCGCGCGATTCACCGGATGGCCCTCGACCGCGCCGTTGAGATCGACCAGGTGCAGCCACTCGCAGCCGGCCTGGGCGAAGGCCTTGGCCTGCGCCGCCGGACTGTCGTTGAACACCGTGGCGCGCGCCATGTCGCCGCGCAGCAGGCGCACGCATTTTCCGTCTTTGAGGTCGATGGCGGGGAACAGGATCATGGCGGCGCGGATTTAGCGCTTTGCGCCGATCCTGTCATCAGCGGCCGGGAACCTGGACCTCGAGCTCGGCGCCGCGCTTCTTGACGGTCCGTTCGATGCCCGGCCGGTCGAGCCGGGTCTTGTCGTCGCCTTCCAGCAGCCAGGCCACGCCGCCGGCGCGGGAAACCTGGTTGGCCCGGCGCAGCGCATCGTCGAGGACTTCGTAGACGGCGGGAATGAGGCGGTGCTTGGCCGCCTTGAATTCCTTCTCGGTGGTGCAGACGTAGCCCACGGTCCACCAGAGCTTGTAGGTCATGTGAAGTTCCCTTCCTGCGACCCACTGCGGACCGGGCCCTGTTCTAGCCTATGTATCGTTCAAGTGACAGGCGGCGATATGGCCGCTGCCCACGTCCTTCAGGGCCGGCCGCTCGACCTTGCAGCGCTCGAAGGCATGTGGGCAGCGCGGATGAAAAGCGCAACCCGGCGGCGGGTCGAGCGGCGAGGGCAGCTCGCCCGCGATCGGCTTGTAGGTGCGTCGCGCGGCATCGAGCGTCGGCACCTCGGCCAGCAGCGCCTGCGTATAGGGATGGTTCGGATGCGCGAACAGCTCCTCGGCGGGCGCCACCTCGACGAGGCGGCCGAGATACATGATGGCCACGCGATCGGAGAGGTGCTCGACCACCGCGAGATTGTGGCTGATGAACAGATAGGTGAGACCGAGCCGCTGGCGCAGCTCCATGAAGAGGTTGAGCACCTGCGCCTGGATCGA
>CAIWTJ010000118.1 GCA_903915535.1 Enhydrobacter aerosaccus
CAACAAGAAGCGCGCGTTCCGCGGCCTGTGGATCCAGCGCATCAACGCTGCGGTCCGCGAGCACGGCATGACCTACTCGCAGTTCATGAACGGCATCCTGAAGTCCGGCGTTGAGGTCGACCGCAAGGTCATGGCCGATCTCGCCACGCGGGAGCCGGTGGCGTTTAAGGCCCTGGTCGATCAGGCCCAGGCCGCCCTCAAGTAAGATTTGCCGCGCCTCGAGGCGCAGCAGATCGAAATGATCAAAGAGGGAGCCTGGACCACAGGCTCCCTTTTTTCGTGTTCGGATTCGAGAGTGAGAGAGATGGACGATCTTTCGACCATTCGCAGCGAGGCGCTCGACGCCGTCGGAAAGGCCGCGGATCTCGCGGCCCTCGATGCCGTGCGCGTGGCGGCGCTCGGTAAAAAGGGCAGCGTCACCGGCCTGATGAAGACCCTGGGCGGCATGGCGCCCGACCAGCGCCGTGAGTTCGGCGCGCAGGTGAACCAGCTCAAGGGCGAGATCGAGGCCGCCCTCGACGCACGCAAGACCACGCTGGGCAGCGCGGCCCTCGCAGCCAAGCTCGTGTCGGAGAAGATCGACGTCTCCCTGCCCACCCGCCCCGATTTCGGCCAGGCGGGCCACGGCACCCTGCATCCGATCGGCCAGGTGATGGACGAAGTCGCCGCGATCTTCGGCGAGATGGGCTTCACCTGGGCCGAAGGTCCGGACATCGAGGACGACTGGCACAACTTCTCCGCCCTCAACATCCCGCCCGACCATCCGGCGCGCCAGATGCAGGACACGTTCTATCTGCCGTCGCGCGCCGACGGCACGCCGATGGTGCTGCGCACGCACACCTCGCCGGTGCAGGCGCGCACGATGCTGAACAAGGACGTGCAGAAGATGCTGGCCTACGGCGGAGCGCTCCGCATCATCGTGCCCGGCCGCACGTTCCGCATCGACAACGACGCCACGCACACGCCGATGTTCCACCAGGTCGAAGGCCTGGTGATCGACCGCACGACGCACATGGGCCACCTCAAGGGCTGCCTGGTGGATTTCTGCCGTGCCTTCTTCGAGGTCGACGATCTGCCGCTGCGTTTCCGGCCCTCCTACTTCCCGTTCACCGAACCCTCGGCGGAAGTCGACATCGGCTGCTCGTGGAAGGGCGGCGAACTCAAGATCGGCGCCGGCGACTCGTGGCTCGAGATCCTGGGCTCCGGCATGGTGCACCCAAACGTCATCGCCAACTGCGGCCTCGATCCGGCCGTCTACCAGGGCTTCGCCTTCGGCATGGGAGTCGATCGCATCGCCATGTTGAAGTACGGCATCCCCGACCTGCGCAACTTCTTCGACAGCGACCTGCGCTGGCTGCGCCATTACGGCTTCTCCACCCTGGAGAGCGTGCGATGAAATTCACCCTCAGCTGGCTCAAGGAGCATCTCGACACCAACGCCACGCTCGCCGAGGTGCGCGATGCGCTCACCATGCTCGGCCTCGAGGTCGAGGGCATCGCCAATCCGGCCGAGACCCTGAAGGGTTTCGTCGTGGGCTACGTGGTCGAGGCGGTGCAGCATCCCAACGCCGATCGCCTGCGCGTCTGCAAGGTCGATACCGGCGCTGGCGTGGTCCAGGTCGTCTGCGGCGCGCCCAACGCGCGCACGGGCATGAAGGGCGTGTTCGCTCCACCCGGCAGCTATATTCCCGGCACCGACATGCATCTCAAGGTCGGCAAGATCCGCGGCGAAGAGAGCAACGGCATGCTCTGCTCGATGCGCGAGCTGGAACTGAGCGACGATCACGACGGAATCATCGACCTGCCGGCGGAGACCAAGACCGGCATTCCCGCGGCCGAGGCGCTCGGCCTCGACGACCCCGTGATCGAGATCAAGGTGACGCCGAACCGCGGCGATTGCCTGGGCGTGCACGGCATCGCGCGCGATCTCGCCGCGGCCGGTCTCGGCACGCTGAAGCCGGTGAAGGCCGAGCGGATCAAGGGCACTTATCCAAGCCCGATCAAGTGGACGCACGGCTACGAGGCCAGGCCCGACAGCCCCTGCCCCATCGTGGTCGGCCGTCATTTCCGCGGCGTGAAGAACGGCCCGTCGCCCGAGTGGCTGCAGCGCCGGCTGAAGTCGATCGGGCTGCGTCCGATCTCGACCCTGGTCGACATCACCAACCTCGTGACCTTCGACCTCAACCGTCCGCTGCACGTGTTCGATGCCGCGAAGCTTTCGGGCGATCTGGTCATGCGCCAGGCGCGCGATGGCGAGAAGATCCTGGCGCTCGACGGCAAGACCTACGAACTCGATCCCTCGATCTCCGTGATCGCTGACGCGAAGGCCGCGCATGGCATCGGCGGCGTCATGGGCGGCGAGGAGACCGGCGTGCAGCCCGAGACCACTGAGGTGTTCCTCGAGGTCGCCTACTTCACGCCGATCAAGGTGGCCGCCACCGGCCGCAAGCTCGGCATTCTTTCGGACGCGCGCTATCGCTTCGAGCGCGGCCTCGATCCGCAGTCCGTGCAATGGGGCACCGACGTCGCCACGCGCCTGATCCTCGACCTGTGCGGCGGCGAAGCGAGCGAGATCACCTCGAGCGGCGTCATGCCGGACTGGGAGAAGAGCTTCACGCTCCGCGCCGATCGCGTGAAGACGCTGACGGCGATCGACGTGCCGGCCAAGGACACCGCCGACATCCTGACCAAACTGGGCTTCACCGTCGCCGGTTCGGGTCCGTGGACGGCCGCCGTGCCGTCATGGCGCCCCGACATCGTGGGCGAGGCCGATCTCGTCGAGGAAGTCACCCGTGTCGCTGGCTTTGACAGGATCCCGACGACGTCGCTGCCACGCCTCTCCGCCACGTCGAAGCCCGCGCGCGATGCCCTGCAGCGCCGCGTGCCGCAGGCGCGCCGCGCGCTCGCCCAGCGCGGCATGAACGAGGTCGTGACCTGGTCGTTCCTGCCGTTCAAGAAAGCCGAGCGTTTCGGCGGCGGCGGCGCGGACGTGCGCCTCTTGAACTCGATCGACGCGACGCTCGACACGATGCGCCCCTCGATCCTGCCCAACCTGATCGATGCCGCCGCGCGCAACGAGGCGCGCGGCCTCAGCGATCCCGCCCTGTTCGAGGTCGGCCCGCAGTACAAGGATGCGACGCCCACCGGTCAGGCGCGCGTGGCCGCCGGCCTGCGCCACAACATGGCAATCCCGCGCAACTGGGAAGGCCCTGCCCGCACCGTCGACGCCTTCGACGCCAAGGCCGACGCCATGGCCGTGCTGGCCGCCATCGGTGCGCCGGTCGAGAACATGTCCGCGCAATCCGGCGCTCCCGACTGGTATCACCCCGGCCGCTCCGGCGTGATCAAGCTCGGCGACCGCGTGATGGCGAACTTCGGGGAGCTGCATCCGGAACTGAGTGCCGCCGCCGACCTCAAGGGCCCGGTTTCAGCGTTCGAAGTGTTCCTCGACGCCCCGCCGCCGCCCAAGGCGAAGGCCACCAAGGCGCGCTCCAAGCTTGTGCTGTCGGCCTTCCAGCCGGTCGAGCGCGACTTCGCCTTCCTCGTCGATGCCGCCGTCGAAGCCGAGAAGTTGGTGCGCGCCGCGCGCAACTCCGACAAGACGCTGATCGCCGGCGCCCGCGTGTTCGATGTTTATGCCGGCAAGGGCGTGCCCGAGGGCAAGAAGTCGCTGGCCATCGCCGTGACCCTGCAGCCTGTCGAGCGCACCCTCACGGATGCGGAGATCGAAGCGGTGTGCAACAAGATCGTCGCCGCCGTCACAAAGGCGACGAATGCCGTTCTGCGTGGTTAGAGTGAAATGACCGACCTGTCGCTGATCCGTAACTTCTCCATTATCGCCCATATCGACCACGGCAAGAGCACCCTCGCCGACCGGTTGCTGATGGCGTGCGGCGCGGTGACGGAGCGCGAGTTCCACGACCAGATGCTCGATTCGATGGACATCGAGCGCGAACGCGGCATCACCATCAAGGCGCAAACGGTCCGGCTCAACTACAAGGCCAAGGACGGCAAGACCTACATCCTGAACCTGATGGACACGCCCGGCCACGTCGACTTCGCGTACGAGGTGAGCCGCTCGCTCGCCGCCTGCGAAGGCTCGCTGCTGGTGGTGGACGCCAGCCAGGGCGTCGAGGCGCAGACGCTCGCGAACGCCTACCATGCGATCGAAGCCAATCACGAGATCATCCCCGTCCTGAACAAGATCGACCTGCCGTCGGCCGATCCCGAGCGCGTCTGCACCGAGATCGAGGACGTGATCGGCATCGACACGTCGGAGGCCGTCAAGGTCTCGGCCAAGACCGGCTTCGGCATCGACGATCTGCTCGAGGCAATGGTGAAGCGCCTGCCGCCGCCCAAGGGCGATCGCGACAAGCCGCTGAAGGCCCTGCTGGTCGACAGCTGGTACGATCCGTACCTCGGCGTCGTCACGCTCGTGCGCGTGCAGGACGGCGTGCTGAAGAAGGGCATGAAGATCCGCATGATGGCCGCCGCCGCGGCCTACGACCTCGACAAGGTCGGCATCTTCGCGCCCAAGGCCACCGATGTGGCCGAGCTCGGTCCCGGCGAGATCGGCTTCATCATTGCCGGCATCAAGACGATCGCCGACTGCAAGGTCGGCGACACGATCACCGACGACCGCAAGCCCGCCACCGAAATGCTCGCGGGCTTCAAGCCATCCGTACCGGTGGTGTTCTGTGGCCTGTTCCCGGCCGATGCGGCCGAGTTCGAGGTCCTGCGCGAATCGCTCAGCAAGCTCCGCCTCAACGACTCCTCGTTCCACTTCGAGCCAGAGTCGAGCGCGGCGCTGGGCTTCGGTTTCCGCTGCGGCTTCCTGGGCCTGCTGCATCTCGAGATCGTGCAGGAACGGCTGGAGCGCGAGTTCAACCTCGACCTCGTCACGACGGCCCCGTCGGTGGTCTACAAGGTCACGATGACCGACGGCACGCAGATGGAACTGCACAATCCGGCGGACTATCCCGATCCGATCAAGATCCAGACGATGCAGGAGCCCTGGATCAAGGCCACGATCATCACGCCCGACGAGCATCTGGGCTCGGTGCTGACGCTCTGCCAGGAGCGGCGCGGCCAGCAGATCGAGCTCACCTATGCCGGCACCCGCGCCATGGCGATCTACCGCCTGCCGCTGAACGAGGTCGTGTTCGATTTCTACGATCGCCTCAAGTCGATGACGCGCGGCTACGCGAGCTTCGACTACGAGATCGACGGCTACGAGGACGGCGAGCTGGTGAAGCTCGCGATCCTGGTGAACGCCGAGCCGGTCGATGCGCTGTCGATGATCGTGCACAAGAACGCCGCCGAGAGCCGCGGCCGCCAGCTCTGCGAGCGGCTGAAGGACCTGATCCCGCGCCAGCTCTTCAAGATCGCCATCCAGGCCGCGATCGGCGGGCGGGTGATCGCGCGCGAGACCATCAGCCCGATGCGTAAGGACGTGCTGGCCAAATGCTACGGCGGCGACATCAGCCGCAAGAAAAAGCTCCTGGAGAAGCAGAAGAAGGGCAAGAAGCGCATGCGGCAGATCGGCGAAGTCGAGATCCCGCAGTCGGCTTTCATCGCCGCCCTCAAGATGGACAGCCGCTAGGAATTACAGCAGGCCGCGTCCGCGCCTCAGTCCAGGCCGCGTCCGCGTCTCAGTTCAGGCCGCGTCCGCGTCTCAGTTCAGGCCGCGTCCGCGTCTCAGTTCAGGCCGCGTCCGCGTCTCAGTTCAGGCCGCGTCCGCGGCGGCGGCGGGGACGGCGTGAGCCGCCCACGAAGCTGGCCTCGCCCAGGCCGCCGCGGCGGCCTTCGCCGGCCGGCTGGCCGATCCACAGGCTGAAGAGAGCCAGGATCAGGAACGCCGGGACGGCAGGCACGCGCAGGAATGGCTGGAACGACCAGGCCCAGCCATGCGCGGCCAACCAGGTCTGGGTAGCGGCCAGCGACGCATAATGGACGTGAGCCCACACGTCGCCCAGCGCCAGGAAGCGAAAAACGCCCTCCGACCACCAGGTCAACCCGTTCTGCACGGCTGCGGCGACCGTCATTGCCAGCAGCAGCCATCCCAGGGCCCGAAACAGGACCATCGCTCCCCCCAATACCGGGCGCACACTAGCCAAGCGACGGCATGGGGGGAAGCCGCCGAAGATGCCGTTGCCCGCGCCTCAGGGCACGCTATAAGAGCCGCCGACCGCTCATGGAGGACAGGTGGCCGAGTGGTTTAAGGCACACGCTTGGAAAGCGTGCGTGGTGTAACAGCCACCGCGGGTTCGAATCCCGCCCTGTCCGCCACGAAGCCCGCGATCTTTCTCTCCGGGCTCAGCCGCATCCGAAATGAGCCCCTATTCCCGGGCTCTTCCGCGCTGCGCAACGTTGCAGCGCAACGTCGATCGCCAACCTGTGCGGCACTGCCTCGTCCTGGTTCAGCCGCGATCAAGCACAAGGTCGCTCGCTCTTTCAGCCAGTGCGATCGTAGCGGCATTGGTCATGGCGGCCGGGATGCTCGGCATCACCGAGGCATCGACAACCCGCAAACCCGTGACACCTTTGACACGCAGGGTCTCGTCGACCACGGCGCCCAGTCGGCAGGTCCCGACATGGTGATTGAACGAATTCGCAGCTCTGCGAACGAAATCCTCCCGGTCGGGCCCGCCCGTCCAGCGAGGCCCGGGATAGATCTCGCTTTCGCGCCAATCAGCAAAAGCCGCAGAGGCCCCGATATCACGCGCGATCGCCACGCCCTCGACAAGAACCTGGAGATCGCGCGGGTCGGATAGATAGTTCGGATCGACGAGCGCCAGATCAAGCGGATTGCTCGAGGCCAGTTTTACCCGGCCCCGGCTGCGCGGTCGCATCAGGCAAGGCACAAGGACATAGGCAGGAGAAGGAGCCGGGCCCACGGTCGGCCGAACAAAAGGCAGCGACAAACACATGATGAGGTGATCGGGGCTCTCACCGGGCGTCGAGGGCGGGACGTAGAGGAGAGCGTCGGCATGATTGTAGTGCGAGGCCGGAACCTCGCGCCGCGCTTTGTAGGTCACGCCGGCCAGAAGGAGATGATCCTCCAGATGTCTGCCGACGTCGGGCAGGTCGGCCTCGGTGCGGATGCCCAGACGGCCAAGCTCATCGGCGGGACCGATGCCCGACAGCATAAGCAAGCGCGGCGAGTCGATCGCGCCAGCACAGAGCAGGACTTCGACGTCCGGTCGCACGATGCGATCGGCAATACGAACGCCGCGGCACCGGCCCTCCTCGATCTCGAGGCCGGAAACCTGAGTCCCGACGAGCAAGTCCACCGCGGCATTGTCGAGGCTCCCAAGGTACGCCGTCGCCGCATCGTCTCGGGCACGCGCCTTAATGGTGAGCTGGTTCCAGCCGACACCCATGGCTGTCTCCCCGCCGATATCGGGCGACATCGAGAATCCCGATTCCTGCGCCGCGGCGACGAAGGCCGCAGCGACAGGATTGCGGTCCGGCACGTCGGCCAGCGATAGAATATGAAGAGGCCCGCTGCCGCCGCGCCAGGCATTGGCGCCACCGGAAAATGTCTCCGCGCGCCTGAAGTACGGCAGCAGGTCGGCGTGGCGCCATCCTCGAGGCCACCGATCGTAAGCCGCGGCGTGCCCCCGTTGATAGGCGAGGGCGTTGATTGCGCTCGATCCCCCGACAGCCTTGCCGCGAGGGACCGTGATCACCCGGCCGCCCAGACCGGGCT
Source organism: Enhydrobacter aerosaccus (assembly GCA_903915535.1). GTDB lineage: Bacteria > Pseudomonadota > Alphaproteobacteria > Reyranellales > Reyranellaceae > Reyranella > Reyranella aerosaccus_C. The sequence goes on from CAIWTJ010000118.1 coordinate 7,711, forward strand.
GTGGTGTCGTCGCGTATTGCCAGTCTAGCGGACCGCCCTGGAGCTTGGGCCAGTCGGGCGGAAACGAGACTGCCGCCGATTTTGCCGGCCCACCGGCTTCGATCAGGAGAACCCGCCGACCGGCCTGGCCGAGCCGGTGCGCCAGCACGCAGCCGGCCGAGCCTGCCCCGACGACCACATGGTCGTAGGCGGCCCGCAGCTGTTCGTGTGAAGCGAGCATGCGAACGCCAGAGGCTGCAATCGCCTTCGACCCAAGAGTCGCCACGGCGAGCCCGCCGGCAGCGGTGGTGCCGAACACCTCCCGCCTGGTTATCTTGCCTCTGTCGTCGTTGTCGGAAGAGCTACTCATCGTGTCGTCAAGCCAGCTTACCTCACTCGATCGCTCAGCGAGGAAGATGACATTCCCCGACTAGGCGTGCACTCCGCGAGCCGCTTGAACGGAGCGCTTTTTTCTCCGGCAACCATGGGAAAGCCGGAGGTTCCGACGCTTCCGCAATGCCCCAGAATGCAAGCGGGCCAACGTTATCGCGTCAGTAACGACCGTAATGCGCGTTTGGCGCATTCTGCCTTAGATAATGGGGCATGAGCGCCCTTCCTGCGAAAATCGTACGCCTTACGAACCGTAGCACTCCCGCGCGCGCACTGCTGCGGGACCTGCGGCGCGTCTCGCGCTTCAGCGTCCGCCGTCTGGTCAGCGGCGCGCTCTATAGCCGTTACGGCGCCTTCGGCAAGAGCACGATGATTGACCGCTTCGGGTCGTGGAATGCGGCGGTCAAAGCCGCGGGCCTCGGCACAGTGCGCCGGTGGCGCGTGCCTACGTCCGAGCTGATGCAGAACCTTGCCGACGTATGGCAGAAGCTCGGCCACCAGCCGGCTGTTTCCGAGCTGACCAAGGACGACGGCGTCTCCAAGTTCGCGGGCTCCACTTACACACACCGCTTCGGCTCGTGGTGCAGGACTCTCATCGCGTTCAGGCCGACCGCCCGCGTACGAGGCCTCGGCGCCGTCACCCTCCCCATCCGGCCAAAGGCCAAGAGTCCCCGCCGGGACCCCGGCTTTCGTCTGCGGGCCAGAGTGCTGATCCGCGACAACTGTCTCTGCCGCATGTGCGGCGCCGGCCCGGCGCAGGATCCCGGCGTGAGGCTGCACGTCGATCACATCGTGCCGTGGTCGAAAGGCGGCGAGACGGTGCTGTCCAACCTCCAGACACTGTGCTCGGCCTGCAATCTCGGCAAGGGAGACATCCTGGCGGCGGCGGTATCGAAGCGACCGGCGCCGCGCTACGGTGCGACGCCTAAAGCAAAGAGGAAGAAACGATGCCCGCGTCCTACGAGACCCACCGCAAGCAGCTCGAACTCATTCTCGAGGCCTGGGGCATGCCGAAGGCGACGGCGGCCGGCACCGCCGAGATCATGAGTTGGGCCGACCTCCACGGCATCGACACGCACGGCATCTCGATGGTGCCGCCGTACAACGAGCGCCGACGCGCCAACAAGCTCGACGTGCTCGCCGAGCCGAAGGTCGTGAAGGAGACGCCGGTGTCGGTGCTGATCGACGGCGGCGGCGGCCTCGGCCATCCCAACGGCCGGCGCGCCATGGAGATCGCGATCGAGAAGGCGAAGAAGACCGGCATCGCCGTGGCGGCGGTGCGCAACTCGGGTCACTTCGGCGCCTGCGGCTTCTACGTGCTGCAGGCGGTCGAGGCCGGGCTGATCGGCATGGCAACGACCTCGGCGAGCGGCATCCAGGTGGCGCCGACCAACGGCGCCCAGGCCCGTCTCGGCACCGATCCGATTGCCTTCGCCGCGCCAGGGAAGCCGGGCGAGCCGTTCCTGCTCGACATGGCGACGACGACCGTCGCCGCCGGCAAGATCCGCAACAAGGCGAACGAGAAGCTACAAACACCACCCGGCTGGCTGGTCACCAAGGACGGCCTGCCCAGCACCGATCCGCACGAGGTCAGCAAGGGCGGCTTCATGACACCGCTCGGCGGCACCGCCGAGGGCAGCAGTCACAAGGGCTACGGCCTCGGCGCCATGGTCAATATCCTGAGCTCGGCCCTGTCGGGCGGCATGATGGTGACCGACCCGACGCGCAATACGCGGCCGGGTGCGATCGACATCGGTCACTTCTTCCTCGCGATGGATCCCGGCATGTTCCGCGACAGCGCCGACTTCCGGGCCGATGTCGCGACGTTCTGCGACACGCTGCGCGAGACGCGGCCAGCCGATCCGGCCAAGCCGGTTCAGGTCGCGGGCGATCCCGAGCGCCGCATCGCTGCGGCGCGCATGAAGACGGGAATTCCCGTCGGACCCAACCTGCTCGCCAAGGTCAAGGAGATCGCGCTCGCCTCGGGGGCCGACTGGATCATGGAGGGTTGACGCTCAGGCCGAAGCCGGCAGCGGGAGATCGAGCGACGTGGTGCGCCGGAGCTCGCGGCGATGGGCCTGGTCATCGAAGGGCCGGGCACGATGCATGGTGCACCGGTTGTCCCAGATCACGAAATCATGCGGCTGCCAGATGTGGCGATAGATGAATTGCCGCTGCGTGGCATGGTCGATCAGGTCGCGCAGCAGGAGCCGGCCTTCCGGCACCGGCCAGTCAACGACATGCTCTGCGTGCGAGGCGAGATAGAGCGCGCGGCGACCGGAGCTTGGAATGGTGCGCACCAGAGAGTGAACGGCGCCCTTCAGCTTGTCCTTTTCGTCCTCGCTGAAGTCGAAGCCGAGCACGTGGCGTGAATAGACGATGGAATGATAGACGCGCAGCCCTTCGATCGAGACGCGGGTTTCCGCGTCGAGTGCATCGTAGGCGGCGCGCATGTCGGCGAACTCCGTATCGGCGCGCACCGGCGGCACCACCCGCGCCGACAGCATCGAGTAGCGGCCCGGCGGATCGACGAACGATGCATCGGTGTGCCACAGGCGGTTTGCGACCGAGGAGGCGCGCATGCGGTTGTTGGCGTCCCGGATCTTGCCGTCCCGGTCGACGTTCGAGACGTCGGCCAGTGCCTCGTTGCCGAAGCGGTTGTTGCCGATGGCCGAGGAGGACGTACGGGCATGCAACGTGCCGTCGAACCGTTGGGCGAAGTCGATCTGCTCTTCGTTGGTGAAGTTCTGATCGCGGAACACCAGTACGGCATACTTGTCCATGCCGGCGCGGATCGCCTCCAGCGACTCACGATCGTGCACGCGGCGCAGGTCGATCGCGCCCACTTCGCCGGCGAATGCGGGCGTGAGCGGCGTGATGGTTACGGTCATGAAGTGCTCCCTTCGTGGAGAACAAGACAATCATCCTGATTGAAATCGGCGCGACAACCAACACAGATCTTTTGTTTGGCGGAAGTCCGCCTAGATGTTCATCAACGAGAACAGGGCGCGGCTGAGTTCGCTGTCGGGCCTCTCGAGCTGGCGGGGTTCTTCGAAGTGATTGGGCGAAAAGACTTCTGTTCGGCTGGCGAGGCGGCCCATCCCCTGCAGGCCGGCGGCAAAGACCCGGGACTGGCGGCGGAATTCCGGGCTGTCACCAACCGACCAGGCGACGGCTACCGGGCAGCGGATGCGGCCGAGCTGGCGCATGGCACTGGCAGCCGCCTCTTCCTCGGGCGTGATCTTGACGTATGTGCTGCGCGCCGAGAGCAACGGCGCATGAAGATCGTACATGCCGCTGATCAGCAGGGCGCCCTTGATCACGTCCTCCGGCAGGCCGCGCACCGCCCAGTCGGTGAGCAACACGCAGCCGGCAAGGTGCGCACCCGACGAGTGCCCCGCGAGATAGATCCGGTTGGGATCACCACCGAAGCTGGTGGCGTTGCGGGCGGTCCAATCGATCGCTTCGCGGCACTGTTCGATCATCGCCGGCAGGGACACCTCGCTCACGTTGTTGAAGTCGGCCGCCAGGAATGCCGCGCCCCGGCCCGTCACTGTCGGCGCCGGGTAGGCAACATCGAGCCGCGAGCCCCGCAACCAGGCACCGCCGTGCAGGAACACGAGCACCGGCGCGTTGGCAACGCCTGCGGGCGTAAAGATATCGAGCAGCTGCATGTCGCTCTTGCCATAACGCTCGGTGCGCGGCGGCGTCGCCCGACGGACCGCTTCGCAAGCCTTGCGAATCTCGGCCTGTATGGCATCGCGCTGTGGCGCCCAGTAGAGCTGGTCGTAGGCTTGGTCGAGCTGTTCCTGCGTGTAATCGAGGAACACTTTATCCGTCGGCATTTTCAATTCGCGCTCGCGGACTTGGCATCTATTTTTCCCGCAAGCTGTCGTGTGAGTACTTCAGCAGCGGCGACAGCAGGTAGCTCATGACCGTACGGGATCCGATGCCGATCTCGACCGTCACGGCCATTCCGGGGCCGAGATCGACGACGTTGTCGTCGACTTGCATCTGGGCCGTGTCGATCGAAACGCGCGCGCTGTAACCAAGGTCCTGGCCGGCCGGCTCGCTCGAGCTTGCCGACCCGCCCTGCGTGCGATCGCCCGGCTTGTCCATGGGCTTGTCGCGGACGACGGCGTCGTGCGACACGCTCAACACCTTTCCATGGCGAAGCCCGTAACGGGTGAAATTGAACGTATCGATCTTGATCTGCGCCGGCGCTCCGGCCGAGACGAAGCCGATGTCGCGGTTCGAGATGCGTGCCTCGATCTCCAGAGGACTGTCCGACGGCACGAGCGCGAGCAACGCCTGGGCCGGCGTGACGACGCCGCCGATCGTATGGACGGCCAGCTGCTGCACGACACCGTCGACCGGCGCGATCAGCGTCTGCTGTTTGGCGCGTTGCTCGGCCTTCACGAGATCGTCGCGCAGACCGATCGACTTGCGTTCGGCTTCCGCGAGTTCGGCCGAGCGCGTCCGCCGATACTCCGCGATCGCCTGCACGCGCGCTTCGGCCACAGCGGCGAGCGTTGCGGTGGCTTCCTCGTAGCGCTTGCGCTGCACGGCGAGCTCGTAGCGGCTCTCGTTCAGCTGCTGCACCGTTTCGAGATAGACGATCCTCGATCCGAGCTCCTTGTCGGCAAGCCCCTTGCGTATGTCCACCCGCTGCTCGATGAACGGAATCGTCGCTTCGAGCTTGGCGATCGTCGCCGAAATCGTCGCGCGCTCGGCCTCGCGCTGGCCGCGCTGGCGATCGAGCGCGGCGAGTTTGGACGTCTGCTCCGCGATCTGGCTGACGAGGAGCTGGCGTTGCATGCGCAGCAAGGTCGGATCGACCTCCGGCGGCGGTTTGAAATCGGCGATCGCATCGTCGCTCTCGGACAAGGCGGCATGCAGACGCGCCACGTCCAGCATCGACGCCAGCAGGTCGTTGCGCAGATGCGCGCGGTCGGCATCGGTGATGGTGGAATCGAGCTGGATCAAAGGATCCCCGCGATTCACATGCTGGCCGTCGCGCACGTAGATGGCCTTGATGATACTCGTTTCGAACGGCTGAATGGATTTCGTGCCGCCGCTGGCCACGATCTTGCCGGGGGCGGTGACGACGACGTCGATCCTTCCAAGGCACGCCCAGGCGATCGCGATGCCGAACAGGACGACGATCGTGGCACCGACTGCCCGACCGACCGGTGATGGCGGCGTCTCGACGATCTCGAGCGCTGCCGGCAGAAACTGGGTGTCGATACCGTCGCGGCCCTGGGCCGGCGGCACGCCCAGGACGACATTCATGCCGCGCTCGGTGGCAGCGACCGCCCGGGCGCATTGCGCCGTCAGCCAGCCCGCGGTGCGCCGCAGCAGATCCAGGATACCGTCAGCGAACTTCATGGAGTCCCATCTGCATCTTGTGAAGACCGGCGTAGTCGCCGTTGGCACGCATCAGTTCGTCGTGGCTGCCGTCCTCGACGATGCGTCCCTGGCGCACGGTGATGATCCGGTCGGCCCGCCGCACGGTCGACAGGCGGTGAGCGATGACGATGACGGTCCGGTCGCTGGCGATGTCCGCCATGTTGTTCTGGATGGCACGCTCGCTCTCGTAGTCGAGGGCGCTCGTGGCCTCGTCGAGAATCAGAATGCGCGGATTGGTGACCAGAGCGCGCGCGAGGGCGATGCGCTGGCGCTGGCCTCCCGAGAGCGACCCGCCGCGCTCGCCGACGATGGTGTCGTACCCTTCTGGCATGTCGAGAATGAACTCGTGGGCGCCGGCGAGCTGGGCGGCGTGGACGATCCGCTCGAGCGGCAGGCCCGGATCGACCAGCGCGATATTGTCCCGCACCGACCGGTTCATCAGGACGTTTTCCTGCAACACGATGCCGAGCTGCCGCCGCAACCATGCCGGGTCGACCATCGCGAGGTCGAGGCCGTCGACCAGCACGCGCCCGGTCTCGGGAACGTAGAGACGCTGGATCAGCCGTGCGATCGTGCTCTTGCCCGACCCCGAGGCGCCGACGATGCCGATGAACTGGCCAGCCTCGATCTTGAGCGAGACGTCCTGCAGAACAGGCCGTCCATCGGCCCGATAGCGAAAGGTGACATGATCGAAAGCAATTTCTCCGCGGATCGCGGGCAGAGCCCCCCGGCCCGCACTGTAGGTCGGTTCGGCCGGGGTGTTGAGGATGTCGCCCAGGCGCTCGATCGAAATCCGGGCCTGGTGGAAGTCCTGCCAGATCTGCGCCAGGCGCAGGATCGGCGCGCTCACCCGGCCGGCCAGGATGTTGAAGGCGATCAGTTCGCCCACGGAAAGATCGCCGCCGATGACCAGCCGGGCGCCAACGTAGAGGATCCCGACCGAAACGAGCTTGTTGATGAACTGAACGGAGTTGCTCGCGACGTTGCCGAGCTTGAGGACGTCGAAGCTGGCCCGGATGTAGCTGGCGAGCTGTTCTTCCCAATGCCGCTGCATCTGCGGCTCGACCGCCATGGCCTTCAGCGTCTCGACGCCGCTGATCGACTCCACGAGGAACGCCTGGTTCTCCGCGCCCAGTCTGAATTTTTCGTCGAGCCGACGGCGGAACAGCGGCGTCGCGCCGATCGAAATCGCCGCGTACAGCGGCAGCGATCCCAGCACCAGAAAGGACAGCGGCGCCGAGTACATGAACATGATCGCGAAGAAGACAAAGGTAAACAGCAGGTCGATCGTCAATGTGAGAGCCGAGCCGGTAAGGAAATTCCGGATATTCTCCAGCTCGCGCACTCGCGCCACGGAGTCGCCCGTGCGCCGATTCTGGAAATAGGCAAGCGGCAGGGCGAGCAGGTGACGGAACAGCCGGGCACCGAGCTCGACGTCGATGCGGTTCGTCGTGTGCGAGAACACATAGGTGCGCAGGATCGTCAGCACGAATTCGAAGAGCGCGATCGCCACCGCACCGATCATCAGCACGTCGAGCGTGCTCAGGCTCTGGTGCACCAATACCTTGTCGATCACGACCTGGAAGATGAGCGGAGACACCAGCGCGAAGATCTGGAGGAACAGCGAGACCACCAGAACTTCGACGAACATGCGCCGATATTTGTAGATGGCGCTCAGAAACCAGGAGATGTCGAAGCGGCGGGACAGGTTGAGCAGCGAGCCGCGACGGGTCATCAAAACCAGTCGGCCCGCCCAGATCGCCTCGAACTGCTCGCGGGTCATCAGTGTCGGGCGAGGGAGGTTGGCCTCCTGGATGAGGATCTTCTGCCCGTCGGCCCTGCCTACGTAGGCAAACCCGCCATTCTTCAGCAGGGCGATCGCGGGCAGCGGGGTCGTGGCCAGACGCTGCCACGTGGTCGTCTTGATCGCCGCCTTCAGGCTGAACTGCCGGGCCAGGCGCAGCATCTCGGTCGTGCCGAGCGTGCGCGTGCCCAGCTGATGGCAGAGCTGCTCAGGATCAACCGCAATGCCGTGATAGCGCAGCAGCAGCGTCAGGCTTGCAAGACCCGAATCGATGGACGCTGCGGAAGGTTGCGGGTTCTCGCTCATATCGTTCGATGAAACCTGGATGGAGTTGCGGTGTCGCCCCTCGACATTTTGCAACCGTGGAGCAATGGTACTGCGTGAAGCGCGTCTTGCAAAGGGTTGAGGCGATTGGCGATACCGGCGCGATACCAACGCAACACGGACGATCCAAATTGAGTCTCGACGCCTCGACGCAGGCCAGCATACTGTCCGGATCGTCGATGCTCGCCCTCAACAGGTGGGCGCTTTGGGGGAGCAATGGACCAAACGATACAGCCGGCGCCATTGGCCGAACCTTCGAAAGCTGCGGCAGCCGCCCCGGCAGCCGTGGCACCCGTCGCTGTCCCTTCTCCGTCGTCCGTTAACTCAATCGCCGCATCGCCGGGCGCCGTTTCGCCGCCCCCCGAGAAGCCGCCGTATCCCCCGCCCGCTGCCGCGCCGACCCAGAAGGGGCCTCTGGGCATCACTTACGATTTCAACAACGGCTGCCGGGTCGTATTGCCCGAAAGCACCACCCCCTGGCGGGTACGGCTGAGCGATCTCGACACCGGCAATGTGCTCTTCGAAACCACCTTCAACTCGGGCGCGGTCAACAGCACCAAGCGCTACTTCATTCCTTTCCTGATCGAGGTGTGGTCGCAGGACAAGGTGGTCCTGAGGCACGAATATTCCGCCAAGGACCGCGAGATCCTGATCCAGTTCCCGGTCGGTACGCTGGGCGACACGATGGGATGGTTCCCCTATGCCGTGAAGTTCCAGGAGCGGCATGGCTGCAAGCTCACCTGCGCGATGGGCGAGAAGCTCATCCCGCTCTTTCGGTCCGCCTACCCCCACATAACTTTCGTCAGCCACGAGCAGGTCAAGGTCGAGCAGTTCTACGCCACCTACAGCATCGGGCTTTTCTTCGACGACAAGGACTTCGTCTTCCAGCCCTG
>CAIWTJ010000119.1 GCA_903915535.1 Enhydrobacter aerosaccus
GTGGCCGTGCTCGCTTACTTCCTGTTCGGCGAGCCCTTCGGCCTCAAGCAGGCCGGTGGCATCGCGCTCATCATGGGCGGCGTCATGCTCATCAATCAGACCTGAGGAAGCCATGGCCTACGAGACGATCAAGTACGAAATCAAGGACGGCATCCTCACCGTCACCCTGAACCGGCCCGACAAGCTCAACGCCTTCACCGGCAAGATGCTGTCGGAACTGCTCGACGCCATGGATCGTGCCGACCGCGACGACGACGTGCGCGCCATCGTCTTCACCGGGGCGGGCCGCGGCTTCTGTGCCGGTGCCGACCTCTCGGGCGGGGCCAACACGTTCAACGCTGAAAATCGCGGGACGGATCCCGGCCTCGACGGCCATCGCGACGGCGGCGGCCTGTTTACGCTGCGCCTCTACGACTCACTGAAGCCCACGATCGCCGCCTGCAACGGGGCGGCCGTGGGCGTCGGCGTCACCATGCAGCTCGCGATGGACGTACGGCTCGCGTCGGAGGCCGCACGCTACGGCTTCGTGTTTACGCGCCGCGCCATCGTGATGGAAGCCTGCTCGAGCTGGTTCCTGCCGCGCCTTGTCGGGCCGCAGCAGGCACTCGAATGGGTGATGACGGGCCGGGTCTTCGGTGCGGAGGAAGCGCTCAAGGGCCGTCTCGTACGCTCGGTCCACAAGCCCGACGATCTGCTGCCGGCGGCCTACGCCCTCGCCCGCGAGATCGCCGACAACACCGCGCCGGTGTCCGTGGCGCTCAATCGGCAGATGATCTGGAAGATGCTGGGTGCCGATCATCCGATGGAAGCCCACAAGGTGGATTCGAAAGGCATCTATGCCCGCGGCAAATCCGACGACGTGAAGGAAGGCGTGACTGCGTTCCTCGAGAAGCGTCCGGCGCGCTTCCCCATGAAGGTGACGACGGGCATGCCGTCGTATTTCCCGTGGTGGCAGGAGCGCACATTCAAGTAGAAGCGCGCCTGCGCGAGGAGATCGAGCGCTTCTTCTGCGGCTATCGGGACGCCTACAACGACGCCGACCCGGCAGCTGTCGCGCGGCACATTGCGGCGCCAAGCCTTCTCGTACAAAGCAAGACGACCGTCTGGTCCACCGACGAAGCCCTGCTGCAGGCGATGACCGAGCTCTTGGCGTTCTACGCCAAGAGCGGCTTCCGTCGCGCGCATTTCACAGTCGAGCAAGTGCTGCCGCAGGGCGAGGATCATGCCGTTGCCGATGTCGCCTGGACGATCGAGCGATCCGAAGGGCGCCCGGCATGGAATTTCCGCACCGGCTATAATCTACGGCGTGACGCCGGCGGAGCGTGGCGGATCGTTTGCTGTACGGCCTACGAGGAGGTCGGGGTGCGACAGCGCATGGGTTGAAGCAGCGCCGGCCTTGCGGCACTCTTCGCGCCAACAAGCCTTTATCGGAGGAAACGATGACCAAGCTGAATTTGCCGCGTCGCGCGATTCTTGCCGCTGCGCCCGCGCTGCTCGCGGCGCCCGCCATCGTCCGCGCCCAGGGCAGCAAGCCCGAGAAGAGCAAGATTGCGCTGGCCGTGGGCGGCAAGAGCGCCCTCTATTACCTGTCGCTGACCATCGCCGAGAAGAAAGGCTTCTTCAAGGATGCCGGCCTCGATGTGGAAATCAGTGATTTCGCGGGCGGCACCAAGTCGCTGGAGTCTCTGATCGGCGGCAGTGTCGATGTCGTCGCCGGCGCCTATGAGCATACGATCCGCATGCAGCAGCGCGGCCAGGCCATCAAGGGCTTCGCGCTGATCGGCCGTGGCATGCAGATCGCCATCGCCATGCGCAACGATGTGGCCGACAAGGTCAAGAGCGGGGCCGACATCAAGGGCATGAAAATGGGCATCAGCGCGCCCGGCTCATCGACCCACATGCTGCTGATGACCTGGGCGGCCAAGGGCGGTCTCAAGGCGACCGACTTTTCCGTGGTCGGGCTGGGTGCCGGTGCGCCGGTGGTCGCGGCGATCGAGCAGAAGATGGTCGACGGAATCTCCCAGACCGACCCGGCGGTGCGCGTATTGCAGGACAAGAACGAGGTCAAGGTCGTGCTCGACACGCGCACCATGAAGGGCAACCAGGAGTTCTTCGGTGGCGCATTCCCGGCGGCCTGCCTCTACGCCCAGCCGGGCCTTCTCACCAAGACGCCGAACACCGCGCAGGCGCTTGCCACGGCGATCGTGCGCGCCGACGAGTGGCTGCAGACCGCCAAGCCGTCGGAGGTGGCGGACACCGTGCCGCCGGCCTACCTCCTGGGCGATCGTTCGGCCTACGAGAAATCGTTCGACGGCATGCGTGACTGCATCTCGCCCGACGGCATGATGCCGGCGGGAGCACAGGACAACTGCATGAAGTTCCTGCTCGCGGGCGATCCGAAGCTCGAAGCCGACAAAGCCAAGATCAAGCTCGAGGACACGTGGACCAACGAGTTCGCGGCCAAGGCCAAGAAGCGCGCATAAAAGGATGAACGACGTACCGGCTCTCGCGCTGGACGACATCACGTGCCGCTTCGCCGGCCGGGATGGCGGTGCGCCCTATACCGCGGTGTCGCACGCGACGCTGACGGTGGGGGCGGGCGAGTTCGTCTCCGTCGTGGGGCCGACCGGCTGTGGCAAGTCGACGTTGCTCAACGTGGCCGCCGGCCTGCTCGGCCCGTCGTCCGGATCCATCAAGGTGTTCGGCAAGGAATTGCGCATTGCCGATGGCGTCAACAAGCGCGCCGGCTACATGTTCCAGGCCGACGCGCTGATGCCGTGGCGCACGGGCATTGAAAATGTGATCGCCGGCCTGCAGTTCCGGGGCGTCGCGCGCGCCGAGGCGCTGAAGCAGGGCGAGGAGTGGCTGCGCCGCGTCGGTCTCGCGGGCTTCGGCGACCGCTATCCGCACCAGATGTCGGGCGGCATGAGGAAGCGCCTTGCGCTGGCGCAAACGCTGATCCTGAGCCCCGACATATTGCTGATGGACGAGCCGTTCTCCGCCCTCGACGTCCAGACGCGGCAGCTCATGGAAAACGAGCTGCTGGCGCTGTGGGCCGTCGACAAGAAGTCCGTGCTGTTCATCACCCACGATCTCGAGGAAGCGATCGCACTCTCCGATCGCGTCGTGGTTCTGTCCGCCGGACCGGGTACGCATCCGATCGGCGATTTCAGGATCGACCTGCCGCGGCCGCGCGACGTGTCGGAGATCCGCATGACGCCCGCTTTCCTCGATCTCCACAGGGAGATCTGGGGTGCCATGAAAGAAGAGGTCCTCAAGGCCTATCAGCAGCAGAAGGTGGCCTGAGATGAGGCTGCGCAGCCTGCAGTTCGGGGTCTTCGCCGGCTTGGTGCTCCTGTGGCATATCTTGACGACGCCCGGCATCGTCCAGCCGTTCTTCTTCGACCGCGACAACCAGGCAGCGTTCTTCTTCGGCGAGCCGATCAAGATCTTCAGGGCCATCATCGACTGGTTCGTGACGGGCGAGATCTTCGTTCACCTCGGTGTCACCCTGCTCGAGACCCTGCTGGGCTTCGTCATCGGTGCGACGGCGGGTCTGGGTATCGGCCTGTGGCTGGCGCTCTCCGACACGGCCTCGGCGGTGATGGAGCCCTACATCAAAGGCTTGAACTCGATGCCGCGCGTCGTACTGGCGCCGATCTTCGCGGTGTGGTTCGGGCTCGGCATCTGGTCGAAAGTGGCGCTCGGCGTCACGCTGGTCTTCTTCGTCGTGTTCTTCAACGTCTACCAGGGCGTGCGCGAGGTGAGTCCCGTGCTGCTTGCCAACGCGCGCATGCTGGGAGCGTCGCAGCGCCAGCTCCTGCGCTCGATCTATTTGCCGTCGGCCATGAGCTGGGTCTTCGCCAGCCTCCATAACGCCGTGGGCCTGGCCTTCGTGGGCGCCGTGGTGGGCGAGTATCTCGGCTCCGCCAGGGGCGTCGGCTACCTGATCCTTCAGGCCGAGGGGACGTTCGACATCAACACCGTCTTCGCGGGAATCGTCGTGCTGACGATCTTCGCCTTGATCCTCGATGCCGTCGTCGGGGTCATCGAACGCCGCCTGATGACCTGGCAGCCCAAGGCGGGCGTCACCGAGAAGGTCTGATTGGAGGATCCGGCCGGAATACTACGGCTGGGTTGAGCGAGTCGCGCGGACACACAGTGCGATCTCATACCCCAAGATGGTTCCGCTCCTGTGCATATTTGTAGCTCGCAAGATGCGAAGAAGCGGGCGACGATACAAATGGGACGTGATCGCTACAAACGGCACGCGATAGACTCTTCAGCGGCGCGTCCGGGAGTTTATAAAAAGCTCGGCGGACGGGACTATGATATCCTTCACAGACCGGGAAAAAAGACAGGTCGAGGCTGGAAATGGCAAAGCGGGAATTCTCCCACCCTAACGAGATGCACAAGTATGTGGGCCAGGAGATCGGCGTGAGCGATTGGGTGGAAGTTACCCAGGCGCGTATCGATCAGTTCGCGGAAGCGACCGGCGATCATCAGTGGATTCATGTCGACGTCGAGCGCGCGAAGAAGGACATGCCGGGCGGCAAGACGATCGCTCACGGTTTCCTGACGCTGTCGCTGATCCCGATGCTCAACCACCAGATCTCGCACATCAACAACGTGCGCAACGGCATCAACTACGGCTGCAACAAGGTGCGCTTCACCAGCCCCGTGCCGGCCGGCTCGAAGGTGCGCGCGCGCGCCAAGCTGGTGGCGGCGGACCCGATGACGGGCGGCGGCGTGCGGCTGACCAATCAGGTGACCATCGAGATCGAGGGACAGGAGCGGCCCGCCTGCGTGGCCGAGACCATGTCCATCGTCTACGGTAACTAGGCGGAACCGGCGTTGATCAGGCGCGACGAACTCAATTCCGAGCGGATCGAACAGCTCGTCGCTGACGCGCGCAAGGCGGGCTACGACTTCTTCCTGACCCAGGAGGAGCGCGAAGCCAGTCTCAAGCAAGCGCTCGACCGCTACGCACCGGGCGAGGAAGCCTGGGTGTTCGCCTACGGCTCGCTGATGTGGAATCCGGCTCTCGAATTCGCCGAGGCATCGCCCTGTCAGGTCGAGGGCTGGCGCCGCTCCTTCTGCTTCTGGGTGCCGCTCGGCCGCGGCACGCCCGAACTGCCGGGACTCATGCTGGCGCTCGAAGGCGGCGGTTCGTGCGAGGGCATCGCCTATCGCATCGCGCCCGAACAGGTGCGCAGCGAACTCGCCATCCTCTGGAACCGCGAGATGCTGTCGGGTGTCTACCAGGCGAAGTGGGTGCCGGCGAAGCTGCGCGACGGCAGGATCGTGAACGCCGTCACCTTCGTGGTCGACACCAGCCATTGCCAGTATTGCGGCGACCTGCCGATCGAGCGTGCCGCGCACCACATCGCCTTCGCGGAGGGCCGCCGCGGTGCCTGCCGCGACTATCTCGCCAATACCGCGGCCCATGCCCGCGCGCTCGAGATCCACGATCCCTACATCGAGCGACTGGTCGATCTCGTTGCCGGCCTGCGCGGCGAGGACGTCGAGCCGTCTGTACCGCCTGCCAGAAATCCCGCGCCGATTGCGCTCTCCGGCGAGGATTAGCGCTCACTTCGCTGCAGTCGGTATGACATAGTGGCGGTGTGATTTCTTCGCTTCAGGGACGCTGGTCCGCGCTCACGCCCAATCTACGCGGCATTCTGTGGATCGCGATGTCGGGCGTATCGTTTGCCCTGCTGAACGTCTTCACGCTCATTCCCTCGCAGCATCTCAACCCTTACGTCATGGCGTTCATGCGCTATTTCTTCGGGACGCTGATGCTGATCCCGATCGTCATGAAGCTCGGCCTCCATCGCGCCATGTATACACGGCGCCTGCCGCTTCATCTTTTCCGGGGCGCCATCCACGGCGGTGGCATGTTCCTGTGGTTCATCGGCCTGCCGCTCACGACTCTCGCCAGCGTGACGGCGCTGGGGTTCACCGGTCCGATCTTCGTGACCATCGGCGCTGCGTTGTTTCTCGGTGAGAAGGTCCGCATGCGCCGCTGGATGGCAGTGCTCGTGGGCTTCGCCGGCGCCATGATCATCATCCGGCCGGGCGTCGGCGACATCGGCTACGGCGCGATCTGCATCCTGATATCGACGCCGATCTTCTCGGCCTCGAACATCATCTCCAAGGCGCTGGCGCGGACCGACTCGGCGCCCACGATCGTGATCTGGCAGCATCTGGCGATCGTGATCTGTGCCTTCCCGGTGGCGATCTATTTCTGGCAGACGCCCGCGCCCAGCGACGTCGTGTGGTTCGTCGCGGCGGGCCTCTGCGGCACGGTCGGCCACATCTGCCAGCAGAACGGCTACCAGCTCGCCGACATCACGCTCCTGCAGCCGATCGGCTTCCTGTCGCTGTTGTGGAATGCGTTGCTGGGCTATTTCATCTTCTTCCAGCCGCCGGATGTCTGGACCTTCGTGGGTGCGGCGGTGATCTTCGCCAGCGCGCTCTACATCTCCCACCGCGAAGCGGTGCGGCGGGCGGCGATCAAGTCGGCGGATACCACGACCGGACAGGCGACGGCGGTCTAGCCGCCCATCGAACGAAGGGTCAGCCGCCCGTAACGCTCATATGACGGCGCACGGCGGGCGCCGTATGGCGGCGGTCGATCATGAAATCGTGGCCCTTGGGCTTGCGGGCGATCGCTTCGGTGATCGCGCGGTCGAGGATCTCGTCGCTCTCCGACGCCCGCAGCGGCGCGCGCAGGTCGGCGGCATCTTCCTGGCCGAGGCACATATAAAGAGTGCCGGTGCAGGTGAGACGCACGCGGTTGCAGCTCTCGCAGAAATTATGGGTGAGCGGGGTGATGAAGCCCAACCGGCCGCCGGTTTCCGCTACGTTGAAATAGCGTGCCGGGCCGCCGGTGCGGTGGTCGCTCTCGTCGAGCGTGAAGTGCTTCGCGATCTCGGCGCGGGCCATCGACAGCGGCATGTATTGGTCGAGGCGCGCCTCGCCACCGATCTCGCCCATCGGCATGACCTCGATGAAGGTGAGGTCCATGCCGCGGCCGTGGCTCCAGCGGATCAGCCCCTCGAACTCGCCGTCGTTGACGCCGCGCAGCGCCACCGCGTTGATCTTGATCTTGAGCCCGGCATCCTGCGCCGCGTCGAGGCCGCGCATCACCTGGTCGAGATCGCCCCAGCGCGTCAGCTCGCGAAACTTCACCGGATCGAGCGTATCCATCGACACGTTGAGGCGCTTCACGCCGACCGCGGCCAGTTCCTTGGCGTACTTGGCGAGCTGGCTGCCATTGGTGGTGAGCGTCAGTTCTTCGAGCGCGCCCGAGTCGAGATGTTTGCCGAGGCCGCGCACCAGCGACATCACGTTCTTGCGCACCAACGGCTCGCCGCCGGTGAGACGCAGCTTCTTGACGCCGCGGCGCACGAAGGCGCTGCACAGCCGCTCGAGTTCCTCGAGGCTGAGCACTTCCGCCTTGGGCAGGAAGGTCATGTCCTCGGCCATGCAGTAGACGCAGCGAAAGTCGCAGCGATCCGTCACGGAGACGCGCAGATAGGAGATGTGCCGGCCAAACGGATCGATCATGTGGTCCGGATAATGGGGACGCGTCAGAAGCGCTGCAAGGGGCTAAAGCCCCTACGAATCCTGCGGGACATCGGGCAATCGCCCGGAATTCATGGCTTCTAGCAGGCGGGCATGGTCCTGCTCGGTCTGCCGGGCATAGCCCATGGCGAACTGGCCGATCGCCTCTTCGAACGACGCACCCTTGCCGAGATAGGCGGACAGGACGACGGCGTCGCCGGTGCGGGCATGGGCGCGGGCCAGCACCTCGGCGCAGGTCTCGGCATAGCGCCGGAAATGCCGGGGCGTCATGGTCTCGAGCGTCGGCTTCACCTTGGCGTCGCGCAGCTGGCGCACGTAGATGTGCCGCCCGGTCGGTCCCTTGGCGTAGCCGAGCAGGATGTCGCCGGCCGCCTGCAGCAGGCGCTGTCCGCGCACGACCCGCTCGCCGTGGTGCCGGTAGGGGCTGGCACCGGCATAGGCCTCGAGCACCGAGGGGTCGGCCTCCTTGAACTGGAGGTTCAGGGTCTCGCCATTGCCCGAGACCATCAGCAGGACGCCGCACAGCGTGCCGACCGAGCCCACGCCGACGACTTTGTACGCCGCATCCACGAAGCGATAGCGCTCGATCAGGAGGCGCTGCGCCGGGGTGAGAGAGGTCTTGTAGTCCGCCAGCATCTTCTCGATGCCGGTGTGGAAGGCCGCCTGGTGTTTCACCGGGGGGTGGTAGAGGAGCGGCGGCTGGTCCTCGATGCGGGGCTCCGGACCGCCGCGATGGGTGATCGTCACGACGGCGGGATGCGTGAGGAAGCCCTTCGCCTTGCGCAACGTCGCCGCACCGATGCCGATCGAGAGCGCAGCCTCCGCGCTGTCGATCGCCATGCCCTGATACCAGGCGTCGAGAACCGGCGTGGCGGCAATTTCCGCCATGGTCTCGCGATAGCGCGCGGCCACCCGTTGCGCGAGATCCCGCCGCGCTTGCTTGCCCAGGACGTCGAGGGTGGCCAGGACGAAGCTGGTGGCGAGACGCTTCAGGTCCCACTCCCACGGAGCGACCGCGGTCTCGTCGAAATCGTTGATGTCGAAGACCAGCCGGCGCTCGGGCGTCGCGAATCCGCCGAAGTTGAGGCAATGACAGTCGCCGCCCGATTGGACCCGCAGGCCGCTGTCGGGCGTGCTCGCCAGATCGGCCGCCATGACGGCAGCGCCGCCGCGCAGGAAGGCGAAGGGCGAGGTCTTCATGCGCGCGTAACGCAGGGGCAACAGATCCTGCAGTCGCGTCTTGCCCTGTTCGATCAGCAGCTCGACGGGATCGCGGCGATTCGCAGGCGGCTTCCACGCGGCGTGGCTTCGGCGCTCGCAGCGCCTGCGCAGGTCACGGCCGAGCGCAACACGATCTGCGACCGGCAAGGTGTGGGTCTGCTCCGGCAGCGTGCCGGTTGTAGTCGTCTCGGCCATGTCCGCCTCATGGCACGAGGCGCAGCAGGTTGTCGACCGTGTCCGCCTCCGCCGCCGGTTTGTCAGTGCGTATGCGATTGATGCGCGGGAAGCGCAGCGACACGCCCGACTTGTGCCGCGTCGAACGCGCAACGCCATCGAAGGCGACTTCGAGCACGAGTTGCTGCTCGACCTCGCGCACCGGGCCGAAGCGGTTGGTGGTGTGGTCGCGCACCCATTTGTCGAGCCAGCGCAGCTCCTCGTCGGTGAAGCCGAAGTAGGCCTTGCCGACCGGCGCCAGTTCGCGCGTCCCCGCGCTGCCCTCGCGCCAGGCGCCGAACGTGTAGTCGGAATAGAAGGAGCTGCGCTTTCCGTGACCGCGCTGGGCATACATCATCACGCAGTCGGCCAGCATCGGGTCGCGCTTCCACTTGAACCACGGCCCCTTGGGCCGGCCGGCGAGGTAGGGGCTGTCGCCGCGCTTCAGCATCAGCCCTTCGATGCCGTCCTGCCGCATCTCCTCGCGCAACGTGGCCAAATGCGCCCAGTCGGTGAAGCGCACCAGCGGGGAGACGTCGAAACGGGCGCGCGGATGCTCGCCCATCCAGGCTTCGAGCCGGGCGCGCCGCTCGTCGAACGGCAGGGCGCGCAGGTCCTCGCCCTCGAGCCACAGCACGTCGTAGAGACGCACGTGTGCGGGATGTTCCTTCAGCATTTTGGGCGTCACGGTCTTGCGGTTGAGGCGCTGCTGCAGGTCGTTGAACGGCGCGATCGCCTCGTCGCGGCGCACCAGCAGCTCGCCGTCGAAGACGCCCTCGAAATCGATGGCGTCGACAATGTCGGGAAACGCACCGGACACGTCCTCGCCCGCGCGGCTGTACAGCCGCTTCACGCCGCCCGACGACGCCACTTGCACGCGGATGCCGTCCCATTTCCACTCGGCGCGGAAGTGCGCGGGATCGAGCGTGTCGATCTCGGCACGGTCT
This sequence comes from Enhydrobacter aerosaccus, assembly GCA_903915535.1. Taxonomy (GTDB): domain Bacteria; phylum Pseudomonadota; class Alphaproteobacteria; order Reyranellales; family Reyranellaceae; genus Reyranella; species Reyranella aerosaccus_C. The sequence goes on from CAIWTJ010000119.1 coordinate 9,972, forward strand.
ATCGGGTTGGCGAGCATCGGCGACAGGAACGCGCCGCCCATGTTGGACTGCGGCTTGGGGCTTCCGGCCGTGAGCCAGTCGAACAGCGGGCGATAGGGTGCGGAGAGGCCGTGCCAGACCTCTTCGACCTCGGCGACCGGCTGGTTGCCGATGTTGGCGACAGCCTGCTTGGCCAGCCGCGCGGAGACGCCGATGCGCAGCGCCCCCGTCAGCAGTTTCAGCAAGGCCCACCGGCCGGTCGAATCGAGCGAGTCGAGCCAGCGCTTGAGGATTGCGGGCGTCTGCATCTTGGTCGCGCGCTGCAGCGTCTCGACGACTTCGCTCAGCGTCGGCGGCGGCTCGGCGTCGGGCTTCCTCTCCCAGATCAGCGCCAGGGTCTCGGCCAGATCGCCGACATAGTCGTAGGAGAGATGGAACAGCTCCTCGCCGATCTTCTCCTGGCCGAAACTGCGCAGCAGCGCGGGCTTGGCCGCGGCAAAGTCGAGCCCGCCGGTCAGCGCCGCGAGGGCCCAACCCCGGTCGGGATCGGGCGTTTCGCGCAGATAGGCCTCGATCAGGCGGAGCTTGGCGTTGCGCGCAGGCTGGAAGGACAACGAGTCGAGAAGGCGGGCGAACGCCTGCATTGGCTCACCCCTTCCGTCCGCGTAAGACGCGGCCACCTCCTCCGAAGACGGGGGAGGGGATAGAAGAAGTTATACCTCTCCCGTCTTCGGGGGAGGTGGCGCGGTAATCCGCGACGGAGGGGGGGGCGCAGGCGAGGTCTCTCACGACTCGTCCTCTTCCTCGCGGCCGCCGAGGTGCAGTGCCTCGGCCTCGATGCCGATCGAGCGAGCGTAGGCGACCAGCGCTTCCTCGCGGCCGTGCGTCACCCAGACCTTGGGCGCGCCGACGTCCTTCAGCGTCTGGGTCAGCTCGCTCCAGTCGGCATGGTCGGAAATGATCAGCGGCAGCTCGGCGCCGCGCTGGCGGGCGCGGGCGCGCACGCCCATCCAGCCCGAGGCCATGGCGGCGATGGGCTCGGCGAAGCGCCGCGACCAGCGATCGGCGATGGCCGACGGCGGACAGAGTACGATCTGCCCATTGAAGGTTTCGAGAATGGCGTCGGACACCAGCGCCGTGTCGCCCAGCTCGACGCCGTTCTGTTCGTAGAGCTTGCACAGGGAGGCGAGCGCCCCGTGCAACCAGATCCGCTTGTCGTATCCCGCCGCGCGCAGGAGCTTGATGACGCGCTGGCACTTGCCCAGCGCATAGACGCCCACCAGATGAGTGCGCTCGGGGAAGGTGTCCAGCGAGCGCAGCAGCTTGCCGATCTCGCCCGCGTCGGAGGGATGATGGAAGACCGGCAGGGCGAAGGTCGCCTCAGTGATGAAGACGTCGCACGGTACGGGCTCGAACGGCGGGCACGTGGCATCCGGCCGGCGCTTGTAGTCGCCCGAGACGACAATTCGCTGGCCCTTGTGTTCGAGGACCGCCTGGGCGGAGCCCAGGATATGGCCGGCCGGGACCAGGCTCACCTCGACGTCGCCGATCTTCACGCTCTCGCCGTATTTCAGCGGCTGCTGGGCGGTGTCGGGCATGTCCTGGAAGCGCGTGCGCATGATCGCCAGCGTTTCCGGCGTGGCGAGTGCGTGTTTGTGCCCAGGCCGCGCATGATCGCCGTGGCCATGGGTGATCACGGCGCGATTCACGGCAAACGCCGGGTCGATGTAGAAATCGCCGGGTTCGCAGAACAGCCCGCGCGGGGTCGGATAGAGCCAGGCCCTGGGATTCATATGAGTGGGATTTAGGGTGTCGGTTGCCATCGATTCCGTTGCATCTTACCCGTCACATATGGGGCTTCCCGACCTCTTTTCACGCTGGTTCGAAGGTCGCGGCTGGATGCCCCGGCGGCATCAGCTCGACCTCATCGATCTCGCGGCTCAGGGCAGGAGCGCGCTGCTGATCGCGCCGACCGGTGGCGGCAAGACTTTGGCGGGCTTTCTGCCGTCCTTGATCGAACTGACCGAGCGCCGGCAGGCCGCCCAGGACCTGGCGCATGCCAAGGGCAAGGGAGAGCTGCACACGCTCTACATCTCGCCGCTCAAGGCGCTGGCGACCGACATCCGCCGCAACCTCGAAGTCCCGATCGCGGAGATGCAACTGCCGGTGCGGGCCGAGAGCCGTACGGGCGACACGCCCCAGAGCCGCCGCATCCGTCAGCGCGAACGGCCGCCGGATTTCCTGCTGACCACGCCCGAGTCGCTGGCGCTGCTGCTGAGCTATCCAGACACGGCGAAGTTCTTCGCCAGCCTGCGCTGCGTGATCGTCGACGAGCTGCACACGTTCGCCACCTCCAAGCGCGGCCATCATCTGGCGCTGTGTCTTGCACGCTTGGCGGCGCTGGCGCCGCAGACGCGCTTCGTCGGCCTGTCGGCCACTGTCGCCAATCCGCCCGAGCTGGCCGACTATCTCCGCCTGCGCGACAACGAGACGGTCGAGATCGTGCAGGGCGAGCCCGGCGCGCCACCCAACGTGTCGATCATCGACGCGCAGGAGCGCCTGCCGTGGGGCGGCCATATGGGCCAGCATGCGGTACCCGAGGTCTACAACATCATCCGCCAGCACAAGACCTCGATCGTGTTCGTGAACACGCGCGCACAGGCGGAACTCACCTTCGACGGGCTGTGGCGCCTCAACGACGAGAACCTCGCGATCGGCCTGCATCACGGCTCGCTCGCCATCGAGCAGCGCCGCAAGGTCGAGGCGGCGATGGCGGCGGGCAAGCTGCGCGCCGTGGTGGCCACCTCGTCGCTCGACCTCGGCATCGACTGGGGCAACGTCGACCTGGTGATCCAGATGGGGGCGCCGAAAGGCGTCAGTCGCCTGATGCAGCGTATCGGCCGCGCCAACCACCGGCTCGACGAGCCCAGCCGCGCCATGATCGCGCCGGCCAATCGCTTCGAGGTGCTGGAGTCGCTGGCCGCGCTCGAGGCGATCGAGGCCCGCGAACTCGACGGCGACCCGCCGCGTCCCGCCTGCCTCGACGTGCTCGCCCAGCACATCGTGGGCACCGCGTGTGCCCAGCCGATCGATCGCGAGGCCTTCTTCCACGAGGTCCGCCGCGCGCAGCCCTACCGCGACCTGCCGCGCAAGGATTACGACGACACGTTCAGCTTCGTGGCGACCGGCGGCTATGCGCTGGCGGCCTACGACAAATGGCACCGGTTGAAGGAGCTGCCCGGCGATCGCTGGATGCTGTCGTCGCCGATGGTGGCCAAGCAGTTCCGCATGAACGTCGGCACCATCGTCGAGCTGCCGCTGATCAAGGTGAAGCTCAGGCGCGGGCCGATGCTGGGGGAGGTCGAGGAGAGCTTCATCCAGGGTCTGGTGCCGGGCGACACGTTCGTGTTCGCCGGCCGCATGCTGCGCTTCGAGGGCGTGAAGGAACTCGTGGCGCAATGCTCGCCCGCGACCACCGGCGATCCCAAGGTGCCGGCCTATGGCGGTGGCCGCCTGCCGCTCTCGACGTTCCTGGCCGAGCGCGTGCGCGGCATCCTGCAGGATCCGACCAAGCATCCCAAACTGCCGCCCGAAGTCCGGACCTGGCTCGACATCCAGAAGTGGCGCTCCGGCCTGCCGAAGAAGGACACGTTGCTGGTCGAGGGATTTCCGCGCGGCTCCAAGCAGTTCATCGTCGCCTACTGCTTCGAGGGACGTAACGCGCACCAGACGCTGGGCATGTTGCTGACCCGGCGCATGGAGCGCATGGGGCTGAGGCCGCTGGGCTTCGTGGCGACGGACTACGTGCTCGGAATCTGGGGGTTGCGGCCGCCCAGCCCGCAACAGCTCAACGAGCTGTTCGACGAGGACATGCTGGGCGACGACCTCGAATCCTGGATGGACGAGTCGACCATGTTGCGGCGGTCGTTCCGCAACGTCGCGGTGATCGCCGGGCTGATCGAGCGGCGCTTCCCGGGCGAGGAAAAATCGCGCCGCCAGGTCACCTTCAGTTCCGACCTGATCTACGACGCGCTGCGCAAGCACGAGCCCGACCATATCCTGCTGCGTGCCACGCGGCAGGACGCGGCGCATCAGCTGGCCGACCTCAAGCGCTTGGGCGATCTCCTGAGGCGCGCCAGGGGCCGTATCGAATATCGCCGACTCGACCGCATCTCGCCGCTTGCCGTGCCGGTGTTATTGGAGATCGGCAAGGAGCGTGTGCTCGACGGCACTGCCGAGGACGAGCTGCTCGACATCGCCGCGCAGGAGCTGATCGACGAGGCAACGCGTCTGGCCTAGGCTCCGCGCGGGGAGAGGACATGGACGGCACGTCTGACCGGACGCTCACGGAATATTTGGCGCGCTACTTCATCGCGCGGCACGGATATTCGACGCAGGTGCCGCCGGAGGCCGCCGATCTCGTCAAGGCGTGCGACGTCGTGCTGACCGCGCTCAATTGGGGCTCGCTCCATCTCCTGTGCTTCGTCGACGCGCAAAGGTATCCCGGCAAGCAGTTCGGCCTGTCGCCGGAAAGGGTCCGCGAGATCGCCAGGGACTGCCGCAAATATTGCGGATCGATGAACTTCACGAAGATGCCGATCACCATCGAGGTCGTCGAACTGTCCAATGAGGCGACGTCCGACGAGGACCGGCGGCGGCTGCGGCCCTACCGCCGTTCTTCGATCTTCTCCAAAGCCTTCGTCTTCGCCGCGCGCATCGATGCGCGGACGAATCAGGTCTGGCGCAATCGGTGGCAGATCGGCAAGTCCCGCATCGAGCGCATCCTGCAAAAGCCTTTCGTTCCGGAGGCAGAACTTCGAGCCGAAGCCGAGAGCCGGCCGTCCTTCGTGGCGCCGAGCCCGGCGGTCGTGACCTACGGCATCCTCGCCGTCCTGGTCGCCGTGTTCGCGCTCGAGGTCTCACTTTCCGGCAGCTTCGAACCCAGTCTCGTCACTCTGATCTCTCTCGGCGGATTGAGCGCCAAGCTTGTCGCCGCCGGCGAATGGTGGCGCACGATCTCCGCGACCTTTCTGCATGCCGGCGTGAACCACATCGTCGCCAATGGACTCAGTCTCTACATTGGCGGGATTGTGCTGGAGAACATGGTGGGGCGGATATGGTTTGCGGCGACCTATGCCGTGGCCGGCATCTGCGGCTCCCTGGCGTCCCTCGCGGGAGGCGCGCACTTCGTCGTGGGGGTGGGGGCGTCGGGCGCCATCATGGGCGTGATCGCCGCCGCCGCGATCTGCGGCCTGGTGCGGCGCCGCCGGGAATTTGGGATGGCGGCGATACAGCTCCTGATCAGTGGCCTCGTTCCGACGCTGGGCCTCGCGGTGTGGGGCGGCCAGGGGGCGGCAGGCGTCGATCATTTCGCCCACTTTGGCGGTGCGCTGGGCGGGGCCGCGATGGCATTGGCAATGCTGACCTTGTGGCAGCGCGACGAGCTTGCGCCTCGAGCGCGGGGGGTGGCTGCGGGCATTGTGGGAATTGGCGGTCTTGCGCTTGCCTGTGCGGCGGCGGAAGTGGTCGCGAGCCGTCCCGCCTATGCGGTCGTGCTGATGCCCGACAGCGCATTGACGGGGAGTGTCGCCAACCAGGACGCGCGCGCGCCGCAATTGGTGCGGCAATATCCCGACGATCCGCGACCCTACTTTGCGCTCGGCCTGGCGCGCCTCAGGCAGAACGATGCGCCCGGCGCCGAGAAGGCCCTTCGAACGGCGCTCGGCAAGGACAAGACGCTCATGCTCTATTTCGACGAGGCCTTTGCCAATCGAATTCGCGGAGCGCTTGCCGGGGCGTTGATCATGGAGGGCAATCGCAGTGCGGCGAGGCAGGCGTATGCGCCGTTGTGCGCTCTACCCGCCGCGTCGCCGTTGCTCGATAATTATTCGAAACAGCTGCGCCCGACGATGTGCAACTGACGGAACAAGGAACTCTCATGGTGGATACGACGCGCGTCATGCAGGCCCTCCAGGGCTCGATTGTCTCCGGAGACTTGCCCGGCGTGGCGGCCGCTGCGGCGACCGACAAGGGCATTATCTTCGAAGGCGCGGCAGGCGGCCTCAAGATCGACAGCGTGGTGTGGATCGCGTCGATGACCAAGGCGATCACCGGCGCTGCGGCCATGCAGCTGGTCGAGCGCGGCAAGCTCTCTCTCGACACGCCCGCGGCCGACGTGCTGCCGGAGCTCGCGAAGAAGGAGGTGCTGGTCGGCATCGATGCCGACGGCACGGTGAAGACGCGGCCGCCCAAGCGGCCGATCACCCTGCGTCATCTGCTGACGCACACCTCCGGCATGGGCTACGACACCTGGAATGCCGACATCTTCCGTTACGTGAAGGCCAAGGGTCCGTTCAGGCACGGGACGATGGCGGGGCTTTCCACGCCCTTGCTCTTCGATCCGGGCGAGCAGTGGCAGTACTCGATCTCGATCGACTGGGTGGGCCTGATGGTCGAAAAGGCGAGCGGAAAGCGGCTCGACCGCTACATGACCGAGAACATCTTCACGCCGCTCGGCATGGCCGACACCGGCTTCGCCATCAGCCCGGCGATGCGGCCGCGCAAGGCGGCGGTGCATGTGCGCAAGGAGGGTGGCTTCGAGGCAACCGATCACGAACTCGACCAGACGCCCGAAGTGTTCCAGGGCGGCGGCGCTCTCTATTCGACGGTGCCGGACTACCTGAAGTTCACGTGTGCGTTTCTCAAGGGTGGCGCGCCGATCCTGAAACCCGCGACCGTGGCGGAGATGTCGCGCAATTCGATGAATGAGGGTGTGCTGTGCCGGCCGCTCAAGACGCAGATCCCCGGCCGCAGCACGGACATGGACTTCGTCGACGGCATGAAGTGGGGTCTCACCTTCATGATCAATCCCGAGGCCTTCCCCGGCCGGCGCTCGGCCGGGAGCCTGTCCTGGGGCGGCCTCGCCAATTCATATTACTGGATCGACCCGGTCAAGAAGGTGACTGGCGTGTGGGCGACGCAGCTACTGCCGGTCTATGACGCA
>CAIWTJ010000120.1 GCA_903915535.1 Enhydrobacter aerosaccus
CTCCGGCTCGCTCATGAGGCGAGCCGGAGGCTCGCGGTCCGGAAGACTAAGACGCCGCGGCGCGGACGTCCTTGCTGCCGATGCGGCGGCGCTTGGCGTTGATCTCGCGGAGCGTGACCAGCATCTCGTCGGCCACGATGTCGCCCGGGATGCCGTCGCCTTCGGCCTCGAGTTCCTTCATGTCGACCCACACGGCGTAGAGCGGCGCGGTGCGCTTGGTGATGATGCCGGCATGCAGCAGGGTCTTGATCAGCACGCGGAAGATGTTCGTGCTGTTCTTGAGCTGGGCGCGGCGGTCTTCGTCGCCGAAGACCTCCTTCATCGCGTCGCGCACCCATTGCCAGTCGAGGCCGTACTTGGCGTAGATCACCTGCTTCTGTTCGGCGTTGATCAGGTTGAACAGCAGCATCTGGAAGATCTGCGCGGTCCAGTCCTCGACCTTGCGATGCTCCTCCTCGCTCAGATGGCGGATCGTCTTCGCCGCCCACAGTCGGCCGAAGCGGTGATGGAAGGCCTCGTCGCTCATCACGAGCTGCACCAGCCGGCGCAATACCGGATCGTTGGTCTGGGCATTGAAGGTCGCGAAGGCGCCCATCGCGATACCCTCGATCAGCATCTGCATGCCGACGATCTTCTTGTAAACCTCGTGCGTGCTCACCAAGTCACTCAGCACGGTGGCGATGGTCTTGCCCACGGGCAGCGGCGCACCCCAGCGTTTGGCGATGTAACGCGTGAAGCCGGTGACGTGCCGGGCCTCCTCGCGCGCCTGGTTGGCGGCATATTCCTGGGCGCCCGGGTCGACCAGGATGTGGCAAAGGCTGGCCGAGAGCGACAAGGCACCCTGCTCGCCGTGCAGGAGATTGGAGATCGACCAGTGGGTGACATCGTTGGCCAGCGCGATCTTCTGGCTGTCGTCGAGCCGGTCGCCCACGGCGCTCTTCAACTCCAGGATGTTGTCCAGCGGCAGGATCGACTGCCGCACCATGTCGAACGGCAGGTCGTAATCGATGTAATTGATGTCCAGCGGGTCCCAGAAATGGTCGTGGGTCGCCGAAATGATGGCGTCAAAGGCATCGCTACGGCGGCCATAACGCGGTACCTGAAGCATTGCCGGGAAGTCTCCCGGTGCCACGGCATCGTAGGCCTTGTCGTAGGTGATCTGGTCGGCCATGGAGAGCCTCCGGTTAAACAGCGAATATGACGGGTCCGTCACCTTTTTCAATGGATTTTTCCCCAGTCCCAGCGCATGGGACTTCCGCCATATTCCGGCCGGCTACCCCAGTCGATTGGGGCGGGCGGTTTCGGCCGCCCGCACAGGAGTAAGAAATGTCCCGCCGCCGCCGCATCTACGAGGGCAAGGCCAAGACCTTGTTCGAGGGGCCAGAGCCCGGGACCATCGTCCAGTACTTCAAGGACGATACGACCGCGTTCAACAATACGAAGAAGGGCACGATCACGGGTAAGGGCGTGATCAACAACCGTATCTCCGAATTCCTGATGACCAAGCTGGGCGAGATCGGCGTGCCGACGCACTTCATCCGCCGCCTGAACATGCGCGAGCAGCTGATCCGGCAGGTCGAGATCATCCCGCTCGAGGTCGTGGTCCGCAACGTGGCGGCCGGCAACTTCGCCAAGCGCTTCGGCGTCGAGGAAGGCACCCAGCTGCCGCGCTCGATCATGGAGTTCTTCTACAAGAACGATGCGCTGGGCGACCCGATGGTCACCGAGGAGCACATCACCGCGTTCGGCTGGGCGACGCCGCAGGACCTCGACGACATCGTGGCGTTGACGCTCCGGGTCAACGACTTCCTGTTCGGCCTGTTCCTCGGCTGCGGCATCAAGCTGATCGACTTCAAGATCGAGTTCGGCCGCCTCTACGAGGACGAGATGGTGCGCATCGTGCTTGCCGACGAGATCAGTCCCGACTCCTGCCGCCTGTGGGATCTCCGGACCAACGAGAAGATGGACAAGGACCGCTTCCGCCGCGACCTCGGCAAGGTCGAGGAAGCCTATCAAGAAGTGGCGCGTCGCCTCGGCATCCTGATCGACCAGGGCCCCGGCGACGTGCGTGGACCAACAACGCTGCAGTAAAGAGACGCAATGAAAGCTAGAGTTCACGTTACCCTCAAGAACGGCGTGCTCGACCCCCAGGGCAAGGCCATCGGTCACTCGCTCAATCGCCTCGGCTTCCCCGAGGTGGGCGACGTCCGCCAGGGCAAGTTCATCGAGCTCGAGGTCAACGAGACCGACAAGGCCAAGGCCAAGGCGCGCGTCGAGGAGATGTGCAAGAAGCTGCTGGCCAACACGGTGATCGAAAACTTCTCGATCGAGCTGGTGGGCTGATGAAAGCGTCGGTGCTCGTTTTCCCCGGCTCCAATCGCGAAGGCGACGTGGCGCAGGCGATCGAACTTGTGACCGGCCGCCGCCCCAGCATGGTGTGGCACGGCGACGGCGATTTCGAGAAGACGGACCTCATCGTGGTGCCGGGCGGCTTCTCCTACGGCGATTACCTCCGCTGCGGCGCGATGGCCGCGCAGTCGCCGGTGATGGCCGAAGTGAAGCGGCGCGCCGCGCAGGGCGTGCCGGTGCTGGGCATCTGCAACGGCTTCCAGATCGTGACCGAGGCGGGACTTCTGCCCGGCACGCTGATGCGCAACTCGCACCTCAAGTTCGTCTGCGCCGACGTGCATCTCAAGGTCGAGACCAGCCAGAGCCTGTTCACCAACCGCTACCAGGCGGGCCAGGTGATCAAGGTCCCGGTGGCGCATGCCGAGGGCAACTACTTCGCCGACGAGGATACGCTGAAGAAGCTGGAGGACCGCGGCCAGATCGCCTTCCGCTACTGCGCGCCCGACGGCACGGTCGACGGCACCGGCAATCCCAACGGCTCGATCCGCAACATCGCGGGCGTGTTCAACGAGACCAAGACCGTGATGGGCCTGATGCCGCATCCGGAGAACGCCACCGAATCGATGTTCGGCGGCACGGACGGCAAGGCGTTGTTTGAAGGCATAGTCGAGGCGCTCACGTGACGATCGCTGTTGAAAAGAATCCGCCCGTCAAACTGCCGAACGAACCCGCGATCACCGATCAGGTCGTGGCCGAGCACGGCCTCGCGAAGGACGAGTACGAGCGCCTGCTCAAGATCATGGGCCGCACGCCCACCATGGTGGAGCTCGGCATCTTCTCCGCCATGTGGAGCGAGCACTGCTCGTACAAATCCTCCAAGGTCTGGCTGAAGAAGCTGCCGACCAAGGCGCCGTGGGTGATCCAGGGACCGGGCGAGAATGCCGGCGTCATCGACATCGGCGACGGCCAGGCCGCGATCTTCAAGATGGAGAGCCACAACCACCCGTCCTACATCGAGCCCTACCAGGGCGCGGCGACCGGCGTGGGCGGCATCATGCGCGACGTCTTCACCATGGGCGCGCGGCCGGTGGCCAACCTCAACGCGCTGCGCTTCGGCGATCCCTCGCATCCCAAGACGCGGCACCTCGTGTCGGGCGTGGTGGCGGGCATCGGCGGCTACGGCAACTGCATGGGCATTCCGACCGTGGGCGGCGAGACCAACTTTCATGCCGCCTACAACGGCAACATCCTCGTGAACGCCATGACGGTGGGCATCGCGCCGACCGACAAGATCTTCTATGCGGCGGCCGCCGGCCTCGGCAATCCGATGGTCTATGTCGGCTCCAAGACCGGCCGCGACGGCATCCACGGCGCCACCATGTCCTCGACGGAGTTCAACGAGGACTCGGAGAGCAAGCGCCCGACGGTGCAGGTCGGCGATCCGTTCGTCGAGAAGCTGCTGCTCGAGGCCTGCCTCGAGCTGATGGCGACCGACGCGATCATCGCGATCCAGGACATGGGCGCGGCGGGCCTCACCTCCTCCTCCTTCGAGATGGCGGCCAAGGGCGGCCTCGGCCTCGAGATGGCGCTCGACAAGGTGCCGATGCGCGAAGAGGGCATGAACCCGTACGAGCTGATGCTGTCGGAGAGCCAAGAGCGCATGCTCATGGTGCTGAAGCCCGGCCGCGAGGAAGAAGCGCGCAAGATCTTCGAGAAATGGGAGCTCGACTTCGCGGTGATCGGACACCTCACCGACACCGAGCGCATGGTGCTGTCGTGGCACGGCGACATCGTGGCCAACATTCCGATCCCGCCACTGGTGACGGAAGCGCCGATGTACGAGCGGCCGTGGACGCTCACCGACCTGCCCGCCACGCTCGACGCGTCGAAGGTGCCGGCGCCCCAGGACTGGGCCGCGTCGCTGCTGAAGCTGATGAGCTGCCCCGACCTCGCGAGCAAGGCGTGGATCTGGCACCAGTACGATCACCTGATCCTGGGCAACACCGCGATCCGGCCGCAGGATGGTGATGCCGCCCTCGTGCGCGTGCCCAAGACCAGCAAGGGCGCCAGCCACAAGGGCCTCGCCATGACGTCGGACTGCACGCCGCGCTATGTGCAGGCCCATCCCGAGACCGGCGGCAAACAGGCCGTGGCCGAGGCGTGGCGCAACATCACCGCGACCGGGGCGCTGCCGCTCGCCGTCACCGACAACATGAACTTCGGCAATCCGCAGAAGCCCGAGATCATGGGCCAGTTCGCGGGCGCCGTGATGGGAATCGCCGAGGCCTGCAAGGTCCTCGACTTCCCCGTCGTGTCGGGCAACGTCTCGCTCTACAACGAGACCGAAGGCCGGCCGATCCTGCCGACGCCGACGATCGGCGCGGTGGGCGTGATCGACGACATCGCGAAGGCCGTGGGCTCGCGCCTGACGCAAGGCGGCCTCGCCATCGTGCTGGTCGGCGAGACCAAGGGCTGGCTCGGCCAGTCGCTCTATCTCCGCGAGAACTTTGGCCGGGAAGAAGGCGCGCCGCCGCCGGTCGATCTTGCCGTCGAGCGTCGCACCGGCGACTTCGTGCGCGCCCAGATCAACGGCCGTCGCGTCGCGGCCTGCCACGACCTCTCCGACGGCGGCCTGCTGGTCGGCCTGGCCGAGATGTGCATCGCGGGCGGCACGGGCGTCGAAGTCGCCCAACCGGCCGGCAACGCCGTTCCCTCGCACGCGTTTTTCTATGGTGAGGATCAAGGCCGCTATCTCATCGCCACGGGCTCGGCCGACGAGGTGCTGTCGGAGGCCACGAAGGCCGGCGTCCCGGCAGTCGTGATAGGGTACTCGGGCGGGGCGTCCCTGGCGGTCAAGGGGCTGCTGTCGCTCCCGCTCGCCGACATCAAGGCCGCCCACGAAGGCTGGCTGCCCGCCTATATGAACGCCGCGGAATAGCAGGGAATCCAAGCTTATGCCGATGCAAGCCGACGAGATCGTCCAGTTGATCAAGCAGGGGATTCCCGGGGCCGAGGTCGAGATGCAGGACCTGGCCGGCGACGGCGACCATTGGGCCGCCACGGTCGTTTCCGCGGCCTTTGCGGGCAAATCCAAGATCCAGCAGCACCAGATGGTCTATGGAGCGCTGGGCGGCCGCATGGGGGGTGTCCTGCATGCCCTCAAGCTCACCACCATGGCGCAAAAGCCCTGACGCCCTTATATTAGCGGTCAATCGCGCCTCTCAAGGCACTTAGGAGATCAACCATGAGCGAACCCGAAGTTTTCGGCCGGATCCGCGAAGAGATCGGCAAGAACGATGTCCTGCTGTTCATGAAGGGCACCCCCGTGTTCCCGCAGTGCGGCTTCTCGGCCGCGACCGTGGAATGCCTGAGCGAGCTCGGCGTGAAGTTCGCCAGCGTGAACATCCTGGTCGACCCGGAAATCCGCCAGGGCATCAAGGAATTCAGCCAGTGGCCGACCATCCCGCAGCTCTACGTGAAGGGCGAGTTCATCGGCGGCTGCGACATCGTCCGCGAGATGTTCGAGACGGGTGAACTGGAGCAGATGTTCAAGGACAAGGGTGTCACGCTGGCGAAAGCTGCTTAGCTTTCGACAGCGGGCGGGCTCGTAGCGGTAGGCGCGCCCCGCGCGCCTACGCATTTCCGACGCAGTCGGAAATGCTCTATCGGCCGAAGGCCGAACCGCAGAGCCCGCGCCGCGCAGAAAAGACAAGATTCTTATCCATTCTGCACCGTGCGGGCTCTCGCGCATATGAATGCGCTGCCGCCCGCCGCGTGTTTGCTTACGCAAACACGTAGCTCGCCATCGACAAATTCCCGGACGTGAAGCTGCGATGCAGCGCACGTCCGGTAGCGCCTTCACCGGCGGCTCCGAACGCCACATGCAGCGGCAGGAAGTGCTCATCCGTCGGATGGGCATCCTTCGCGTTCGGTGCCTCGCTGCGATAGTTCGCGAGCGCCGCCGCGTCTCCCTTCTCCACCGTCGCCGCCAGCCAGTCGTCGAACGCCTTCGCCCATGGCTCGGGCTTTGTGTCGTGCGCGCCGCGGACCAGGCGGCGGAGATTGTGCGTGGCGCTGCCCGAGCCCATCACCAGCACGCCCTCGTCGCGCAGCGCGGTGAGCTTGCGGCCGAGCTCGAGATGATGCGCCGGGCTCATATAGGGCTGCACCGAGAGCTGGAAGATCGGGATGTCGGCGTCGGGCCAGCCCAGCATCGCGGGCACCCAGGCGCCGTGGTCGAGGCCGTATTCGGCGGGCTGCGCGCCGGTCATCCCGGCCACGCGCCTGGCCAGCGCCGGCGCGCCCGGCGCGTCGTAGTGCAGCTTGTAGAGCGCGTCGGGGAATCCGTAGAAATCGTGGATCGTCTCGGGCCGGGCGGTCAGCGAGACCTCCGGCCGCTCGGTATTCCAGTGCGCGGACACCGCCAGGATCGCCTTGGGCTTGGGCACGAGCGACCCCAGGGTCGACAGGAACGCGCGCGCCGGCAGATCCGGCTCCAGGTAGAGCATCGGCGAACCGTGCGACACAAAGACAGTCGGCATCGACATTGCTTCAATCCTCACACAACATCTGCAAACGACCACGTCGAGGGGTGACACATGATCGGTCTGCGCAAGTTAACGGCACTCGCTACCGTAATATGGGCAGCGCTCGCCCTTCCCGCCACCGCGCAAACGACGCTGCGCATGGTCAGCCACGCCGACATCAAGATCCTCGACCCGATCTGGACCACGGCGCTGATCACGCGAAACTTCGGCTACATGGTCTGGGACGTGCTGTTCGCCAAGGACGCCGATCTCAAGATCCAGCCGCAGATGGCGGAAGGCTACACGCTCTCCGACGACAAGCTCACCTACACGATCAAGCTGCGCGACGGCCTGCTCTGGAGCGACGGCAAGCCGGTGACCGCCGAGGACTGCGTCGCCTCGATCAAGCGCTGGGGCGCGCGCGACGCCTCGGGCCAGCTCCTGCTCAAGGAAACACAGGAACTCAAGATCGTCGACGACAGGACCTTCCAGATCGTCCTCAAGGCGCCGTTCAGCCTGGTCATGGACGCGCTGAGCAAGGTCTCGTCCAACGTGCCCTTCATGATGCCCAAGCGCATCGCCGACACCGATCCCAACAAGCAGATCACCGAGTTCATCGGCTCGGGCCCCTTCCTCTTCAAGCAGGACGAATGGAAGGCCGGCGAGAAGCTGGTCTACGTCAGGAACCCCACCTACAAGCCGCGCGCCGAGCCGCCTTCGATGCTTGCCGGGGCCAAGATCGCCAAGGTCGATCGCGTCGAGTGGCTCGCCATTCCCGATCCCAACACCGCGGCCAGCGCGCTCCTGGCGGGCGAGATCGATCTCATCGAATCGCCGCCGCCCGACCTGTTCCCGATCTTCAAGTCGGACAAGAACGTCGAGCTTTACGGCTGGAATGCGCAAGGCAGCCAGATCATCATGCGCTTCAACCATCTCCACCCGCCGTTCAACAACGTGAAGGCGCGACAGGCGGCGATGTATGCGCTGGCCCAGGAGCCGATCATGCAGGCCCAGGTCGGCGATCCCGCGATCTACAAGCTGTGCAACGCGCCCTTCATCTGCGGCACGACCTACGGCAAGGAATATGGCGACCTGCTGATCAAGCCGGACATCGAGAAGGCCAAGGCCCTTCTCAAGGAGTCCGGCTACGACGGCACGCCCGTGCTGATGATGCACCAGACCGACCTGCAGTCCTCGAACAACGTGCAGCCGGTCGCAAAGCAGCAGCTCGAGAAGGCGGGCTTCAAGGTCGACATGGTCGACATGGACTGGCAGAGCGTGGTCTCGCGCCGCGCCCGCCGCGAGCCGCCCGCGCAGGGCGGCTGGAACATCTTCTTCACCACCAACATCACGCTCGACAGCGACAATCCCGGCACCAACTCCTATGCCGCCGGCACCTGCGACAAGGCGTGGTTCGGCTGGCCGTGCGATCCGGAGATGGAAAAGCTGCGCGACGCCTTCCTGCACGCCACCGACGCGGCCAAGCAGAAGGAGCTGGGCTACGCCATCTCCGACCGCGTGATCGAGCAGGCGTTCTACGCGCCGGTCGGCCAGTACAAGGCCTTCGGCGCCTACCGCAAGGACCGCCTCAGCGGCTGGCTGCCAGGCCCGGTCGCGGTGGTATGGAACATCGAGAAGAAGAAATAGGCGCTCCGCAATTGTCGTCCTGAGCGCAGCGAAGGACCTCGCGCCAACCCAAGCGTAGGTGCTTGAGGAGAGGCAAGGTCCTTCGCAAAGCTCAGGACGACGGATATGCCTGCGGCGCTCAGCGCAATCACCCATCAGTCGAACTCCAGCGGATCGTACTCGGTGATGCAGAAGCGGCGCGCGGGGCCGGTGTAGCGCGGTTCGCGCTCGTCGAGCGTGTAGGTCATGCCCGCGCTGTCGGTATAGACCTGCCGTCCCGCCACCGGCTGGGCAAACGTCAGCGCCAGCGCGTCGGCGTCGTCGGGCGAATAGCCCAGCCGCGCCTTCACCTGCTCCTTGGGCTCGAGCAGCAGCCGGTCGCCGCGGAACGAATAGGTCGTCTGCGACAGCGCCGCGACCAGCTCCGGCACGTCCGGAATCGCCCCGCCGTTCTTGATCCACTGCACGGCGTCGAAATACATCTCGGTGCGCTTGTTCTCGTAGCGCGGATCGTTGGGACGGGCGGCAAAGCCGATGCCGATCGGCGCATGGCCGAGCGTCCGCAGGCAATCGATCCACGACGCGCCCCAGCCGCCGGTGTCGTCGACGAAGATCGCGTCGGCCTTCCAGTCGGCCGCGCGGCGCGCCACCGCGCCCGCGCCCTGCATCCCGTCGGCGTTGCGCAGCTTGAGCGGCGCCAGCGCCACGAGCCCCTGGCGCGGGAAGATCACCGAGGCATCGTCGCCGAAGCGCGCCACGTCGACGCCCAGCACCCTGGGCGCCCGCGCGATATCCTCCGGGCGATAGACGCGCAACATCGCGGCGCGGCATTCGTCCGGCCCGATCAGCGTGTTGAGCGAGCCCGGCGGGAAGCGGCCGAACACGTTCACCAGCACCCAGGGATTGTCGCGTCCGTACTTCTCGATCTGCTCCTTCGCCCAATCGGCCTTCACGCGCGTCGAGCGGCGCTTGTCGTCGGGATCGGCGGTGATCTCGGTGACGTGCCACAGCCGCCGCTCCGAGGTGCAGGCGCGATAGAGCGGGCCTTCGAGATGGGTGGGATTGCCCGCCTGCACGATATGGCCCTCGACGCAGGACGACAGCGCCGCCTCCGCCGTGGCCATCACCGCGTCGGGAATGCCGCCGCTCTCGTCGAGGATGAACAGGATGTTGTCGGCATGCAGGCCCGCGAGCGTGCTGCCCTGCTGCGTGCGGTCGCTGGCGCGGTTCCAGGTGCGCGCCGACATCCACCAGGTCTCGGGCCGCTCCCTGCAGACGATGCGGTCCCTGGTCCAGCGGAAGTGCTCGCGCAGATAGGCCGAGCGCTGCTGCCACTTGGCCATCTCGGCCCAGAGATTGTCGAACAGGTTGTCGGAGGTGATCGAGGTGGCGGCGATCTTGGGATCGTTGCGCGTGGCCAGGAAGTTCCAGGCGAGCCACGCCTCGACCGCCGTCTTGCCCGGCCCCTTGCAGGCCTTCATGGCAAGGCGCGGCGCCTTGGGAAAGGCGGCCAGCACCTCCTCCTGCCAGGCATCGGGCACGACGCCGAACAGCTCGCGCACGAAGCGCACGGGATCGTCGCGCCACGCCGCCAGCTCTCCGAGACCGACGCCCTTCACGCGCCGGACCGCTGGCGCGGCAAGCCCATCAGGGTGGCGGGCGACGGACTCATCTCGGGATCGGCCGGCTCCTTGCGACCGGCGGGCGCGCCCTGCCCGCCCCACAGCCCCGCCTTGCGGCCGGCGAGTTCGATGTAGCGCGCGGTCGCCGTCTGCGCATCGGTCGCCAGCGATTTACGCAAGGCGATCTCGAGGATCTCGAGCACGCGCTCGGGCGGGAATTCGCCGGGCGTGCCGGGGAGCGTGACCTCCCCTTCCTCAAAAAACGCGTCCTCCGGAGGATTGCCCTTCGAGCCCCGTCCCTTCTGCATCCGAGGCGATTCCTCCGGAGGTTCCAGAGCCTCCTGCGGACCCGTCGGCAGCCGGCTGCGGCTCGGCTTCTGGATGACCTGCAACTGCCGCCACCGGCGCACGCGCAAATACTCGATATCATCGACACGATAGAGCTCGATGAGGCGCGCGGCCTCCAGCTCGCCGACCCAGGCCGGCATCAGCAGCGGGGCATCCCTGCCGCAGTCACGAGCATGAAGACGGTCGGGAGGACGAAGCCCAAAGGCATCCTGAAATGGAACCAAGCGAGCGAAATCAGGGGAAACGTGCGGTACGTGATGGCCGCGACAGAGAATTTCTGCACCGTCGCTACTGCTCACAGCGCCCGGATCAATGAGATACGGATGGTGCGAAACCACATAGCTCACGGAAATCCCGGGACGAAGGCGCTCTATCAGGGCGTGGTCGCCCGACGGCTCGGCGCCGCACCCCGGAAGTACCCGCGACCTGGAGCTTTCGTGCTTCGCCAGACACCGGCCGGTGTGCTCATCCTGACGGAATACGTCGTCTCGCTCTCGGCGATCGTGAAGGCGATGGCGAAGGCCTAAGCGAGAGCCGCGCGCACGCGTGCCTCGTCTGCTGGGTCTTCCCAGTCCGTGACCTCGCCGCCGCCGTCGAGGTCGGCAATTTACCTCAGGACCCCCTACACCACGACGTTTGAAACACCATGTTTCGGTAGACACTACCGGGGAGGAATAATTGGTTGGCGTCCAATGCAAATATTGTGGGCATCGTGCTTTGTATACGCAGCGAGAGCCATTCATGATGGACCATCAGATCATCACTAAGCTGAGTCATTCACAGTCCTCTGCGAAGTGCACCCAATGCGGCGGCAGCGGCTTCAACGTCGTCTCGATGACATCCAACTTAGCAAATGATTGGCTTAAGGCTGGTCCGCCCTCGCGAAGCCCAGCGCCGCTGATCGAGGACGACGACAAAGAGTAGCGACGTTGGGCCGGCGCCTATTCCATGCCGGCGTCGCGCAGCACCTTGCGAACCATCTCCATGGATTCGTCGGGACATCCCACGGAAACCCGCACCGGCCCTTCGAGCTTAGCTGCGCCCTCCTTCTCGACACCCGGATGGCCGCTTTCGACATCGGCCCCCGCGGCTTCCGTGCCGGCCGAGTTGTGCGCGCCCGTCGCGTGAACGTCGATGTCGTTCGCGACCAGACCGTGCTCCTGCACGAGGTGTTCCACGGCCAGATCGGCTTCCCGGCGGGTCTTGAAGGTTCCCGTGACTGCACCTTCTGCTTCATGGCTCCGACCTTCCGTTGCGAGGGGCTCTTCAGGTCAACGCCCCTCGTGCCGGAGGCGTTGCCGGCCGAAGCGACATCGACGGGCTTGCCTGAACTCCTGAAGAAAGGTCCCTCACTCCGTTCGGGATGACAGTCAGGGCGTGGCTGTCATCCCGAGGCGAAGCCGAGGGATCGTTGCGCTTCTCATGGCCGCGCGCAGCGCAGTGCCGAGAGGAACGACGAAAGGTCCCTCACTGCGTTCGGGATGACAGTCATGGCGTGGTTGTCATCCCGAGGCGCAGCCGAGGGACCCTTGCTCTTCGCTTACGCGGCCTTCGCGACCGGCACAGCCTGCCAGCGCTGTGCCGCTTCAGCGACGCGCTTGCCGAGCAGCTCGGCGGTGCGGAACTCGCTGGCGCCGATGCCTTCGATGCCCTGGTCGCCGTGCGCCTGCGCCATCAGGCCGATCGAGGCGCCGGTGCGGTTGAGGTCGTCGGTCGAGCCCTTGGAGTGGTTGTTGCCCGGCGCCAGGCCGAGACCGACCCACACCATGCCGTGCTGCTGGGCGAGCGTGAACAGCTGGAAGAGCGTGTTCTGCTTGTCGCCGCCCCACGAGGCCGAGACGGTGAAGCCGGCGGCGAGCTTGTTCTGCCACGCGCGCGACATCCAGCGCTTGGAGGTCCAGTCCTTGAACTTCGCGAACTCGGCGGAGACACCGCCCATGTAGGTCGGGCTGCCGAACACGATCGCATCGGCGGCGTCGAGATCGGCCGCGCGGGCCTCCGCCTCGTCGACGGAAATCAGGTTCGCCTTAACGCCGGGCACCTGCTCGGCCCCCCTGGCAACGGCCTCGGCGACGGCCCTGGTGTGGCCAAAACCCGAGTGGAAAACGACGGCGACGTTGGTGGCGACGTTGGTCATGACTATCTCCAGTGCTTTGGTTTCATTGAAGAAACCGGGTTGCGGTTACTCCAAATCTCCTGGTTACTCTAAGTGACTGGAAATAGTTAGGAGGGGCACTATATCTTTGCCAGTAGGTACCGATTCGTAACCATTGGACTTTTTTCGGGAGATTTTCCCATGACCGAGACAGTGCACAAGGAGGGCGGCGCCTCCTGCCCCATGGACTACATCCTGCGCATGCTGATGGGGCCGTGGACGACCTACATCGTCTACAACCTGCGCACCTTCGGCCCGCAGCGCTTCGGCGAACTGAAGCGCCGCATGGGCGGCGTGTCCGCGAAGATGCTGACCGAGCGGCTGCGCACGCTCGAGGGCGCGGGGCTGGTGAGCCGCGAGTACGAGCCCACGATCCCGCCCAAGGTCACCTATTCGCTGACCGCGCGCGGGCACGAGCTTGACGGCGTGCTGGGCACCCTGGCCGACGTCGCCATGCGCTGGCAGGCGGAGGATGCGCGGTCGCGCTCGAAGGGGGCGGATCTCAAGGCGGCGGACTGACCCCGCGGTTCAAACGAACAACAAAGTCCTCATCCTGAGGAGGCCCGCAGGGCCGTCTCGAAGGATGGGAACGAGCACCACGTCTGTTGCCCATCCTTCGAGACGCTCGCTGCGCTCGCTCCTCAGGATGAGGGCGGTGTTGGGAGGCCCTATTTCTTCGTCACGCCCCAGAAAACGCCGACCTGCGGCAGCACCGCCGGATAGGTGACGCTGTCGCGCGTGGCGAAGACGTAATACCACTCGCCGAGCGGCAGGTGGGTGACGACCTTCAGGGCCTGGACCTGCACGGCCTCGGCGGTCGCCTTCTTCTCGGCCGGAGTCCCGGCGCGCACAAAGGCGTCGCGCAGTTTTTCCAGTTCGGCGTCGCACGGCCAGCCCGCGCGCGCCTTCTCGCAGGTCGCGGCGATCGAGGGGTTCATCAGCGGATCGAGGATGTCGATCTGCGACCAGCTCGTGCCGTAGGCGTTCCAGCCGCCTTCCGACGGCGGGCCCTTCTTGGAGATCAGGCGGGTCACCATGCTCTGCCAGTCCATCGGCTGGACCTCGACCTTGAAGCCCGCCTTCTCGAGCTGCGCCTTCACGACCGGCGCGATCTGCTTGATCACGCCGAGGTCGGTCGGCTGGGGAATCACCACCGGCGTGCCGTCGTACTTGGCCTCGGCCAGCAGCTCCTTGGCCTTGGCGAAGTTGCCCTCGAGCAGCCCGTCCATGCCGGCGGTCGAGGCATAGGGCGTATCGCAGGTGAACAGCGCCTTGCACGGCCGGTAGTAGCGCTGGTCGCCGACATTGGCCTGCATGACGTCGGGCTGGCTGAGCGCATAGGCCGCGGCCCGCCGGATGCGCACGTCGTTGAAGGGCGGCTGCAGCCAGTTCATGCGGAACGTGTACTGGCCGGGCGCGGTGCCTTTCAGGATCTTGATGCCCTTGGTCTTCTCGAGGAGCGGCAGGTTGTCGAAGTCGAGGCTGCCGATCATGTCGATCTCGCCGTTGATCAGCGCGTTGACCTGGGTCTGGCTGTCGGGGATCCACACCCACTCGACGCGGTCGAGCGTGACGACCTTGCCACCCGCCAGGCCCGAGGCGGGCTCGGCGCGCGGCTTGTACTTGGTGTTCTTCAGGAAGACGATCTTCTCGCCCGGCTTCCATTCGTCGAGCTTCAGGATGAAGGGACCGGAGCCCACGTACTCGCTGATCTGCGTGTTGGGATCGGTCGCGGCGATGCGCGCGGGCATCATGAACGGCACGACGACCGACGGCTTGCCCAGCGCCTGCAGCATGGGGCCGAACTTCTCCTTCAGCACGATCTGGAAGGTCTTGGCGTCGACGACCTTGTATTCCGACAGGAACGACGCGAGTTTCCCGCCCATCGAGTCCTTGGCGCTCCAGCGCTTGAGCGAGGCCACGCAATCCTCCGCCGTCACCGGCTTGCCGTCGTGCCACTCGAGGCCGTCGCGCAGGGTGAAGGTCCAGACGAGACCGTCGTCGCTGGTCTTCCAGGTGTCGACCATCTGCGGCTTGACGTCGAACTTCTCGTCGATCGAGAAGAGCGTGTCGTAGACCATGTAGCCGTAATTGCGCGTGATGTAGGCGCCGCTCCAGATCGGATCGAGGATCTTCACGTCCGATTCCATGACGGCTTTCAGCACCGTCTCGGCCGACGCGGCGCCCGGCAAGCAGACGAGCGGCGACAGAGCGGTCGCGAGTGCCGCGATGGATGCGATGAGCGAACGACGCATGGCTTGGCTCCCCCGAGTGAGGAGCCAAGTCTAGGCGCGGCTCAGGCGAGCGCCAACTTGTAAACGCGCGCCGCGGTGCCCGAGAAAAGGGCAGTCTTCTCGGCGGCTGAACATCCCGCAGCCAGCCGCTTGAAGGCATTCCACAGCACGCCGTAGCCGGACGTGATCTTGTCGACCGGGAAATTGCTCTCGAACATGCAGCGCTCGGCGCCGAACAGCTCGATGCAGGTCTCGACCCAGGGCTTGAAGCCCGCGGCCAGTTCCTCCGAGCCCGGCGGCTTGGGCCGCTGGTAGAAATCGAACCAGCCCATCGCCATGCCGAGGCCTCCGACCTTCACGACGATGTTCCGGCGTTTGGCAAGCTCGGCCATCGACTTCTTCCAGGCCGCCCGCACTTCGTCGTGGCGGCTCGCATAGCCCGCGTAGCCCAACGGGCCGCCGACGTGGTTGAGAATGATCGTAGTGTCCGGGAACGCGTCGGCGAGTTCGCCGATCTCCAGGATCTGCGGATGATAGAGCCAGGCATCGAAGGTGAGCTTGCGCTTCGCCAGCTCCCTGAAGCCTTCGCGCCAGGTCTTGTCGCGCGTGAGCTCGGGCGTGGGATCGGTGCGCGAGTTGCGGATGCCGGGATCGGCGTCCCAGCCGGTCTGGTGGCGGATGCCCTTGAAGCGGCCGTTGCCGGCGGCGATCTGGGCATCGAACACGGGGCCGGCCTTGGCGCCGAGGCGCAGGTCGACATGGCTCACGATGCCGGCGCAGGCCCGCAGGTTGCCGTAGAGGCCGCTCGCACTCATCGCCGCCACGCCATTGGCGAACTCGGTTTCGCCGGTGCAGCGCAGCTCGGCCGGGCCGTCCTTGCGGTACATGGAATGGCAGTCGACGAACACCGTCGCCACGATGTTGTGGCCCTCCTGCGTGTCGGCCAGCAGGTCGTGGAACAGGTAGTCGTTGCCGGAGCGCTGCCACAGGTGATGGTGCGGATCGACGATCGGCAGCGCGGGCTCGAGCGCCGCCTCCTTCGTCTTGGCCGCCCACGTCGGATCGGGCGCGATGACGTTGCCCAACGCGGGCTGTTCCTTGGCCATGGGTTTCCTCCGTTCCCGTTGATACACCGCCATCCTCATCCTGAGGAGCGCCGCAGGCGCGTCTCGAAGGATGGGAACGAGCACCTTGTTTGTTGCCCATCCTTCGAGACGGCCCTGCGGGCCTCCTCAGGATGAGGTTATGCGCTTAGAAAACCACCGGATCCGTGATCATCGACACGTGCGCCGCGATGACCCGCCAGCCGACATCGGGGAAACGTACCCAGGTCTGGCTCTGCCGGCCGGTCGCCTCCTTGCCGCGCACCTTGTACACGAGGTTCACGGTGGCGATGTCGCGGCCCAGGGTCAGGATGTCGACGCGGTAGCGCTTCTCCTTGGTGCCGGGGCCGGGCACGCGCGCCACGCGATGGGCGTGGATGCGGTCGAAGCCGTAGCCGTGCTCGTTGTTGGCCAGGCGGATCGTGTACGGGCTGTTCCAGAACGTGGCATCGAGCACGTCGACGTTCTTGTCGATCAGCGCCTGCTCGTAGCGTTCGAACAGGGCGCTTACTTCCGCGACGACTTCGGGGATGTTCGGTGTCAGGTCTTTCAAGCTGCGTTCTCCAGGGCGCGCGCCACTGCCACCAGGCTCGCGTCGCTGCCACGCGCGCCGATGATGGACAGCCCGACCGGCAAGCCGTCAACCGTCGCGCCCGGCAGGTTGACCTGCGGATGGCCCGCCAGTCCGCCCTGCGCACAGAGACAGGTGATCCGGTCGCGCAGCGGATCGAGCACCGACAGCGGCAGGCCCACCTTCGGCGCCGGGAACGGCGTGGTGGGCAGGCAAAGGATCGTGCCCTCGGGCAGCAGGTGGGCCATGCGGCCGCGCGCTTCCTGGCGCATCAGCGTGCCCCAGGCCTGGTCGGCGGCCGAGATCATCGAGCCCGTCACCAGCGCCTTGGCGACAGAGAAGGCGAAGCGTGGATTGCGCTCGTCGAGCCACGGCTTGAAGGTGTTGTAGGCCTCGACCGGCTGCAGGCTGCGCTGCGCGCGCGCCCAGACCGAGAGGCCCGGCGGGGCCATGATGTCCTCGCGGCAATGCCCGACCAGTGCGGCGAGCTTCATCACCAGCGGACGCAGGGCGGCGGCGACATCGGCGTCGGCGAAGCCGAAGGCATCGGTGGCGATGACGAGCTGCGTCGGCAGCTTCTGCGGGATCTCCTCGCCCAGCATCACGGACGAGACCCTGGCGAAGGTCGCGGCGTCGCGCGCGAACCAGCCTGTGGTGTCGGAGGTCGGCGCCTGGGGCAGCATGCCCCGCGTGTCGACGCGGCCATGCGTCGGGCGGATGCCGTAGAGGCCGCAGAAGCTCGACGGCACGCGCACCGAGCCGCCGGTATCGGTGCCGAGTGCCGTGTCGCAGAGGCCGGCCGCGACGGCGGCGGCCGAACCGGAGGACGAGCCGCCGGGCACGCGGCCGGGCGCGCGCGTGTTCTTCGGCGTGCCGTCGAAGGCGTTCTCGCCCAGGATGCCGAGCGAGACTTCGTCGGTGATGGTCTTGCCAATCAGGGTGGCGCCGGCGTCGAGCAGCGTCTGCACGGCGAAGGAATGCTGCGTTGGAATAGGTCGACCGGTCGGCCAATCGTGATTGCCGCCGCCGGTGGGCACGCCCGCCACGTCGAACAGATCCTTGGCGGCGAAAGTGAGACCGGCGAGCGGGCCTCCCGCCTTGCCCTCGATACGCACGCGGGGGCCCGGCACGAAGGCGCCGATGTCGTCGGTCATGGAGAAAGCCTCTTTATTCGGCCGGATGCGGCGTGGCCGCTTCCTTGTCCTTGCGGCGGAAGATCCTGAGCTGGCCGAATTTCACGCCGAGCAGGCGATCGAACCAGATGTAGACGACCGGCGTGATGAACAGCGTCAGGCACTGCGACACCAGCAGGCCGCCCACGACCGTGACGCCCAGCGGCTGGCGCAGCTCGGCGCCGGCGCCGGCGCCGATGGCGATCGGCAGCGAGCCCAGCAGCGCGCAGGTCGTGGTCATCATGATCGGCCGGAAGCGCAGTTCGGCCGCATCGACGATCGCCTCCTCGGCCGTCGCGCCCTGGGCGCGGCGTTCGAGCGCGAAGTCCACCATCATGATGGCGTTTTTCTTCACGATGCCAATCAGCATGATCACGCCGATCAGCGCGATGACCGAGAGGTCCATGCCGAAGAGCTGGAGCGTGATCAGCGCACCAATGCCCGCGGACGGCAGGCCTGACAGGATCGTGAGCGGATGGATGAAGTTCTCGTAGAGGATGCCCAGGATGATGTAGATCACCAGCACCGCGGCGAACAGCAGCATGCCCTGGTTGGCCACGGCCTGCTGGAAGACCTGCGCGCTGCCCTCGAAGCTGGTGGCGATGGTGGGCGGCAGGCCGACTTCGGCCGCGACCGCCTGGATGTCCTTCACCGCGTCGCCCAGCGCCACGCCGGGCGCGAGGTTGAACGAGACGATGACCGCCGGCAGCTGCGAGATGTGGTTG
Source organism: Enhydrobacter aerosaccus (assembly GCA_903915535.1). GTDB lineage: Bacteria > Pseudomonadota > Alphaproteobacteria > Reyranellales > Reyranellaceae > Reyranella > Reyranella aerosaccus_C. Next base: position 18,432 of record CAIWTJ010000120.1, read on the forward strand.
ACGGTGAGCGAGGTCGGCTTGTCGGAGCGCTTGGCCACCGTGTCGAGCGGCACCAGGCCGCCGGTCGGCGTGCGCACCATCATGCGGCGCAGCACCTCGTTGGTGTCGGCGTATTTCGGATCGACCTCGAGGATCACCTGGTAGGTATCGTCGGTGGCGTAGATCGTCGAGACCTGGCGCGTGCCGTAGGCCGAGTAGAGCAGCAGGCGGATCTGGTCGATCGAGATGCCGAGCCGCGAGGCCGTGTCGCGATCGATGTCGATCGCCGTCATGCGGGCGCGCACCTGCAGGTCCGAGTTCACGTCGGCGATGCTCGGGATGCGGCGCATCCGCTCTTCCATCAGGGGGGCGAACTCGCGCAGGCTCTTGAGGTCGCTCGAGCGCATGCCGAACTGGTACTGCGCGCGCGACTGGGTCGTGGCGATGTTGATCGACTGGATGGGCTGGAAGAAAATGTTGATGCCCGGCACCGTCGCCGTCGACCGGCGCAGCCGCGCGACCACTTCCAGCGCCGTCGACTTGCGCTCGGACTTGTCCTTCAGGGTGACGAAGATGCGCCCCGAGTTGACCGTGCTGGCGGCGTTGCCGCCGCCGACCGTCGACATGACGGTGACCACGTCGGGATCGCGCTTGATGACATCGGCCAACACCGCCTGCCGCGCCACCATGGCGTCGAACGAGGCATCGTCGGGGCCGACGGTGGCGCCGGTGAGCTGGCCGATATCCTCGGACGGGAAGAAGCCCTTGGGAATGTTCTGGAACAGCACCGCGGTCAGCACGAAGGTGCCGAGCGTGACCGCGAGCACGATCTTCGGCATCTTCACGACGCGGCGCAGGGCCCACGAATAGCCCGCCGTCATCTTGTTGAAGCTCCACTCGAAGAGGTTCAACAGCGCGTTGTGCTTCTCGTGATGGTCGATCGGCTTCAGGAGCCGCGAGCACAGCATCGGCGTCAGCGTCAGCGAGACGATGCCCGAAATCAGGATCGCCATCGAGATGACGAGGCCGAACTCCTGGAACATGCGGCCCACGACGCCGCCCATGAACAGCACGGGAATGAACACCGCGACCAGCGACAGGGTCATCGAGATGATGGTGAAGCCCACTTCCTTGGAGCCCTTGAAGGCGGCATCCATCGGCTTCTCGCCGGCCTCGATGTGGCGAACGATGTTCTCGAGCATGACGATCGCGTCGTCGACGACGAAGCCGACCGCCAGCGTCAGCGCCAGCAGCGAGATGTTGTCGATCGAGTGGCCGCACACGTACATGCCGGCGAAGGTGCCGATGACCGAGATCGGCAGCGCGATCGCGGGAATAATGGTGGCACGGGCGCTGCGCAGGAAGAAATAGATCGCGATGACGACCAGCACGCCCGCGAGGCAGAGCGTAAACTCGACGTCCTCGATCGCGTCGCGGATCGAGACCGACCGGTCGTTCAGCACCTCGATATCGACGCCGCTCAACAGCTCGGCCCGGATCTGCGGCAGCAGGGCCTTGATGCGATCGACGACCTCGACGGTGTTGGCGTCGGGCTGGCGATAGACCGCGAGCAGGATGGCGCGCGTGCCGTCGAGCCAGCTCGCGACCTTGTCGTTCTCGACCGAGTCGATCGCGGTGCCGACGTCGGAGATGCGCACCGGCGCGCCGTTCTGCCAGGCCACGATCACCGGCAGGTAGTCCTTGGCCTGGGTGAGCTGGCCGGTGGCGTCGAGGATCGAGCTCTGGCGCTGGTCGGCGATGGCGCCCAGCGGCTTGCTCGAGTTGGCCGTGACGATGGCGTTCTGCAGCTCGTTCAGGGTGAGGCCGCGCACGGCCAGCTGATCGAGGTTGGCGCGCACGCGCACGGCGTACTTCTGCGTGCCGAAGATCAGCACCTGGGCGATGCCCGGCAGGGTCGAGATGCGCGGCAGGATCGCGCGGTTGGCGAAGGCGTCGACGTCCGACAGGCGCACCTGACTCGATTTCAACGCCAGGAACATGATCGGGAAGTCGGCCGGATTGACCTTGCGGAAGCTGGGCGGCGTCGGCAATTCCACCGGCAGGCGGCGCATGGCGGCGGAGATCTGCGACTGCACGTCGAGGGCCGCGCCGTCGATGTTCCGGTTGAGGTCGAACTGCAGCACGATCGAGGTGTTGCCGAGCGACGATGTCGAGGTCATCGCCGACACGCCGGCGATGTTGGAGAACTGCCGCTCGAGGATCGAGGCGACCGACGAGGCCATCGTCTCGGGGCTGGCGCCGGGCAGCTGGGCCTGGACCTGGATGGTCGGGAAGTCGACGCGCGGCACGGCCGCCACGGGGAGCTGCTTGAAGCCGAAGAGACCCGCGATCACGAACGACGCCATGATCAGGATCGTCATGACCGGGCGGCGGATGCAGAGAGCTGAAATGCCCATGGACGGACTTCCTGTGCGCTACTAGCCGCGCGGCGGCGTGGGTTTCGGCGCCTCGACGGGTGCCTGCTTGGCGGCCACCGGCGCGCCGTTGACCAGACGCAGCTGGCCGTCGATCACGACGCTGTCGCCCGCCTGCAGCCCGCTGCCGACCACCGATTCGCCGCCTTGCGTGCGCTTGATCGTGATCGGACGGACTTCGGCGGTCTTGCCGTCCTTGATGACGAAGACATAGGGACCCTGCGCACCGAGCTGGACTGCCGCGGCCGGGACGGACAGAGCGCCGGATTCGTTGCCCAGGATGACCTCGGCCTTCACGAACTGGCCGGGCCACAGCGCCTCGTTGGCGTTGCCGATGCGCGCCTTGGCGCCGACGGTGCCGGTGTTCGCGTCGACGGTGTTCTCGATGAAGGCCATCGCGCCCGGCTGACGCGTGCCGTCGTCCAGCAGGGCATTGACCTTGACGTCACCCCTGGTCATCGCCGCGCGCAGGTCCGGCAGGATGACCTGCGGGATCGCGAACTGCACGAAGATCGGGTCGACCTGGTTGATGGTCGCGAGCACCGAGGTCGCGGTGTTGTCGGCAATGCGCACGATCGTGCCGGCCTTGTAGGGGATCGAGCCGATGCGGCCCGACACGGGGGCGCGGATCTCGGTGTAGGAGAGCTGGGCCACGATATTGTCGCGGCTCGCCTGGTCGGATTCGAGCTGCGCCTCGAGGGCCTTCTGCGAGGTCACGTTGGTGTCGCGCGTCACCACCGTGCCGGCGCCGCGCGTCAGAAGATCGTCGGCGCGGGCGGAGTCGCGCTTGGCCTGGGCGATCTGCGCCTGGTCCTTGCGGATCGTGGCCTCGATCATGCCGAGCTGGGCCTTCAGGGTGCGGTTGTCGAGTTCGAACAGCAGGTCGCCTTCCTTGACGAGCGCGCCTTCTTCGACGTGAACCTTCATGATCTGGCTGTCGATGCGAGACTTGAGCGGGATCGACGAGATTGCCTGCACCGTGCCCACCGCCTCGACGATGATCGGCATCGACTTGGGCGCAACCGAGACCACCACGACCGGCACCGGGCCGGCGGCAGGCCGGCCGGGACGCCCGGCGGGCGGCCGCGCCTGCTCGGCGGCGTTCGCCGGCGCGAAGCCCAGCTTGCGCTCGATGTCCTGCCTGAAAATGAAGGCTGCGCCGCAAACGACGACCGCCACGGACGCCAGGACCGCTACACGGGCCATACGCATCTTGAGTACCCTCTTATTCCCCAATCCCCATCCGCATTATAGATGCAGACGGGTCTCGCATCACAGAGCAATACCGGGGCCAAACGCAAAAAACCCGCCGTGAGGCGGGTTTTCGCTGATACAAAAGTGACAGAAATGGCCGGTTAGCGGCTGTAGTACTCGACCACCAGCGACGGTTCCATCTGCACCGGATACGGCACGTCGGCCAGCTTCGGCCCACGGACGTACGTGCCCTTCATCTCGGTGTGATCGGCGGTCACATATTCCGGCACGTCGCGCTCGGCGGTCTGGGTCGCCTCCAGCACGCGCTCCATGCTCTTGCCCTTTTCCGTGAGCTCGATCACGTCGTTGTCCTTCACCAGGTACGACGCGATGTTCACGCGCTTGCCGTTCACCTTCACGTGACCGTGGCTGACCAGCTGGCGCGACGCGAAGACGGTGATGGCGAACTTCATGCGGTAGATGACCGCGTCCAGCCGGCGCTCGAGCAACTCGACCAGGTTCTCGCCGGTGTCGCCCTTGCGGCGCACGGCCTCGGCGTAATACTTGCGCAGCTGACGCTCGGAAACCGAGCCGTAGTAGCCCTTGAGGCGCTGCTTCGCCATCAACTGCAGGCGATAGTCGGTCGGCTTCTGGCGGCCCTGGCCGTGCTGGCCGGGACCGTATTCGCGCTTGTTGATCGGGCTCTTCGGACGGCCCCACAGGTTGACCCTGAGGCGGCGGTCGATCTTGTACTTCGAATTCTCGCGCTTGCTCACGCAGCACTCCGTCGGTTTTGCGACGCCCATTTGGGCTGCCGCTCTGTTGTCCGGATAGGCCTTGGTCCAAGCAAGCTTGGGGCGGGAATGGACGCCTGAATCGGCCTCCAGCCACGTTCTCCGGAAGAAGGCGGGAACATACTGGCGAAACCGCGCCAGTCAAGCAGGGGTTAGTGCTGGAAAATCAACGATTTAGGTGCCGGGAGACGGTGCTGGGCGCGGCCCCTGGGGCACATCGGCGCAAATCGGCCCTCTGTCATCCTGAGCGAAGCGAAGGATCCTTCGCTGCGCTCAGGATGACAAGGTGCGGCGGGCACGGATGGGCCTCAGACCTCGACCAGCACGATCTCGCGCGTGACCTTGGCCGATTTCTTGAACATGGCCGTCGCCGAACAGTATTTCTCGTCCGACAGGCTGACGGCGCGTTCGACCAGCGCCTTGTTCAGTTTCCGGCCGCGCACCGTGTAAACCAGCTTCACCTCGGTATAGACCATCGGGTGCTCGGTTGCCCGCTCGCCGACCAACGAGACCTCGACGCCGGTGATGTCCTGCCGTTGCTTCTTCAGCATCGAGACAACGTCGATCGCGGTGCAGCCGCCCATGCCGATCAGCATGACCTCCATCGGCCGCGCGCCGAGATTGCGGCCGCCGACATCGGGCGAGCCGTCCATGGTGAAGGTATGGCCGCTGCCGGCTTCGGCCACGAACAGGGCGCCGTCGACCCAGGAAACCTTCGCGCTATTGGCCATCGTCAGTCCTCGTGCTTGCCCTTGGAGAGAAACTTGATCACGCCGTGAAAGGTGCGCGCTTCCTGCTCGGTCATGTGGGCGCGCTGCAGCAGCGCGCGGAGATTGAGCACCATGCCGGGCCGCATGTCCTTGTGGCGCAGGAAGCCCGACTGGTCGAGCGCGCGCTCGAGATGCTCGAACAGGTTCTGCATCTCTTCCTTGGTGGCGGGCCGCGTCGCGTGCTCGGCCAGGCGCTCGACCGGCGTGGTGTCGCCGGAGGCGGCCCATTCGTAGGCCACCAGCAGCACCGCCTGCGCTACGTTCAGCGACGAGAACTGCGGATTGAGCGGGATCGAGAGCACCGTGTCGGCATGGACGAGGTCGTCGTTCTCGAGGCCGGTACGCTCGGGCCCGAACATCAGGCCGACGCGCAAGCCCTCGCCGATCCAGCCGCGCACGTCGGAGGCCGCCTGGCGCGCCGTCACGATGCGCTGCGTGAGCTCGCGGTTGCGCGCGGTGGTGGCCACGACATGCTCGAGGTCGGCCACGGCCTCGGCCACGCTGTCGAACAGCTCGGCCGCTTCCAGCACGACATCAGCGCCCGAGGCCGCCCGCACCGCGCGCTCGCTGGGCCAGCCGTCGCGCGGCGCCACGAGCCGCAGCCGCGACAGCCCGCAGTTCAGCATCGCGCGCGCCGCCATGCCGATGTTCTCGCCCAGCTGCGGCCGCACCATGATCACGACCGGCGTCGCCGCCGCCGTCGCCCTGCCCTTGGAGGCTCGTCCCATGGGCGCCCTATAGACGATTGTCTGCTAGACTGCGACCCGCCTTGATACCGCTGCCTCTCGTCCTCGAGCCGACGGCTCACTATCTGCTGCTGGCCCTGCCGCTGGGCGGCAGCCTGATCGCCTTTGGCGGATACCTGATCTGGCAGGCGCGACGGCTCGGCTGGTCGCAATTCGGGCCGCGGCAATGGGGCGCCTGCGCGGTGATGGGCGCGCTGGGCGGCACGCTTCTGGTTCAGCCCGTCGGCTGGCGGTTCAGCCTCGACCGCGACGGCCTCTCGCTCAGTGCCCCGTTCGATCTGTCCGCGAAGACCGGCGAGATCCGCTGGGAAGAGCTGCAGACCATCCGCTTCGGGTGGAGCAGCGGCCGCCACGCGACCCCGACCGTGGAGTTCGTGGGCCGGACCGGCACGGCCCTCGCCATCCAGGTGCCGGAGGGCGTCCCCGACGCCTACTGGCCCGTGCTGATCGCGGTCATCCGGAACAACGCGCCGGACTTCCGGTTCACGCCCGACGCCGACCGCTGGCTGGCCAACGTGCGCGCCGTTGCGGAAGGCGAATACGGCACGCTTGTCGGCTGGACCTACACCGCCCACGACGGCGAGGGCCGGCAGATCAGGTAATCTGGCGTCTCAGCGCCGGCTGGGGCGCGCGAAGCCGGCCTGGCGGCGCATGAAGAAGAGCAGCGGGATGAAGACCACCGCCGACACCGCGAGCACGCGGAAGTCGTTGAGGTAGGCGATCATCGAAGCCTGGCGGTTGAGCTCCTCGCCCCACATCGCCGTCAGCTTCATGAAGTCGTCGGTCGGCAGCGCGCCGTAGGGCCAGGCGCCGCCGAACGGCGTCATGTGCGACAGCAGATGCGAGCGGTCGACCAGGATGCCGTGTTCGGTCGGGTTGGTGCCGTAACGCCACAGCGGATTGAACGCCGTCAGGTTCTCCGCCAGCGTCGAATGGTTGATCTGGGTGTTGCGGCCGAGCAGCGCCACCAGCGTCGCCACGCCCACCGAGGCGCCGAGGTTGCGCATCAGCGCGTTCAGCGCCGCGCCCTCGGTTCGGATGCGCGCGGGCACGGTGGCGAAAGCCAGCGTCGTGAGCGGCGGGAACACGAGGCCGAGGCCCAGCCCCTGCAGGAAGCCGTTCCAGACGATGCGCGCCTCGCTGATGTCGAGCGAGAACTGCGTCATGTCGTAGAGCGAGAGCGCACAGAACGCGAGCCCGACCGCGATCAGCTTGCGGGCATCGACCCGGCCGATCATGCGCGACACGGCGAACATCGACAGCATGGTGCCGATGCCGCGCGGCGCCATCACCACGCCGGTGGTGAAGACCGGATAGCCCTTGAGCTGCTGCAGGAACGGCGGCAGCAGGGTCGCGGTCACGATCATCAGCAGGCCGGTCACCGCGGTGAAGGTGAGGCCCAGCATCAGGTTGCGGTCCCGGAAAAGGTCGCGCGGCAGGAACGGCTGGTCGCTCGACAGCATGTGGATCACGAACATCAGCGCCGCCACGCCCGCCACCACCGACTCGGTGATGATCTCCTTCGAGCCGAACCAGTCCATCTGCTCGCCGCGGTCGAGCATGAGCTGGAACGTGCCGATGGCGATCGCGAGCAGGGTGAAGCCCAGTAGGTCGAACGGGCGCGGGTTGTCGTTGACCTTCGGCTTGACCAGGATCATCAGCCCGATCGCGCACAGGATGCCGACCGGCAGGTTGATGTAGAACACCCAGCGCCACGAATATTCGTCGGTCAGCCAGCCGCCCAGCGTCGGTCCGGTGATCGGGCCCAGCATGGTGCCGACGCCCCACATCGCCATCGCCTTGCCCTGCTCCTCGCGCGGATAGGCGTCCATCATCAGCGACTGGCTGAGCGGCACCAGGGAGGCGCCGAAAACGCCCTGCATGACGCGGAAGATCACCAGCTGCGGCAGCGACTGCGCGAGGCCGCACAGCATCGAGGCGATGGTGAAGCCGATCACCGACGACACCAGGATGCGGCGCACGCCGAAGCGCACGGCGCAGAAGCCCGCAAGCGGCGTGGCGATCGCGGCCGACACGATGAAGGAGGTGATGACCCAGGCGACCTGTTCCTGCGTCGCCGACAGCGAGCCCTGGATGTCGGGCAGCGCCACGTTGGCGATGGTGCCGTCGAGCGCCTGCATGATCGTGGCCATCATCACCACGACGGTGAGCCAGCGGCGCCGCCTCAGCGCGTCGGCATCCATCGGACTAGAAGCCGATCGCCTTGAGGATGTCGCCGATCGAGCGGTTGTGGCCGGTGTCGATCTCGATCGTCGTGCTCATGCCGACCCTGAGCGGCGGATCGCCCGCCTTGCACTGGACGGAGGTGCGTATCGGGATGCGCTGGACGACCTTGACCCAGTTGCCGGTCGCGTTCTGCGGCGGCAGCACCGCGAACTCCGCCCCCGTCGACTGCGCGAGCGACGTCACCTTGCCGGTGCAGTTCATGTCGGGATAGGTGTCGATCGTGATGGTGACCGGCTGGCCCACGCGCACGCGCGTGAGCTCGGTCTCCTTGAAATTGGCCTCGATCCACAGGTCGGTGTCGGCGACGACGGCGACCGAGGGCACGCCCATGATCGCGTAGCTGCCCGGCACCAGCACCTTGGAGACGCGGCCGTCCATCGGCGCGCGGATCTCGGTGCGGCGGATGTTGAGCAGCGCGTCCTCGCGCTGGGCCATCAGCTGCATGACCTTGGGATGCTTGTCGACGGCGATCTGCGGATCGCCGGCCAGCGCCGCCTCGATGCGCGTCAGGTCCTCCTCGGCGGCGGAGACGCGGCGCTGGGCGACGTCGAGCGACATGCGCGCTTCGTCCATCTTCTGCTGCGGCCCGAACTTGCGCTCGGCGAGGTCCCGGGTGCGCGCGAAGTCGGTCTCGGCATAGACGACCTGGCTCTGCGCCGACTTGATCTCCTCGCGCTTGGTGCGCCACTGCGCCTTCAGGCCCTTGATGTCGGCGCGCGCGCTCTCGATCTGGGCGTCGATGTTGGCGAGCTGGTTTCGGTAGGGCGTGTCGTCGAGCTTGTAGAGGAGCTGGCCCTTGGTGACGTGCTGGTTCTCGCTGATCGGCACCTGCACGATGGGGCCCGCGATCTCGGTCGCGATGTAGACGCGGTCGCCCTTCACATAGGCGTTGTCGGTCGAAATGTAGCGGCCGGAGGTCAGCCAGATGAACAGCGCGCCTGCGATCGCCACGAACGGCAGCGACCACATGACCGCGCGGGCGATGCGCCGGCGGCCCAGGCGCGGCAGACGCGTCGAGGCAGCCGCGATCGTCGGCGGCGCCTGTGGCTTGGGCAGCGGCATTTCCCCGTCCATTATCTACCCATGGTCGGCCGCACGGACTGAATGGTCAACTATTCGCACGGCATGGCTGATAGGGAGGGTTGGGTGGTATTGGCAGTAATACCAATAGACCTCATCCTGAGGAGCGGCCCGAAGGGCTGCGTCTCGAAGGATGGGCCACGCGATGAACGACGAACCCGGCGCTCATGTCTACATCCTGCGATGCGCAGACGGCAGCTACTACGTGGGCTCGGCCAGGCGCGGACTCGAGCGGCGTTTGTCTGAGCACAACAACGGCACCTTTGGCGGCTACACGTCGAAACGCCTGCCCGTCGAGCTCATCTGGTCCGAACATTTCCCCGACATCACGGACGCCATTGCGGTCGAGCGTCAGATCAAAGGCTGGTCACGCGCAAAGAAAGAAGCGCTGATGCGCGGCGACTTCGGCTCGATCCGGCAGTTGTCCAAGCGCCGCGACTGAGGCCCATCCTTCGAGACGGCCGCTCCGCGGCCTCCTCAGGATGAGGTTGTGCGTGGTTCAAACAACGCCCTCACCCTAAGGAGCAAGAGCGAAGCGCAGCGCAATATACAATCTTGTTGGAGCCCATCCTTCGAGACGGCCGCTCCGCGGCCTCCTCAGGATGAGGACCCTCACCCTGAGGAGCGCAGCGAAGCGAAGCGTCTCGAAGGGTGAGCACCCGCACACTGGACGAACACCGTCAGGGCCGCGCGCAGCGCAATCTTTCTTATCTCTTGGGCACCGTCGCGCCGTCGCGGAAGAGTTTGTACGTGAGCGCGTCGTACAAAGCGTTGTAGGAGGCATCGACGATGTTGGGCGAGACGCCGATGGTGGACCAGCGGCGGCCCTTGGCGTCGGCGCTTTCGATCATCACGCGCGTGGTGGCGGCGGTGCCGCCGGCGCTGTCGAGGATGCGGACCTTGAAGTCGACCAGCCGCATGTCTTCCAGCTCCGGATATACGGGGACCAGCGCCTTGCGCAGCGCCGCATCGAGCGCGTTCACGGGGCCGTTGCCCTCGCCCACTTCCATGGCGCGCCTGCCCGCGACGTCGAGCTTCACCGTCGCCTCCGACAGAGCGATCAGCTCGCCCTTGGCATTGAGGCGGCGTTCGGCCAGCACGCGGAAGCTCTGCAGCGCGAAGTAGTCGGGCACGGTGTGAAGTTGATGTCGTGCCAAAAGCTCGAACGAGGCGTCGGCGCCGTCGTAGGCATAGCCCTCGCTCTCGCGCTCCTTCACGATCTCGAGCAGGCGCGCCACGCCGGGATCCTTGGGATCGACGTCGAGGCCGATCTGGCGGAAGCGCGCCATGATGTTGGAGCGGCCGGCCTGGTCGCTGACCACGATCAGGCGCGTATTGCCCACGACCTCGGGATCGACATGCTCGTAGGTCTTGGGATCCTTCTCGACCGCCGATACGTGCAGCCCGCCCTTGTGCGCGAAGGCGCGCGTGCCGACGTAGGCGGCGCTGCGGTTGGTCGGCATGTTGAGCCGATCGTCGAGCAGCCGCGACAGATGCGTGAGACGCGCCATCGCGCCGTCCTGCAGGCCGGTGTCGAAGCCCATCTTCAAGACGAGGTTCGGGATCAGCGCGATCATGTTGGCGTTGCCGCAGCGTTCGCCGAGGCCATTGATCGTGCCCTGCACCTGGCGCGCGCCGGCACGAACGGCGGCCAAGGTGTTGGCCACGGCGTTCTCGGTGTCGTTGTGCGTGTGGATGCCGATCCTGTTGCCGTCGAATTTCTGGCAGACCTCGCCCACGATGCGCTCGATCTCGTGCGGCAGCGTCCCCCCGTTGGTGTCGCACAGCACCAGCCAGCGCGCGCCGTTCTTCTCGGCGGCGGCGAGGCAGGAGAGCGCGTACGCGGGATTGGCCTTGTAGCCGTCGAAGAAATGCTCGGCGTCGAACATCACCTCTTCCATGCGCGTCTTGGCATGCGCGATCGAGTCGCCGATCATCTCGACATACTCGCTGCGGTCGAGCTCCAGGGCGACATCGACATGGAAGTCCCAGGTCTTGCCCACCATGCAGACGTTGCGCGCCTTGGTCGACAGGATCGCGTTCAGCCCGGGATCGTTGCCGGCGGAGCGTCCGGCACGCCGCGTCATGCCGAAGGCGGTGAACTTCGCGTTCTTGAATTCCGGCGGATCAGCGAAGAAGCGGTCGTCGGTCGGATTGGCGCCCGGCCAGCCGCCCTCGATGTAATCGACGCCCAGCAGGTCGAGCTCGCGCGCGATCGCGACCTTGTCGGCCACCGTGAAGTCGACACCCTGGGTCTGGGCGCCGTCGCGCAAGGTGGTGTCGAAGAGATAGAGGCGGTTGGACGAAGTCATGGCGGCGGCATCATAGTGTCGCCGGGCAGGAAAGATAGGCGGCGGGGATGACCGAGAGCGGACAATACGAGGCGGCCTGGGCGGCCCTGCGGTGGCGTTTCGTCGTCCAATACGCCGTCGTCGCGGTGACGATCGCCGCGCTGATGGCCAAGGGCTTCGTATCGCAGTGGCTCCAGGTCGACGCGGGTGTCGTGATCGTCGTGTGCATCGTGGCGATCCTCGGACTCAACGCCTGGATCTATCGTTTCCCCTGCCCGCGCTGCGGCCAGCTGTTCCGGAAAGCCTGGCCGCCGAGCTACCGCCCCTGGCAGTGGGACTACCTGCGCACCTGCCAGCACTGCGGCCTGCGCTTCAACGAAATCCCGCGAGAGACGCCCTGAGCGCCAGCGGCAAAACCCTGGGCGATGCGGCAGCGGAATGGCCGCGACATGCTCAGCCCGCGACGCCCGCGATATACCCCGCGATATAGTCCTCTGGTAGGCCCAACCGTCGCGCGACGATTCCGAGTTTGGCGGCGTAATCGGGATTGGACGCACCGGCGGCGGGTGCTTCCGGCAGGTTGAAGCAGAGGGCCGCGACGCTCCTGCCCTCCTTCAGCACGGCCGTGACCGGCTCGGCGCGGTAGGCGGCGACCGAGGGCTCGGCGTAGAGGCGGTCAATCTCGGCATGGGTGAGCGCCATCACCACGCCGTGGACAACACCGCCGGGCGCGGGAACGAGCGTCGCGCGGGCGCCCAGCCGCAGCGCCATGCCATCGACACGGGCCAACCGCGGATCGCGCGGATCGAAGCCCTGCGCCGCCAAGGCGGCGGCGTCCATGAACAGGCCGTAGAATAAGACGTCGACCCGTCTCTTTTCACCGCTCGCCGCGCCGCCGGCTTCCGTCATATCCTCGTCCCCGAAACGCACGCCGGAGAAGATACTCCAGGCACGGAAGTCTGTTAGCATGCGCCGCTTTCCTCCGGACTCTCCCCGCGACGTGGACCGACCCTGATGCTGCGACGGACGTTCTCTTTGGCCATCGCATCGAGCGGTCTCGGCGCGACGATCGCCCGCGCGCAGCAGGGCAAGGCCGTTTCCCCCGGCGCTCCCCGCATCGCCCTCCTCGATCCCTATCCCGAGTCCGACCCGTTCAACGCCGAACTCGTGACCGTGTTCGGCCAGGGCGGCATCGTCGACGGCAAGACCGTCACTTTCGACTGGGCCTATGCCGACGGCGACATGGCCCGCCTGCCCGCGCTCGCGGCGGCGCTGGCCGGCCGCCGCCCCGCCGCCGTCATCGCCTTCGGCGAGCCCGCGATCCGCGCCGCGCGGCAGGCCATGCCCACCGTGCCGATCGTGGCCGGCAGCGACGACCTGGTGGGCGAAGGCTTCGCGACCAGCCTCGGCCGGTCGAGCGGCACCGTCACCGGCTTCAGCATCCTGGCCTCCGAGCTCAACGCCAAGCGGCTGGAATTCCTGAAGGCAGCGGTGCCCGCGGCCCGGCGCATCGGCGTGCTGTGGGATCCCGACACCGGCACGTTCCATCTCGAGACGCTGCGCCGCACGGCGGCGGGCCTCGCGGTCGAGCTCCGGATCGAGGAGGTGCGCCGCCTCGACGACGTCGCGCGCGCCTTCGGGACATTCGCGGACTGGCACGCCGAGGCGATCAACGTGCTGGCCTCGCCGCTGGTGCATGCGGTGCGCGGGCCGGTGATCGAACGCGCCAACGCCGCGCGCCTGCCCGCGATCTACCAATGGGGCGAGACCGCCGCGGCGGGCGGCCTGATGTCCTACGGCCCGTTCCACCGCGAGGCGTTCCGCGTCATGGCGCGGCAGCTCGAGCGGGTGCTGAAAGGCACGAAGCCGGGCGACGTGCCCGTCGAGCAGCCGACGGAATTCGAACTCGTGCTCAACATGAAGACCGCGCGCGCGATCGGTCTGGTCTTTCCACCGTCGCTGATCGCCCGCGCCGACCGGGTGATCGAGTGACCGACGCCGAGCGGTACCGGGCGGCCTGGCGAAAGCGAAAGCTCCGCACCTGGGCGCTCGCGGCGATGATCATGGCGCTGCTGATCGGGCTCAGGCTCGCCGACGGCAACCTCGCGCTGTCGGCGGCCTGCGTGGCCGGCATCGCGGCCGCGGTGGTCTGGTTCTACCGCTTCCGCTGCCCGCGCTGCGACGCGCCCTTCGTCCGCAACTGGGTGGTCGACCTGATGGAAGCGACGTCGCGCAAGAGCCGATGCCAGAAGTGCGGCCTGGAACTGAACCAGATCCCGCCATGACCGACACCGGCCGATACGAGGCGGCCTGGGCAGCGCGGCGGCAGCGTTACGGACTCTACTACGCCCTGCTGGCCGCCCTGCTGGCCATCACGGTCGGCACGCTGGCGGCGCCCGATCGCCTGCCCGTGGCGCCGATCGGCGTGATCGTCTTCGCCATCGCCGGCATGCTGGGCGCCACCCGCTGGTTCTACCGGTTCCGCTGCCCGCGCTGCGGCGAGGTCTTCTGGAGCCAATGGGCGCAGAAGCCGCGCATTACGGAGAGCGGCCCGCAGGCGTGCGAACATTGCGGCCTGAAGGGAGATGAAATCCCGGGAGAGGCACCGTGAGCAAGGCCGGAGCCTTCGACTGGCACAGCAGCAAGATCACGCCCGCCACGCCGATCACGCCGGACTATCGCAACACCCAGAACGTGCGGCGCTTCTTCACGGCGCGCTGCGGCGAGCATTTCAAGTTCGACGTAGCGTTCATGGCGTGGATGAAGGCCGGCAGCGGCAAGACCATGGGAGATGCCGTGGCCGAGTGGCTGCGGCGCGAGAAGAAGAAGCAGAAGCCCTCCTCCGGGAGGGGCGCCGCGAGCAAGGCCGGGACCGTGGACTGGCACAGCAGCAAGATCACGCCACGCACGCCGATCACGCCGGACTATCGCAACACCCGGAACGTGCGGCGCTTCTTCAAGGCGCGCTGCGGCGAGCATTTCAAGTTCGACCTATCGTTCATGGGCTGGATCAAAGCGGGCAGCGGCAAGACGATGGGCGATGCCGTCCAGGAGTGGCTGCGTCGCGAGAAGAAGAAATCCACCTCATCCTGAGGAGCGCGTAGCGCGTCTCGAAGGATGGGAACGCGCACCTTGCCCGTAGCCCATCCTTCGAGACGCGGCCTTGCGGCCGCTCCTCAGGATGAGGTTATCTCTCGGGCAATCAATCGAGGAAACCCAGCCATGACCACCGCCACAACCATCACCGAACTGCGCTCGACGCTCCTGCAGGTGCCGTGGCGCGGGGATCCGCCGCCGGCGGGGATCCTGGCGGCGCCGGTGCGCGATCTCTACGTGCTCGAGATCGAGACGCAGGGCGGGCTCACGGGCATGAGCTACCTGATGCCGTTGCGCGGCGGGATGCACACGATCGATGCGGCGATGAAGGAGCTGATCGCGCCGCACGTGATCGGCCGCGACGCGACCGAGATCGAGGGCATCTGGCAGACCTTATATAAGAGCAACTTCTGGCTGGGCCGCATGGGCGTCACAGTGTTCGCGCAGAGCGCCGTCGACATGGCGCTGTGGGACATCGTGGGCAAGCGCGCGGGCCTGCCGCTCTTCAGGCTGTGGGGCGCGGCGCGCACCGAGATTCCCGCCTACGGCTCGGGCTGCTTCAGGGGCTTCGGGCGCGACGGCATGATCCGGCGCGCGAAGGAGTTCACCGCGCAGGGGCTGAAGGCGATCAAGATGCAGGTCGCGCACATCAGGCCGTGGCGCGAGGACGTCGAGAACGTGAAGGCGATGCGCGAGGCGATGGGCGGCGGCGTCGAGATCATGATCGACGTCAACATGGGCTGGGACGCCGACACCGCGATCCAGGCCGGCCACCGCATCGACGAGTTCGATCCCTACTGGCTGGAGGAGCCGGTGATCGCCGA